>VGHX01000017.1 GCA_016868055.1 Betaproteobacteria bacterium
GCAGACTCAAATACGGAAGGCTCAAATACGGAAGGCTCAAATACGTCAGCTTCAAATCCGGCCGTATTCTTATAGTTACTACTGTTATCAAGCCTTTGGCCAAAGAATCATCTGAGTACAGCGAAACAGCGCAATGGTTTTTCCTGCGGCGCTCACCGTTGCGTCCCACACCTGAGTAGTGCGTCCACGATGTACCGGGCTCGCCTCGCAATCAACCCAGCCGTCACGCGCCGTGCCAAGATGATTACTCTTGATTTCTATGGTGGTGAAACTCGAAGCGCCATCGGGCAGGTGCATCATGCAACCAAACCCGCAGCAGCTATCAGCTAGCATGATGATCGATGCCGCGTGCAGGAACCCATTGGGTGCGAGATGATGGCGCTGGATAGTAAAGCCCGCTTTGATGCGGCCGTCTTCGGCTGAGACAAATTCGAATCCCAGATGATCGGGCAACGTGCCTGCAAAGACCTGCCGCATTTTTTCCATTACATCGGCTTGCATGTCTTTTTCCTTGTGTATCGCTGGATCAATTGACCGTGCCTCGTTCGCGAGAGGCGCTGATTAGGTGATCAGACCTCGAGGTTATCGATCAAACGGGTCGAGCCGAGTTTGGCCGCTGCGAGTATGACCAGCGGTTGATGAGTTGCCAGATCACCCGCGGTTGGCGGCTGGAGATCGCTACGTTTTCTGATTGCAAGGTAATCGGGTTGCCAGCCTCGTTGACCTAGGCGCTCAATCGCACTTTTCTCCAGCAGCGATACATCGAGATCGCCGCTGCGGAGCGCGTCAGCGACCCGATTCAGTTCACGAAACAGGGTGGGAGCCTCGGCACGTTCATGCTCAGATAAGTAACCGTTGCGCGACGACAGCGCCAAGCCATCCTTGGCACGAGCGACCCGATTCAGTTCACGAAACAGGGTGGGAGCCTCGGCACGTTCATGCTCAGATAAGTAACCGTTGCGCGACGACAGCGCCAAGCCATCCTTGGCACGGTAGGTCTCAGCGGCTACGATCTCGGTAGGTAAAGCAAACTGCCTCGCCATATTCCGTACAACCATCAGCTGCTGATAATCTTTTTTGCCGAACACCGCAACACGCGGCTGTACGCAAGAAAAGAGTTTCATCACAATCGTAGTGACACCGGTAAAAAACCCGGGTCGGAAGTGCCCTTCAAGAATATTACCCAGATCATCCGGGGGCTGAATCCGGAACTCCTGGGGCTCGGGATAAATATCTTTTTCGGTTGGCGCGAACAGCACATATAAACCTTCTTTCTCGAGCTTCTCAACATCGGCGGCGAAGGTGCGCGGGTACTTATCGAAGTCTTCGTTTGGACCAAACTGAAGACGATTCACAAATATCGATGCAACCACCGGGTCACCGTGCTTGCGCGCTAAGCGCATCAGCGACAAATGACCATCATGCAGATTACCCATAGTAGGCACGAAGGAAGTACGCAACTGGCCCCGCAGCTGGTCGTGAAGCTCTGCAATCGACGAGATGATTTTCATCGTGAATCAGTTTCGAAGGTGCCGATGGGTGCCCTTGTGGCGATCATTTCAGATCGGGCGCAGCGCATCAGTTCGGCGAGTATGAGAGACGCACATAGATAGGCGCAAATGCCTCGGCCTGCGTGATCTCGATCAGCGTTTCTTTTGCCAGCTCAAGCAATGCGATGAAATTCACCACCACTACCGGCACACCCCGCGAGGTTTCGAACAAATCCTGAAACTCAATAAATTTAGCGTTTTGCAGCTTGCGCAAAATTTGCGTCATATGCTCTCGTACAGAAAGCTCTTCACGCGTGATGGTATGCCTTTCGGTGAGCTTGGCGCGACGCAGTAAGTCATTCCATGCTGCTTGCAGATCAGCGATCTCGACATCCGGGAAGCGCGTCACCACGGTCTGATCGATATATACCTGCGTGCGCACAAAGTCGCGCCCGACTTGTGGCAAGGTGTCGAGCTGAAACGCAGCCAGCTTGATCTGTTCATATTCCAGCAGCTTTCGCACCAGCTCGGCGCGTGGATCGAGCGCTTCCTGCTCGCCCTCGATCTTTTTAGCGGGCAGCAGCATGCGCGATTTAATCTCTATGAGCATCGCCGCCATCAGCAGATAATCGGCGGCGAGCTCAAGATTGCGCTGACGTATATGCTCAATGTACTCCAGGTACTGCAGCGTCACCGCTGCCAGTGGAATATCCAGAATATTGAAATTCTGTTTACGGATCAGATACAGCAACAGGTCGAGCGGACCCTCGAAGGCCTCGAGAAAAACCTCAAGTGCATCAGGTGGTATGTAGAGATCGTTGGGCAGTTTGAATAGCGGTTCGCCGTACAATTTGGCAAACGCTACACCATCAATCACTTCCTGTGATTCGTTGTTGATCTCGGTACTGGTTTCCACGTGATGGCCTTACTCGCTTTGGTATACATAGGCCTTTTGCTTGACCCGCGATTCCTGGGTGCGGCGCATTTCTTCCAGATCGATTTTTTGTTTATCCCAAAGGCGGGCGCGACCGGCTAGCTGCTCGGCCTCGAGCGTGGGGTGGCTCTTCTTCAGCTCGGTGATAAAGCGGGTGACTTCGGAGACATACGACGCTTGTTTATTGAACAGTGGCATGGCGGGCATCTAGGGCAATCAAGAGGCCGATTCTCTTGTTTATTGAACAGTGGCATGGCGGGCATCTAGGGCAATCAAGAGGCCGTATTCTACTCTCAGCGGATGCGCATGCCGGGCTTGGCGCCAGGCCATGGTTCCAAGATATACAACCCGGGCTCAGCGGACTCATCTTTGGCGCTGGCGGCCAGCACCATGCCTTCCGAGACCCCGAATTTCATTTTGCGCGGTGCCAGATTGGCAACCATGACGGTCAACTTGCCCTTCAGCTGCTCTGGTTGATAGGCTGACTTGATCCCTGAGAAAACATTCCTCAAGCGGCCCTCGCCTACATCCAAGGTAAGCCGAAGCAGTTTGTCGGAGCCATCGACGAATGCGCAGTCAACAATGTGCGCCACCCGCAGATCAATTTTCAGGAAATCATCGATCTTTATCTCGGTATCGATTGCTTCGATCGATTCAATCGCTTCGTTCGTCATTTCAGCATTTTCCTCGGCAGGTGCAGCGGGGGGCTCGAACAACGCATCCAGCATCTTTGGTTCAACACGTGTCATCAGGTGCGAGTAGGGATTAACGGCATGCTGATCTGGCAGCGAGCGGTTGGCATCAGGCCATTGCAAAGGCGCGATGTTAAGCAGCGTTTCGACTTGCGCAGCCAGTGCTGGCAGTACGGGCTTCAGATACAGCGTGAGAATGCGGAAAGCCTCCAGTAGCCGCGAGCACACTTCCTGGGTGCGTGCGTTATTCGCCGGGTCTTTGGCGAGCTCCCACGGCTTGTTGGCATCGACGTAGGCATTCACATGATCGGCCAGTTCCATCACCAGACGCAGCGCCTTGCCATAGTCACGCGCTTCATACAGATTCGCGACCTCGTCGGCCGCACCACGCAATGCAGACAAGAAGCTGTCGTCATGGGTTGCCCACGCCATTGATAGCTTGCCGTCGAATTTTTTAGCAATGAAGCCAGCCGCACGGCTGGCAATATTGATGTACTTACCGATCAGATCGCTATTAACACGTGCGATGAAATCATCCGGATTGAAGTCGACATCTTCAACCCGCGCGTTCAGCTTGGCCGCGATGTAGTAACGCAGCCATTCCGGATTCATGCCAATGTCTAGGTAGCGCAGCGGAGAAATACCGGTGCCGCGCGACTTCGACATTTTTTCACCGCTGACGGTGATGAAGCCATGCACAAAAACATTGTTCGGCACCTTGAAGTCGGCAAACTTCAGCATCGCCGGCCAAAACAGGGTGTGGAAGTAGGTAATGTCTTTACCGATGAAGTGGTACTGCTCGGTCGACGGGTCTGAGAGGAACGCATCAAAGTCACGACCGGTACGAGCGAAATAATTTTTGAGTGAAGCCAGGTAGCCAATCGGCGCATCCAGCCAGACATAAAAATACTTGCCGGGTGCATCGGGGATCTCGATACCAAAATAGGGCGCATCGCGCGAGATATCCCAATCGCCGAGCCCAGTATCGCCTTCAAGCCACTCGCGCGCCTTGTTGGCGACTTCTGGCTGCAGGCGTTGCGAATCGAGCGCCCAAGCACGCAGAAATTCAACGCACTGCGGGTCTGACAATTTGAAAAAATAATGCTCCGAGCTTTTCATGACCGGCGTAGCACCGGTCAGCGTGGAGTAGGGCTTCTTCAGCTCGGTGGGGGCATAGACTGCACTACACACCTCACAGGCATCACCATACTGATCTTGCGCGCCACATTTTGGACATTCACCTTTTATGTAACGATCGGGCAAGAACATATTCTTCACCGGATCGTAGAACTGATCGATCGTACGTGTGGCGATCAGCCCCTTGTCACGCAGGCGGCGATAGATTTCCTGCGACAGAAAATGATTTTCCGGGCCGTCAGTGCTATGCCAGTTGTCGAATGAAATATGGAAGCCATCCAGATAGGCCTTGCGGCCAGCGGCAATATTGGCCACGAAGTCTTGCGGTGTGACCCCCGCTTTTTCAGCCGCGATCATGATCGGCGCGCCGTGAGCATCATCCGCACACACAAAATGCACCTCATTGCCACGCAGTCGCATGAACCGCACCCAGATGTCTGCCTGGATGTATTCCATGATGTGGCCAATGTGGAATGGGCCGTTCGCGTAGGGCAGCGCCGTCGTCACAAACAACTGGCGGGGCGCAGGACGGGCGGCAGTCGTGCTCATTGCGTTCAATCTGGCGAAGGGTAAACCGCGATTCTATCAGCGCGGGGCATGGCCGTTGCTGCGGCTAGAATGTCGGCTTTTGCCTTGCGAGCCATTCCATGACTGTCCGTACCCGCTTTGCGCCGAGTCCCACCGGCTATTTGCATCTCGGCGGCGCACGTACTGCGCTGTTTGCTTGGGCCTATGCTCGACGCTTCGGTGGCACTTTTATTTTGCGTATCGAAGACACCGACCTCGAGCGTTCAACGCCCGAGGCTGTGAAGGCCATCATCGATGGCATGCAATGGCTGGGTTTGCAGCACGATGAAGGGCCTTTTTATCAGATGCAGCGCATGGATCGCTATCGCGAAGTGATTGCGCAGATGCTGGTTGAAGGAAGCGCGTACCACTGTTACTGCTCACCGGAGGAAGTCGAGGCGATGCGTACTCGCCAACGCGCGGCAGGCGAGAAGCCTCGTTATGACGGTACCTGGCGACCCGAGCCCGGTAAGGTGTTGCCGCAAGTGCCTGAGGGTGTGAAGCCGGTGGTGCGATTCCGTAATCCGCTCGATGGCGATGTCAGTTGGGATGACGCGGTCAAGGGCACCATTACGATTTCCAATCGCGAGCTGGACGATTTGGTGATTGCACGCCCCGATGGCACGCCCACGTACAACTTTTGTGTGGTGGTCGACGATTGGGATATGCGTATCACCCATGTGATTCGCGGCGATGACCATGTGAACAACACGCCGAGACAAATCAACATCCTGAAAGCCTTGGGTGCGCAATTGCCGATTTATGGTCATGTACCCATGATTCTCGGCGCCGATGGCGAGAAATTATCCAAACGCCATGGCGCGGTCAGCGTGATGGAGTACCCGGTACAAGGCTATCTGCCCGAGGCGATGCTGAATTACCTCGCGCGATTGGGCTGGAGCCATGGGGATGATGAGATTTTCAGCATGGCGCAGTTTTGTGAGTGGTTCGATCTCGATCATTTGACGAAATCGCCCGCACAGTTCAACCCCGAGAAGCTGGCGTGGTTGAATAATCACTACATCAAGCAAAGCGATAATGCGCGTTTGGCGGCGCTGGCCATGCCGCAGTTGATGCGAGATGGTGCCCGCTTGGACAATGCGCCGCCCTTGGAGGATGTGATTGCGCTGTTGAAGGATCGTGCCAACACGGTAAATGAATTGGCAGATGCGATGATGCTCTTCTACCGCGAGCCGAACCCTGATCCTGCATTGATGGCCCAGCATCTAACCGACGCCGCGCGTGCTGCCCTGACTAGTTTTGCCCAGGCTGCACAGCGCATTGATTGGACCAAAGAAGCGATTGCGGGGCTGATCAAGCAGGTGATTACCGATCATTCGATGAAGATGCCGCAGCTGGCGATGCCGCTTCGGCTAGTGGTCACCGGGCAGCTGCAAACGCCCTCCGTCGATGCGGTCTTGGCTTTGTTTGGTCGGGAGGTGGTGCTGTACCGGTTGGCGCCCCATCTGAAATAGTTTTCGCGTCGGATTGTCAGACATTCAAAGAAATGGCTATAATTGCGGTCCTGCTGCACACGGGGGTATAGCTCAGCTGGGAGAGCGCTTGCATGGCATGCAAGAGGTCAGCGGTTCGATCCCGCTTACCTCCACCACTGAGTTTTGGGTACTTCGGCGTGCAGCAAAGGCCATGTAGTCCGGGCAAATTTTGTCCCCATCGTCTAGAGGCCTAGGACATCACCCTTTCACGGTGAGTACCGGGGTTCGAATCCCCGTGGGGACGCCAAGTCAAAGGGTCGGTATCTTGCGATACCGATCCTTTTTGTCGCATAGGGTGCTCATCAAAATCTAGAACGGCGGCTTGTACAAGTTGCACTTACCCCGGTACAGCATGCGGCCAGTGCGGGGAGATTTTTGCAGCGCGGTGATATTGACCTCACCGGTGCCCCGGTTCAGATGGAAATCGATGAACTCGATCATGTCGTCGATCATCAATTTTTTATAAGCGATCGCGCCTTTGATATGTGCTTCGCTGACCTTGGTCGCAAAATTTACCCGACCAACCATCGTCAACACGAAGCTAGTCATCTTGGTGGTTTCATCGACTTCGATGGCGAGCGGATCAAATTCTGTGGGGTCAGGATTAATCGGAACCCAACTGCCCAGATAGATCGGCATGTAACCACGGCAATTGAACAGCAGCTTGCTGGCATGCGCATAGGACCCCGTAAGGCATAGCGCCGTTAACAGAACAACTCGAATCAATAGGGTAATGCGCATCTGGCGTCAATGATTAGCGTGCTAGCGCGACCGATTTTACCTGTGCCCACACGCTATCGCCTACCTGCAGCGCTAATTCGGCTACTGCGCGCTGGGTGATGCGGGCGAGCAGGGCGGTGCTACCCATGCTGACCCGCACCAGTGCGAGCCCTGGTTGTTCATCATGACGGATACCATCAATCCGGCCCTGCAGCACATTCTGGATACTGCTCTTGCCAGGCTGCTCCCGCGCCAAGCTGACATCGCTGGCAAGAATACGAAGTCGCGCGCGCTCGCCAACCGACATACCCGGATCACGAATCCAGACAGAGCCACCATCAAAATCCAGCCGTGTCAAGTGCCAGGTAGGCTCAATGCTGCCGACCCGCGATTCAATCACCACGCCCGGTTCATCACCCAGGCGCACCGGCAGATCTAGTCGCGACAAGGTCTCGGCGAGATCTCCGCTACCGATGACCCGCCCTTCCTCCATTACCACCACATAATGAGCCAAGCGCGCCACCTCGTCGGGCGAGTGCGTCACATACAGTATCGGAATTTGTAATGTTGCCTGCAACCGATCGAGATAAGGAAGTATTTCCTGTTTGCGTTTCAGGTCCAGCGCAGCCAATGGCTCATCCATCAGTAACAGCTTGGGATCAACCGCGAGCGCGCGCGCGATGGCGACTCGTTGACGTTCACCTCCCGACAAACCATCGGGCTGTCGATCAAGGAGCGATCGAATCCCCAGTAAATCAATAATCGGATCAGTCGCGACCTTCTGCTGCGTGCCGATACGTTTCATGCCGTATTCCAGGTTGCCTCGTACCGAGAGATGAGGAAACAAGCTCGCTTCCTGAAACACATAGCCGAGCGCGCGCTCATGGGTCGGCATGCAGTAGTTTACGTCCTGCCATAGTTGGTCATTCACTGTCAGCGAACCAGCAGCACGCTCCAGCCCGGCGATACAGCGTAGCAGCGTGGTCTTGCCGCAGCCCGAGGGTCCGAATAGCGCAGTCACACCGCGACCCGGCAACTGCAGGTCGACATTCAGCGCGAAATCAGCGCGCGTTAGATTGAATTGAAGATGGAGGCTCATCTCAGGGCGTGCTCTGCGATTTCGGGCGCAACAGATGCAGCAGCAGCAGAACAATGAACGAGAACCCAATCAGTACGGCAGCCATTGCATGCGCGTGCTCATACTGCATCGCTTCGACATAGTCATAAATCTGAACTGAGGCGACGCGGGTTTCGCCAGCGAGATTGCCACCGATCATCAGCACAACACCGAATTCACCGACGGTGTGGGCAAAGCTCATCACGGATGCGGTTAAAAATCCGGGTGACGCCATCGGGACCACGACACTGAAAAATGCGTCGAATGGTGTTGCACGCAAGGTAGCTGCCACCTCTAGTGGACGGCGTCCGATGGCTTCGAAAGCGCTTTGCAGTGGCTGCACCATGAAAGGTAAAGAGTAGAACACCGATGCGACCACCAACCCCCAAAAGGTGAATGGCAGCAGTCCAAGGCCAAGCGACTCGGTGAGCCGGCCCGCAAAGCCGTTCGGTCCCATGGCAAGCAAAAGATAAAAACCAAGTACCGTGGGCGGTAGCACTAAGGGTAGTGCGACGACTGCAGCAATCGGCGCTTTCAAGCGCGATCGGGTGCGAGCAAGCCACCAGGCGATGGGTGTACCCAGTACGAGCAGAATGAGGGTAACCACTGCCGAGACTTTGGCAGTGAGCCACAAGGCCTGTAGCGCTTCAGGTTCGAGTGTCATGGCCTGATTGTCGCGCGAACCCCGTGAATATCAAAGCAGCGATGGAGTACTGTACTGCCCGCTACCACCCTACGTGGGGTGGCAGCGGGGCTGACTGCAAACGATGAGACGATGCTCGGCTGAATCAGAACAGGCCCACGACCTTGCCATGGTCGTCGATATCGATCTTCACGGCGCTGGGTACCTTTGGCAGGCCAGGCATCGTCATGATGTCACCGCAGATCATCACGATGAACTGCGCGCCAGCCGCTAATCTGACTTCGCGCACATTGACCACATGACCGCTTGGTGCACCACGCGAGGTGGCATCGGTACTAAATGATGATTGTGTCTTGGCGACACAGATCGGGTAATGCGCGTAGCCTGCTTCTTCGAACGACTTGAGTTGCTGCTTGACTTTGGCAGAAGCCGTGACGTCCGATGCACCGTAGATCTTGGTGGCGACTTTCTTCATTTTCTCGAGCAGAGAGTCGCTGTCCTCATAGACCAATTTGTGCGAGCCGCTACGCTCTGACAAACGAACCACTTCATGCGCAAGCGCTTCCGCACCAGCACCACCTTTGGCCCAATGCTCGGCCAACACCACGTTCACGCCCAGTGCTTTCATGCGTTCCGTTACCAGTGCGATTTCCGCATCGGTATCGGCGGTGAAACGGTTGATCGACACGACGCAGGGCAAACCGTAGTTATTCGTCACGTTATCGACATGACGCTCGAGATTGACCAAGCCTTTTTTCAGGGCATCCAGGTCTTCGCTGTTCAGTTCTTTGACATCCTTGCCGCCGTGGTATTTCAGCGCACGGATGGTCGCCACCAGCACACACGCCGAAGGCGTGAGACCGGTTTTGCGGCACTTGATGTCAATGAATTTTTCCGCACCCAGATCCGCGCCGAAACCGGCCTCGGTGACAACATACTCGCCCAGCTTGAGCGCGCTTTGTGTCGCGATGACTGAGTTACATCCATGCGCGATGTTGGCGAACGGGCCGCCATGCACAAACGCAGGATTGTTCTCCAATGTCTGTACCAGATTCGGTTGCAGCGCGTCTTTCAAGAGCACTGTCATCGCGCCATGGGCGTTGAGGTCACGCGCATGAACCGGCTTTTGATCACGGGTGTAGCCGATGACAATATCGCCGAGTCGCTGCTTTAGATCCTGCACTGAGGTGGCAAGGCAGAAAATCGCCATCACCTCGGAGGCCACCACGATGTCGAATCCATCCTGCCGTACGAAACCGTTGGCGGTGCCGCCGATGCCAACAATAATGTCGCGCAGCGCGCGGTCATTCATATCAACGACCCGCTTCCAGGTAATACGACGCGGATCAATATCGAGTGTATTGCCGTGATTGATATGGTTGTCGATCATCGCTGCCAACAAATTATTGGCAAGCGCAATTGCGGAGAAATCACCGGTGAAGTGCAGATTGATATCTTCCATCGGCACGATTTGCGCATGGCCACCGCCGGCTGCGCCACCTTTCACGCCAAATACCGGACCGAGTGAAGGTTCACGTAAACAGATCACAGCCTTCTTACCGATTTTGTTGAGTGCATCACCCAGACCAACGGTTGTCGTGGTCTTGCCTTCACCCGCAGGCGTCGGGCTGATCGCGGTCACTAAAACTAATTTGCCATTCGGGCGGTTCTTCAGTGTCTCGAGGTAGCTGAGTGACACCTTGCCTTTGTAGTGGCCGTAGGGCTCGATTGCGTCCTCAGGAATACCCAGTCCGGCGGCGACATCGATCACCTTGTTCATTTTTGCCTTTTGAGCAATTTCGATATCGCTTTCCATATGTCTCCAATAATGTTTTGTCGTAGGGGGCTGAATTCTAAAGCGAGTTGCGGAAGCGCGCGCAGATGTTTTTCGTCGTATTCCTGCGGATTTGCTAGGGGTGGGTCCGATTCGTGTGAGCAGGTCTGATAAACTTCGCATCTATTTGCAGCTTTGCAAACACGATTTCATAATTACTTTGCTAACAGGATAGTCATGCCAGGCTTGCTACCCCACGTTGACCCAGACGGTCTGCTCGAATTTTCGGTGGTGTACACCGATCGGTCACTGAACCACATGTCCAAATCTTTCATGGGGGTGATCAATGACATCTCCAGCATTCTGAAAGAGGTTTATCACGCCAAATCTGCGGTGGTGGTCCCGGGCAGTGGTACCTATGGCATGGAGGCGGTAGCTCGCCAATTTGCGACGGGTCGCAAATGCCTGGTTATTCGAAACGGTTGGTTCAGCTATCGCTGGACACAAATCTTTGAGATGGGCCACATCTCTGATCAACTGCATGTCATTACTTCATCGCCAGAAGTTGAAGGCTTTCAGCAGCAGTACGCACCACCCGCTATCGATGAAGTGGTTGCATGGATCAAAGAGCACAAGCCCGCGGTTGTGTTTGCGCCGCACGTTGAGACCTCTGCAGGCCTGATTCTGCCGCCGGAGTATCTGCGCGCAGTGGGAGAGGCCGTGCAAGCGGTCGATGGATTGTTCGTACTTGACTGCATTGCCTCAGGTGCGATGTGGGTCGATATGGTAGCGTCCAAGGTTGATGTCGTGATTAGCGCGCCGCAAAAGGGTTGGAGCAGCTCACCGTGTTGCGCGCTGATCGCTATGTCGGAGCGTGCACGCGAGCGTATTGAATCCACTACCAGCACGAGTTACTCCTGCGATCTTAAGAAATGGTTACAAGTGGTTGAGACCTATGAAAAAGGTTCGCATGTCTATCACACCACCATGCCGACAGACTCACTGCGCGTATTACGCGATGTGATGCGCGAGACGCAATCGCATGGATTTGACCACCTGAAAGCGCAGCAGGTTGAACTTGGTCTTCAGGTACGCAAGATGCTGGAAGCACGGGGTTTTTCGAGTGTGGCAGCACCGGGCTATCAAGCACCTTGCGTGGTGGTGAGCTATACCGAAGATCCGGATATTCAAAACGGCAAAAAATTCATTGCGCTGGGCATGCAGACGGCTGCAGGTGTGCCGCTACAGGTGGGAGAGCGCCCCGACTTCCGTACGTTCCGAATTGGTTTGTTCGGCTTGGAGAAACTGACGCACGTTGAGCGCACCGTTGGCCATCTGGAAGCCGCTTTGGACAAGCTGCAGCTGGCGACTGTCTGATTTAAGCGTCGATTAATTCAAGCGTCGATTTATTTGAGCTTCTTTATCGGGGCAGGTGCCATTGCCCCGTCACCTCAAACGCTCACCTTGAATGGTGAAAAATTAGTGTCTACGTCGTAGTAGTCCTCGGCTTCTTTTTGCTTCAGCCACGCCACGACGCGATAAGTGACTGGCGTCATCACAACTTCCCAGCCGGTTTTCAGAAAGTACTGCGCGATAGCGACCGCGATCACTTGCTCGGTAGGCCAGATGCCGTAAAAGGCAGTCATGTAGAAAATGCCCGAGTCGATCAGTTCTCCTGCAGCGGTCGAGCCGATGGTTCGCATCCAGAGATGGCGACCAGCGGTCATGATTTTCATCTTGGCCATGACATAGGCATTCACCAAGCTACCCGCCCAGAACGCGATGATCGACGCCAGCACGATGCGCCACGTATTTCCAAAGACCGTCTCCAAGCCTTTCTGGTAGCCGTCCATGTAATCACCGGGCGCAGGGGGCAGCTGTATCACCACCAACGACATGACTGCAGCAAACAGCAGCGCGGTGAACCCGGCCCATACGGCGCGCCTGTCATGCGCGTAGCCATAGACCTCGGTCAGAATGTCGCCGAATAAATAAGAAATCGGGAAAAACAATATACCTGCGCCAAAAGTGACTTCGCCGAGCACGGGCAGTGTCAGTACTGCCGCCTTGCCGGCGCCGATCAGATTGGAGCAGAGTAGAGCAACAACAAACGCCGCTAGCAGCAGGTCATAGTAACGGTAGCGACGAGGCCCGTTCATGTCAGCGTTTGAAGGTGCAGCGACCTTTTTCACTGAACAAGCGAGGACGATAGTAAGAGTATTTCTTTTTATCTGCCATGTTCAGTTCTTCTTGCGTGAGGTACCGGCCAGAGTTGGTGACGTATTCATTCGCCATCAAAAAATTGCCGCTTTCAAATTCGATCTTGTAGAAATACTGCTCGATAAATCGTGAGTCGATTCGGGTTTGATCCTCATGCGCGATTAAAACATTGTCTTCCCATTTGTCCACAACAACCGCCACGCGCGGATTGCGCTCATCAATCTTGCGGTAGATCTCTTTCGATTTTTCATCGGCGACAAACGCAAACGTGCAGACCGAGGGATCTTCTTTGCAGATCCATTTATTGCCGCGCATAGCGGTGGTGGTACATTGGTAAGTAGCAGCCTGTGCGGGCAAGCAGCACGTGAACGCCACGAGCGCGCAGCACAGGGTGGTTAGCCAAGACGGGACAATCTGCATCACAGATGGATAAGGCTCTTGGTTTATACGGTGACCTCGGGGCCTTGGTCTTGGTTGGCAGCCGGCTCCGCGGTCGCATTTTCGCTGCCGATCAGTTGCCCATGCAAAGACGCACCCGGCTCGACGTTGATGGATTTGTGCGCGATGTTGCCTCGCACCTCCGAGCCCTCAAGCAGCTCGATGCTCTCGCTCGCGCTGATATTGCCAAACACCTTGCCAGCCACACTGACGTTCTGGGCGCGAATGTCGCCGTGTACTTCGCCCTTGGGGCCGATCACGATCCAGCGCGCGTTGCCGTCAGGCTGGTCGAGATTGCCTTCAATCTTGCCGTCGATCCGCACGCTTTCCTCAATGCGTACCGTGCCTTCGATACGCGTCGCGACGCCGAACACCGAGCCCATGCCTTTGAGGTGGGAGCCGGATTTCATTTATGACAATAGAAAAAGAGATGCATGCCCGCAGACTAACAGCGCACTGAACCGATGGCAACCTGATAGCGACGGCCTTGGGGTTATTCGACGCCGTCGCTTGTTGAATATTTCTGATTATTCGCAGGCGCTTCGACCACCCCACTCGCCCCGCGTGATCTCGCCGTCTAGCTTGATCGGTCTAAACCAACCAGTTTCACGGGAACCAGCGAATTTGCCCGTGCCACCTTTACGCGCGTAGCGGCCTTCTTTTTGACCACGTGACTGGGTAAAGGTGTAGGTCAGCACATCGCCATCAATATCTTCAACTGCGCAAAGGCCTTCTGCTTCCAAGGTCTGGTCGGCGAATACCAAGGCGCCACCGGTGCACTGCCCGGTGAGGTTGTTGTACTTCGAGCCATCGGCGGCGTGCATTTGCGTGGTGGAGCGAAAATGAACAAAGGTGGTTTTCTTGCCCATGTCGACGCTTGCCTCGCCAAGGTCGACACTGGTGTACTCGCCACACTGATCGCTCTTGGCGATGGCATGAGAGCACAGTAGCAGCACAATCAGGGACGCTAATAAACGGAATTTCATGGTGGGGCCTCTCTCTTATGGACTTTATGGTTATGTTTGTCTTTGCAGACAAGGTCCAGTGTGCCAGTTTCCGTCCACGCTCCAGTGTGCCAGTTTCCGTCCACGCTCGTCGGATCGATCAAATAAATCCTCAGAATGGCAACACCAGTTCTCCCATGACATAGCGGTACCAGTAATCCGGGTCATTCGTCGCCGCTGCACCGGAGGCACGTGAGTAGCCTGCTCGTAGTCGTAGCGCGTAGCGCTCGGCTTGCGTTTCGCTCGAGAACTCAAGCAGTTGGGTTGGTGTAAAGGGCTCGGCAGCGATCTGTTGCGTACCAAGGCCTGCGGTCAAGCCGTGGCGCCAGTCGCCCATCCGTTGGCGCCATCCGACTGCGAGCATGCCCTCCTGGTACCGCTCGGGATTGAAGTAGGCGCGACCCACATCAAGCTTGCTGTTGTCGAACCAACGGTAGCGCAACTGCAGCGTCAGCCCGAGATCAAGCGAGGGTTGCCAGATCACGCGAGCGCGCAGATACCGGCGCTGATTATCGTCCGAGAACGCTTGCTGACCCGCTAAGCCAACCAGTGTGAGATGGTCGTTGACTGGGACATCTACCGAGGCACCGACAAAATTAAAATACACGCCGCGGTCGAGCGCGGCACGGGTCTCAACCACGTCACGGTTAGCAAACATTTCCAATGCCGGCCGCGAATGTATGTCGGTAACTTGCATCGACTGTTAGTAAGTCATGATTCGCTTGCTGCAGCCAGCCTAGCTCGGCATTCCAGCCATCGATCGTTTTGCGGTCAATGTCGCGCGCGACCAGTCGCAATTGCTGCCCACTACGCCGCCAGTCGTACTGGCTGAACTGATGATCGATATACCGTAGCCCGGTGCGATGATCCAAATGCTGATAATTATTCATCGCTTCTGCGCTGATGCGACGGCTACTGAAGCGCTCGCTATCAACCGATTGAAAATAGCCACCACCTGCAGCCCATGGCTCTGCCATGACTTTGCTGCCGATTAGCGCGCTTAAAAAGAAGAGCGATAACCCGGAAAATCTCATTTGGTTCCCCACGACTTGCGCAGATTTAATACCTCGGCGACGTAGCCAGCCAAAGACACGGGCTGCATGATCAGACTATAAAACAGCGAGTAGATGAAAAATCCGGAAGGATTGAAGCGCACCTGCAAACCGAGCTGTTCGAACATACGACAACCGATGCGATACATAAAGTAGTTCATTCCCATCGCCATGGGAATCAGCGCTAACGTGATCGGTCCAACGATCCAGAAGTAACCAAACAATGCCAGCACGACGCCGGGAATGAAGACCAGCGTGAATATTAGATCCAGAAAAGGAAACAGCAGATTCCAGTAAACGAAGGCACTGGGTAAAGAGCGAATCAGCAGAATGTCCGGGTGCTGCTTGAATGCTTCGATCATGCCGCGCGACCAGCGTTTGCGCTGCCGTGCAAACTGCAGCAAGGTGGTGGGAGCGTTGGTGAACAGTAGCGCGTCCTCGCAGTAGCCGATACGGTGACCCGCTTTCAAAATACTCCAGGACAGCACAATATCTTCACCGATACAGTCCGGCCAGCCGCCAATCTCGCGCAGTGTTGCGGTGTCATACAGTGAGAATGCGCCTTGCGCCACCATGGTTCCCTGGTACAAGGACTGCACACGTTTTATGGCAGCGATTCCTTGAAAATAATCCCACTCTTGCGCACGCGTCATCCAGGTCTCGCGGGAGTTTCGAACCATAACACCGCCTGCCACCGCACGTGTGCTGGGAGGATCTTGCACGTAGCGCTCTACGATACTTTGCAAGGCATCACGAAACAGCCAAGAATCAGCGTCAACGGTGATGGTGATTGTGTGCGAGACCTGGGTCAGCGCCTCGTTGAGCGCGCGCCTTGCCGACATTGCGAGGTAAATCCAGCAGCCGTAACCAAGCATGGTGCGGCAACTGCTGTTTGACGAGCTCAGCTGTGTTGTCGCGAGAGCCGTCATTCACCACAATCACTTCCAGCGCGCCAGGGTAGTGTTGAAGCGCGATGCTCTCAATCGTACTAACAATATTGTCTTGCTCGTTATAGGCAGCCACCAGAATGCTGATGCCGGGATAACGAACTAATGGGCTACGGGCTGGCCGATTGTCCATTAACAGGCTGATCATCATGAACGCATTCATGAATCCCGGAATAAGCGCGATACCGGCAACGATGGCCCACGCTAGTGTTGGACCGGCTAGATCAGCTAGCGCGTCTGCCCACGGCTGCGCAAGCCACACGCACAGCACGAGCCAGGCAGTGCCGCTTGCCATCGCGATCATGAACTTGACGCGTACCGGGAGGTAATTGCGTTTATGCGAAGAATAGCGATTGACCGGCCGCGAGGGGAGCGGGATGACAGACGCTTCTGACGGCGTTGACTGGCGCGGGGGAGTCTCTTGCTGCTGCCGCATAACTTGCACTCAAAAAATGCTAATGATGCGGTATTCCAGCTCGATTTATGACCAGAAGAAAATATTTCACGACTAACAGTTAGGTATGCGGTCCAGGCCATTATCAGAGCGGCAACGGTCTTCGGCACGAATTGCTTTTGTGAGGCGGGATGCGTAGTCTGGCGCGTTGTCTTCCGGGGTGACCATGATGCGCGAGCCGCCCACGATCGCTATTTTTTGTCAGGTGCTTGATAACCACGGAGACGTGGGGGTCTGCTGGCGTCTGGCGCGTCGGCTTGCCCGCGACGGGAAGCAGGTGACGCTGTGGGCAGACGACCTGAACCGTTTGCAGCGGCTGCGTCCGGCGATCGATCCGAGCGCGGCCCAGCAACCGTTGGACGGCTTTACGCTGTGCCCGTGGTCTGACGCCGCCCCACTCGGCGTGGTGGCCGATTTGGTGGTCAGCGCATTTGGCTGCCGCTTGCCGGAGGGCTACCTCGTGCGCATGGCTGCTATGACGCCAGCGCCGGCGTGGGTGAATCTCGAGTACTTGTCAGCGGAGCCGTGGGTGGAGGCTAGCCATTTGCTGCCATCGCCCAATCCGCGCGTGCCGCTGCTCGAGTACTTTTTCTTTCCGGGGTTCACGCAGCGTACCGGTGGTTTGCTGCGTGAGCCTGATTTAGTGGTGCAGCGCGCCGCATTCGATGTCAATGCAAAAAAACGATTTTTGTCGCGCATCGGCGTGCAGCCAGTGGCGGGCAGCAAGCTGTTGTCGCTGTTCTGTTATCCGTCGGCACCGATCGAATCACTTTTTCAACTGATGCAGAGCGGTCCACCGGTGATGTGTTTGGTGCCTGAAGGAGTTACGCCACTCGCGCCGGCCGCAGGAGAGACCTGGACCCGAGGTAAGCTGACAGTGCAAGGTATACCTTTTCTTGAGCCGGATGAGTATGACCATCTCCTCTGGAGCTGCGATTTGAATTTTGTGCGCGGCGAGGACAGTGCTGTACGTGCGCAGTGGGCTGCGCAGCCGATGCTGTGGCAGCTTTATCCTCAAGCTGAGTCGGCGCATCAGGTGAAGCTGCAGGCATTCTCGGCACTGTATTGCGGCGCACTTGGTCCCAATGATGCTGCGATCTGGAACAGCTTTTCAAGTTGGTGGAATGGACGTCAACAGACAACGCCAGATTGGCATGGACTGCTAGATGCCTTGCCAGTATTGAAAGTGCATGCGTATACGTGGCAGCAGCGGCTTGCTTCGATTCCCGAACTGGCGGGAAGCCTGATCGAATTCGCGAGGCAAATCAGGTAAGATTCGCGGTTTTCAACGTTCGCGCATCTCATGCATCAAGCATCGCGCGGCACGTAATCATCTTCCAACTTATTTAACGCCATTATGAAAACCGCTCAAGAACTCCGTGTCGGCAATGTGTTTATGCTAAACGGTCAGCCACAAGTTGTCGTCAAATCCGAATTCTCCAAGTCGGGTCGTAACGCCTCGGTGGTTAAAATGAAAATGAA
This sequence comes from Betaproteobacteria bacterium, assembly GCA_016868055.1. GTDB lineage: Bacteria > Pseudomonadota > Gammaproteobacteria > Burkholderiales > Burkholderiaceae_D > Pernthalerella. The sequence continues at coordinate 18,168 of VGHX01000017.1, forward strand.
AAATCTGCTGACCGAGGCAGCTCAGGAGGCGGTATATCGCTCCGATGAAAAATTTGACGTGGTCGTGCTGGATCGTAAGGAGGCGACTTACTCATATTTCGCGGATCCCTTGTATGTGTTCATGGATGGTGAGTACAACCAGTACGAGGTTGAGGCTGACAACATGGGTGAGGCCATCAGCTATCTCGAAGATGGCATGGGTTGCGAAGTTGTCTTTTACGATGGCAAGGCGATTTCAGTCGAGCTGCCGACCACGGTTGTGCGCGAGGTGACGTACACCGAGCCCGCCGTCAAGGGCGATACCTCCGGCAAGGTGCTCAAGCCGGCCAAGATCTCTACCGGTTTCGAGGTGGCGGTGCCGTTATTCGTCGACCAAGGCGACAAGATCGAGATCGATACACGCACGGGTGAGTACAAACGCCGCGTGTGATCTAGCCCAAACATAGGGTACGTTCGCTGTAGCGCGGTGAGCCTCCAAGCGCAACGCAGCGTTTACTGAAGCAGCCACCGGCCTTGACGACCTGCCCGCTTTTTTTACGCGCTAGGTCATGATTTGCTTGGCGCGATATTTACACACGAAATCCAACCGCGTCTCGCCAGCAGAGCCCGGCGTCACCGCCTGAAACTGTAGCGCGGTGAGTGGCAACTCCGGCTCTTCATGCACCGGCACGCCGATCGGCTCGACATTCTCGTAATAGGTGTTGCCGGTGTACGCGATCATGCGCTTGCCACAATCAAAATAATTCACATAAGTGGTCGACTGATACGCAGTTTCATCGGGACCATATTGCGGCACCGACCAAGATGTTCGGAGTAGCGCGCGCAAGTAATCGTCGGTACGCACAATGCTGCTCGCATCAACATACCAATTAATCACTTGGTCGCGGTTACCTGACTGTGAGATCAGTTGCCAGTCGGCTTCTTGCGCCGTAGCCGGCAGCGCGAGAAATAAAAAAACGCACGATGAGAATTGCCGCATAAGTTTTTCCAGTGACAAGAGCAAGCCGCTTGATACTACCGGAATCATTGTCAACGCGTGAAGAAGGCGTGTGGCAGCGACTGACCGAAATGACAAGTATGTGGACAGTGCGGTTATCATGGCGGCAAAAGACCATGGGCTATGGCCCGCATGACGAGGAGATGTAATGCAGGACGCGGCCCTTGGCGACGCGTTGGACGCGCCGAATGAACCTCACTTGGGTGCTTGGGGTCTGCGCCTGCTGGCCTTGACCAAGGGCTTCGCCGTGGCAGGCGGTATCGGCTTCATCGCGCTGGTGCTGATGTCCTTGGTGTCGATCGTCGGCCGCAAGCTCGCCTCCGCGCCCATCACCGGTGATATTGAAATGATGCAGATGGCGGGCGCTGTTGCTGCGGCAGCGATGCTGCCGTTCTGCGAGATGGAACGTCATCATCTGCGGGTCGATTTTTTCACGACGCGTTTGTCGCAACCCGCCAAGCACCGTTTAGATGCGATTAGTCACCTGTTGTTGGCTTTGGTGGCGCTGCTGCTCGCGTGGCGCACCAGTATCGGTGCTGCATCGCTGCGCGAGGCGGGAGAGGCGTCGATGATGTTGCTCTGGCCGGTATGGACCGTCGTCGCGGCGCTCGTACCAAGCTTCGTGCTGCTTGCGTTGGCCGGGTTCTATAACGCGGCGCTTTACGTGCGCGCTGCCGGGAGCGCCAAATGAGCGGGATGACGATCGGTCTGATGATGTTCTCCGTGCTGCTGCTGATACTGGCGCTGCGCGTGCATATTGGTATTGCGATGTTCATTGTTGGTAGTGCTGGTTTTCTGATCATGAATGATTACGAGTCGCTTCCCCTGCTCGCAGCGCTCAAAAATGTTGCCTACGCGCGTTTCTCCAACTACGACCTTGCTGTCATTCCATTGTTCATGCTGATGGGGCAGTTCGCCACGCACGGTGGTTTATCGAGCGCGTTATTCAACTGCGTCAATAGCTTTGTTGGACATTGGCGAGGTGGCGTCGCCATGGCAGCGGTAGGCGCGTGCGCTGCATTTGGTGCGATCTGCGGCTCTTCATTGGCAACCGCTGCAACCATGGGCCAGGTCGCGTTACCCGAGCTGCGTCGCTACAACTATGCAGGCTCGTTAGCAACCGGTGCGCTGGCTGCCGGGGGCACACTGGGTATCATGATCCCGCCGTCAGTGCCTCTGGTGATTTACGCGGTGCTGACGCAAGAATCGATTGGCAAGTTATTCATGGCGGCCGTGATCCCCGGATTGATTGCCATGCTGGGCTACATGATCGTGATCCGTATCGTTGTCACGCTTAAACCAGACGCAGGTCCGGCTGGTGAGCGAGTGCCGCTCGCGACCGCGCTACGTACGCTGGCAGGCGTGCTGCCGATACTGTTGGTGTTTTTGGTCGTGATCGTCGGTATTTACGACGGGTGGGCCAACCCGACCGAAGCGGCTTCAATCGGTGCGGCGGCATGCGGCATCATCTCGATTATCAATGGCATGCGTTGGCAAGGTATTTTGAATAGCATCTTGGGCACGGCGCAAGCCACAGCAATGATTTTTCTGGTGCTTCTGGGTGCCGATATGCTGAACTCAGGGTTGGCGTTGACCCAGATGCCTGCCGAGTTGGCGAGCTGGGTCCAGAGCAGCGGGCTGCCGCCGTTGTCGGTGATCTTCGCTATTTTGCTGATCTACATCTTGCTCGGCTGCGTGATGGATTCGCTGGCGATGATTTTGCTGACTATCCCTATTTTTTATCCTATCGTGATGGGGCTGGAGTTTGCTGGCATGGCGCCAGCAGACAAATCCATCTGGTTCGGAATTCTTGCGCTGATGGTGGTCGAGATCGGTTTGGTGCATCCGCCGGTCGGGATGAATATCTACATCATCAACCGTATCGCTAAAGACGTGCCGGTGATGGAGACCTTCAAAGGCGTGCTTCCGTTCCTCGCCTCGGATTTGCTGCGCATTCTGCTGCTGGTATTTTTCCCGGTGCTATCGCTTTATCTCGTGCATACTTTCGGCAACTAAAAAATAAATCCCCCATAGGAGGCCTCTATGCTAGTTCGCTGCGTTCGCTCGCTTATTGTTTTGCTGATGGCCATGTCGGCTGTCGGCGTGTCGGCCCAGACCGTGACGCTCAAGGTTCATCATTTTCTGCCACCAGCCTCAACAACGCACGCACGCTTCATCGTTCCCTGGTGCGAAAAAATTGCCAAAGAATCGGGCGGTAAATTGAAATGCCAAATTTATCCGTCGATGCAACTTGGCGGCACGCCGCAGCAACTGTTTGATCAGGCCAAAGATGGTGTCGCCGATATTATCTGGACGGTACCTGGATATCAGGCAGGGCGCTTTCCGGTATCGGAGGTGTTTGAGCTGCCATTCATGATCAATGACTCAGAGCGTGCAAGCCGTGGGCTGTGGCACTACGCCATGAAGAATGCGACCGCCGAGTTCAAGGGTGTCAAGCCGCTATTGTTTCATGTGCATGACGGCGCGCTAATGAATACCACCAAAAAACCGGTCAAGACTCTGGAAGATCTGAAAGGCATGAAGGTGCGCGCGCCGACACGCCTAGGCACCAAGATGGTGGCCGCGCTGGGCGCCACGCCAGTGCCAATGCCACTTCCGCAAGCGGCGGAGGCCTTATCGAAAGGCGTGATCGATGGCGCGCTGATTCCATGGGAAGTTGTGCCATCGATGAAGTTTGAAGAAATCACCAAATTTCACACCGAGTCGCCGGCGGGTTCGCCGCAGATGCTGAATGCCGTGTTCGTGTTTGCCATGAACCAGGCGAAATACGACAGCTTGTCGCCTGACTTGAAGAAAGTCATCGATAACAATAGCGGTGCCGATGCATCTGCCTGGGTGGGTAAGTTATTCGCTGAAGATGCAGCGCCGGGTCGCAAGAGCGCCGAGCAGCGCAAGAACGCGATTTATGTGTTGCCCGATGCGGAGATCAAGCGCTGGGTGACCGCGACCAACCAGATCGACGATGAATGGGTGAAAGACATGAACGCGCGCGGGTTTGATGGCAAGCGTTTGCTGGAAGAGGCACGCGCTGCCTGTAAATAAATTGTGTTTATTTTAATTTTCTGAGGGATTGGCGGGCGGCGCTGAGCCAGCGCCGCGCTTGCCGGAGCGTGTCCCGAGAATGCCTTGAATAAGTATTTAACTTATTGTTTTTCAACGACTTTTTAATGACCTAGAAGTTATTTTTTATTGTTGAGGCAAATGTCTTTAAAAAAAGTTGAGGCAAATGTCTTTAAAAAAATGCCTTGTATTACGGGCAAATTTTCTTGAACCTCTTGAAAATGTTGTTGCGATGACATATAAATTAGCATTACAGTAATTGCCCAGGGGCAATGGTTCGAGAAATCAAACCTCAGGCCGTTGACCCAACAAAATTCCTAGGGGGAGAGACGTAATGGACAAGCATCCTCTGGTATCGCAAGAAGGCTACGACCCTAATCGTTTGCTCGACGCGTTGATCCAGAAGCTCGGTTTGAAGAATGACGCGGCTTTATCGCGCGCGCTCGAAGTCCGGCCTCCTGTGATCAGCAAAATTCGGCACCGTACTTTGCCTGTTGGTGCATCTCTGTTGATTCGCATGCACGAAGTGACCGACCTCAGCATCCGCGAGTTGCGCGAACTGATGGGCGACCGCCGCAAGCGTATGCGTATTAGTGACGTGGATGGTAAACCCAGAAAGTCGGACGACGACGATTTCTGACGGCGCGAGGTGCTGTCGTCTAACCGCGCAGATTGGCGCCTATCACTGTCAACAGAAGAGTGACCACTACCACGGTGGTCAGCTGCTTGCGAAGCGGAAGCATCCAGTCAGGCAGCCCGTACACCGGGTAGAGTTGTTTATCTACTTGTAGCGCGGCGATGAAGCCTGCCATCATCACTGCAAAACCGAAGCCACTGAATAGCGTCGCGCACCATGCAATCAGCGAGGGCGTGACGCCCCACAAAAGCGCCTTGCGCGTGCTTGCATCAGGCAACGCACTCGATAGCAGTGCCACCCCCCAGTGAACACCACCGAGAAATGAAAGTATCACCATTGCATAGGCGAGTTGGCCTTTGACGAAATCACCAATCCAGCTTGGATCGGCGCTCCATACCCCCAGCATCATCAGTCGGCGCTCCATACCCCCAGCATCATCAGTAAAAACGGCAGCAGACCGGCATAACCCAGCTGCTGCACCAAGCGTTTATTCACAGAATTGATTTGCATGGTTGATCAGAGGCGTGCGATGCGTAAGATGCATGCGATGCGCGCATTGTACGAGAATCATTCATGCCGCGATGATGGCTTAGTGCTGGCGCTGGATGAATTCGCTCACTACGGTGATGACGGCCTCCGGTTGATCTCGGTGTGGGGAGTGTCCGCACTCGGCAAGCGCAATGATCTCACTGGCAGGCTGTAATTGCTGGATACGGTGAATTTGCTGCAGGCTGCCGTACTCATCCTGCTCTCCCTGCAGAGCAAGCAGGGGGCACACAATGTCTGACACGTTCGGCTCGATGTTCCATGACCTGAATGCGGGCGATAGCCAGGCATCATTCCAACCAAAGAATGCTGAGTCGACGTCGTCATGGTGCCGTGAGAGACGATCGCGCAGGTCCTGATGCAGGTAAGCCTCGCGTGCGCGCCGTATGCTCTCGATACTGATCTGTTCCACAAATAGGTGGGGCGCCGCCACCACGGCACCACGTACCTGCTTGGGAAATGCCGCCGCGAACAGCAAGGCAATTGAGCCGCCGTCGCTGTGTCCGAATAGCCAAGGTTTTTCAATGCCCAAACGCGTGATCAGCTTGGGCAAAATCTCATACGCCTGTTGATGCATGAAATCCGGCGCCCAGTGCTGATGTGCGGGACGCGGTGTTGATTTGCCGTAGCCCGGTCGCGAGTACACCAGACCGCGCATGCGTAAACGCGCGCAGAGTTGATCGGGGAAGTCTTTCCACAGTGAGACCGATCCCAAGCCCTCGTGCAAGAACACCATGACCGGGGTGTCGTGAGCTGGCGGCTCGTGCAAGAACACCATGACCGGGGTGTCGTGAGCTGGCGGCACATGATGAAACGCATCGTCCGAACCCATCGAGCCCAACGTAGTTGCGGTACCGTCCACATCTGCTGCCCCCGCCGCGCCTGCCGCACGAGACGAAGCAGGCTTACCGGTCGTATAGTTCGTATCAGCCGTACCAGTCGTATCAGATCTCTCGACCACACCAATCTACCGTAATCTTAGACGACATTCTGCTCGCGTAATTTGAAACGCTGAATTTTGCCTGAAGCAGTTTTAGGTAGCTCGCGAATGAAATGAATCTCACGCGGGTACTTGAATGGCGCCAAGCGGCCCTTGACGAAGTTCTTTAGCAGATCGGCCGTCTCAACACCCGCAGTATTATGGTCATTCAAAACTACATATGCCACGGTCTTGATCAGACCGTCTACATCGGCTTGACCAACGACTGCACATTCGAGCACCAGATCGTGCGCCATTAATGCCGATTCAACCTCAATGGGTGAGACGTACTGGCCGCTGACTTTCAGCATATCGTCGCTGCGTCCTGCATAGCTGTAATAGCCATCAGCATCAACCGTATATTTGTCGCCGCTTTTTACCCACTCACCCTGAAAAGTGGCAGCGCTCTTTTCGCGATTATTCCAATACAACAGCGCGGCGCTAGGGCCTTTGATATAAAGGTCACCGATGTCGCCGATAGCCACTGTGTGTCCATGTTCATCGCGTAACGACACCTCGTAGCCAAGGACGGGGGTGCCGGTGGTGCCGTAGCGTACCGCGCCGCTGCGATTAGAGAGAAAAATATGCAGCATCTCGGTTGAGCCAAGGCCATCCAAAATATCGCAACCCACCTGCGCACTGAATCGCTCGCCTACCTCACGCGGTAAAGCCTCTCCCGCGGAGACGCAAAGCCGTAACCTCAGTTGGTCACGTGCAGGCAAGGCCTCGGCGGCGAGCATTGCCACATACAGCGTAGGCACGCCGTAAAAGACCGTGGGCTGTTGCTTGATCAGCCGCTCGAATACTGCGTTCGGTGTCGGGCGCTCTGCCATCAGCACCACCGTGGCACCCACCGACAGCGGGAAAGTGAGCGCATTACCGAGGCCGTAAGCAAAGAACAGCTTCGCAGCCGAGAACACCACATCATTGTCATTCAGACCAAGCACTGGTTTGCCGTACAACTCTGCAGTCCAATATAAATTTGCATGGCTATGCACGGTGCCTTTGGGCTGCCCGGTGGAGCCGCTGGAGTACAGCCAAAATGCAAACTGATCGGCATGCGTATCCGCAGCTTGCTGCAGGGGCGGCTGCTCAAGCAGGCTAGTGAACGAGATATCTCGATCATTCGCCACTGGGCCAGACACCACAATCTTCAGCGGGTGACTGCAGGCCGACACAGCTTGATCAACCGTGGCCCTCAGCGCATTTGACACCACGATCATCTTGGCGTCGCTGTGCGCCAGCATGTAGTCGTAATTGTCGGCGGTCAGCAAGGTATTGACCGGCACCGGTACCACGCCTGCGTATAGCGCGCCAAGAAACGCCACCGGTAAATCGATCGTGTCCAGCATGACCAGCAATACGCGCTGCTCAGCTTGCACGCCCTGGGCCAGCAGACCGGCGGCGAAACAGCGTACGCGATGAGCCAGTTCGCCGTAGCTCAGCTCGCTGTGGTCATCGCGGTAGGCGATCTTGCCCCCCCGGGCTTTGTTCAGTTCGAGCAGATGTTGAGCGAAGTTGAAGCGCTGCGGCAGTCGTGGTGCAGCGTTCTGCATGGTTGTCTCCTGTGTGGGCCTTCGCAGAGTTGCCAGGCGAGGCATCTTGGTATTTTTTATTTGACGAACTTATAATGCATGCACGAATGAGTGTAAGTGCACTATCTTGCTTGCGTCAAGAAAGCGCCAACGCGACCACATGACGACCACCCCGCCTATAGCCACTGACGTTGCCCCCATCGAGCGGCGAGACAAAGATCTGGCTAGAGAGCCGCTTGCAGGCAAGCGCAATGATGCGCTCAAAGACCCCCTGAAAGACCCATTCCTCAGCGCGCTAGGCGAGCGTGTTCGCCTGCTGCGCGCCCGGCGGGGACTCACCCGCAAAGCGCTGGCCAAGCTGGCCGATGTCTCGGAGCGTCATGTGGCCAACGTTGAGACTGGCGTCGGCAATGCCTCGATTCAGTTTCTGCGCCAACTTTGCGTGGTACTCAATTGCTCTTTGGCCGAGATGACAGGCGATGAAGCCGCCTCGTCACCCGACTGGTTGATGATCCGCGAGACCTTGCGGGGTCGTAGCGATGAAGAGCTGGCCAAAGCGCGCGCTGCATTGGCCGCATTGTTCGAGCAGCCAACCAGCGAATCGACGCGTCGTCAGCGGATTGCTCTGATCGGCTTGCGTGGCGCGGGTAAATCTAGTCTGGGGCGCGCGCTGGCCAGCGAGCAGGGGGTGCCGTTCATTGAGCTGTCGGCGCAAATCGAGGCACTGGCCGGCTGCGGTATTGATGAGATTCATTCGCTGTACGGTCAAACCGCTTATCGTCGTTACGAGCAGTGGGCGTTGGAAGAGGTGATTCGCGCCCACGCACGTGCCGTGATCGCCACGCCTGGCGGCATCGTCTCAGAGCCGGCCACCTTCAATCTGCTGCTGACCCACTGCTACACGGTGTGGCTGAGGGCGACACCCGAAGAGCACATGAGCCGGGTGCTGGCGCAGGGCGACCGGCGCCCGATGGCAGGCAATCGCGAGGCGATGGACGACCTGAAGCGAATCTTGGAAAGCCGCGCGCAGTTTTACTCCAAGGCCGACCAAACCCTGAATACCAGCGGCGTGCAGCCCGAGCAGGCACTCGCGCGGCTGCGCGACCAACTCAGCGCCTGATCAGTTAGTTTTCGAAGTAATAATTTTCCAGGGCGGTGGCATTGCCGCGTCCAAGGATTGCTGACCCAATGTGAAGTCGGCCATGATTAACTTGGCCAAGGTTGATTTGCCCAAGCATTGACGGGGCGAGCGACACGCAATATAGTTCCGGTTCGTTGCTTGAAGGCATGATATTGCATCGGGAGACCCATGAGCGAGCCCTTCGTCGTTGACTACCAAACCACCCCTGAGCGCTACCGGCACTGGAAGCTGGTGGTTGATGGCACGGTGGCGAACCTCACCATGGCAGTCAATGAGGATGGCGGCCTGCGCGATGGCTACAAGCTGAAACTGAATTCCTACGACCTGGGCGTCGACATCGAACTGCACGACGCCGTGCAGCGAATTCGTTTCGAGCACCCGCAGGTGCGCGTGGTCGTGATCGGCAGCGGCCTCGACCGAACCTTCTGCTCCGGCGCGAATATTTTCATGTTGGGTAAATCCAGCCACGCCTGGAAGGTGAACTTTTGTAAATTCACCAACGAGACGCGGAATGGTCTGGAAGATTCCAGTCGCCACTCCGGTTTGAAATTTCTTGCCGCAGTCAACGGTGCCTGTGCCGGTGGTGGTTATGAACTCGCCGCCGCATGCGACGACATTCTTTTGGTCGATGACCGATCCTCTTCGGTCAGTTTGCCCGAGGTGCCGTTACTCGGTGTGCTGCCGGGCACAGGTGGTTTGACGCGCCTGACCGACAAGCGCAAGGTGCGGCATGACCATGCTGATATTTTTTGCACGACATCGGAAGGCATTCGCGGTCAGCGCGCCAAAGATTGGAGACTGGTCGACGACATCGCCAAGCCAGCACAATTCGCGCAAGCGGTGCGCGAACGCGCAGAAAAACTGTCGGCCCAAAGTGACCGACCAGCACAAGCCACAGCGGTGCCACTGACCCCGCTGCACCGCGAATTTACTGCGCAGGGTGTGCGCTACCAGTATGTCGATGTGATCCTGGATCGTGATGCACGCAGTGCGACCCTCACGGTGCATGCACCATCAACACCGCAGCCCGATGACATCGCGGGTATCGAGGTGGCTGGTGTGCATTGGTGGCCACTGCAAATGGCACGCGAGTTGGACGATGCCATCCTGCACCTGCGCACCAATGAAATCGAACTCGGTATCTGGATCTTCAAAACCGCCGGACACCACGAGCATGTATTGGCGTGCGACGCCAGCATGCAAGCGCATGCCTCGCATTGGCTGGTGCGCGAAACACTCGGCCTGATGCGCCGTACCTTTGCGCGGATTGATGTGTCGTCCCGCAGCTTGTTCGCGCTGATTGATCAGCACTCCTGCTTTGCTGGCACGCTGGCCGAGCTGGCATTTGCCGCTGACCGTAGCTTTATGCTGAGCTTGCCCGACGCACCGCAAGATGCACCGGTAGTAACGCTCTCGGCAATGAATTTTGGTCTGCTGCCCATGATCACCGGGCAGGGGCGTCTGGCGCGTCGTTTCTATGATGACGAGGCCAAGCTCACTGCGTTGAAGGCCATGGTGGGACAAGCGCTCGATGCAGATACAGCGATGGATCTCGGCTTGATGACGGCGAACCCGGATGACATCGACTGGGCCGATGAGATTCGGCTCGCGCTTGAAGAGCGCGCCAGTATGTCGCCCGATGCACTGACCGGCATGGAAGCAAACTTGCGCTTTAATGGTCAGGAAAATATGTTCACCCGTGTGTTCGGCCGCTTGTCTGCATGGCAGAACTGGATATTCAATCGTCCGAACGCCGTCGGCGAGTCTGGCGCGCTAAAGGTGTATGGCACAGGCAGCAAGGCGAAATTCGACTTTGACCGTGTATAGAGGCTGACGGGTCAGACGCCTGCAGCGTGTCAATGGCTGACATCCAACTTAAGAGAAAAAATATATTTGGTTAAAGGCAGTGCGGCGTTTATCGGCGATGAATGTTTACAGCATTCCTCGTTGGATTTTTCAGAACGCCGATACGGTGCAGGGATTCAGTTAATTAAGCAGTTTTAAACATCATTTTTATTAACACTCATCAGACCTCATGGGAGACAGCGTGAGCGCCATCGATTACAGCGAAAAAATCCCGAACAACGTCAACCTCTCGGAAGACCGTGCGTTGCAGCGAGCACTTGAGCATTGGCAGCCAAATTATCTGCAATGGTGGAACGAGATGGGCCCGGATGGCTCACAGAACTTTGACGTCTACCTGCGCACTGCAATCAACACCACCCCGGAAGGCTGGGCACAGTTTGGTCATGTCAAGATGCCTGACTACCGCTGGGGAATTTTCCTTAACGCGGCCGAGGCCGATCGTAAAGTTAATTTCGGTGAGCACAAAGGCGAAGCTACCTGGCAAGAGGTGCCGGGTGAGCACCGCGCTAATCTGCGACGCATCATCGTGACGCAAGGTGATACTGAGCCTGCATCTGTCGAGCAGCAGCGTCATCTGGGCCTGACCTGTCCGTCACAGTACGACCTGCGTAATCTGTTTCAGATTAATGTTGAAGAGGGTCGACATTTATGGGCGATGGTTTACCTGCTGCATAAATATTTTGGTCGTGATGGGCGTGAGGAAGCCGAGGCACTGCTCCACAGAAACTCCGGCTCGCAAGACAACCCCCGCATCCTGCAAGCCTTCAATGAAGAGACGCCAGATTGGTTGGCGTTCTACATGTTCACTTACTTCACTGACCGCGATGGCAAGTTCCAGCTGTGTGCGCTGGCTGAATCCGGCTTTGATCCGCTGTCGCGTACCTGCCGCTTCATGCTGACCGAAGAGGCGCATCACATGTTTGTCGGCGAATCGGGCGTCTCGCGTACGATTCAGCGCACCTGTGAAATCATGAAGCAGCACGGCATTGAAGACCCGGAGCAACTGCGTCAGCTCGGTGTGATCGATCTTCCGACCATTCAACGTTATCTCAACTTCCACTTCAGCGTGACCATTGACTTATTCGGCGCTGATCAGTCTTCCAACGCGGCGACCTTCTACGCAACCGGCTTGAAAGGCCGCTACGAGGAGACCAAGCGCGAGGATGATCATCAACTCAAGGGTGATCATTACAAGATTCTGGAAGTGCAGGGCGATAAATTGGTTGAGCGCGAAGTGCCGATGCTGAATGCGCTGAACGAAGTTCTGCGCGATGATTACATCAAGGACTCGATCGCAGGAATCGGTCGCTGGAACCGGGTGATTGAGAAGGCTGGTGTGTCTTTCCGCTTGCAAGCACCACACAAGGCATTCAACCGCCACATTGGTAGCTTCGCTGGGTTGCGAGTGTCGCCGCAAGGGCAGATTATTTCCGAGGCCGAGTGGCAGACGCATGCGCGTCAGTGGCTGCCGACTGAGGAAGATCGTGCTTATGTGGCCTCGTTAATGGGTCGTGTCGTTGAGCCCGGCAAGATGGCTAACTGGATCGCGCCGCCGCCGATCGGAATTAACCGTCAGCCGATCGACTTTGAGTACGTGCGCTTCAACTAATGGCTAGCTGATATGGGCGCGACTGATGCCGAGGTGCTGATACGTCAGCACTTGATTGATCCTGAAGTCTGCATACGCTGCAATACCTGCGAGGATACGTGTCCGATTGGTGCGATCACGCATGATGATCGCAACTATGTGGTCGATCCAAATATCTGCAATGGTTGCAACGCCTGTCTGCCGCCGTGTCCAACCGGCTCCATCGATAATTGGCGTACGGTACCCAAAGCTGCAGCATATAGCGTGGTGGAGCAATACCGTTGGGATGAGCTTCCCACTCAGCCGCCACTGGATGCCTCCGTTGCAGTGGCAAATGCAGAGCCGCCAACCCAGCACAATGCGTCGCTGTCGGTTACTTCGCCCAAGGCCCCTTCGTCTGCCGCGCAACCCAGCCTTAATTTGTACGACATCAAACAGCCGCTGATGGCGACGGTTGCAGGAAATTTTCGTCTGACGGATGCAGATACCGAGAGTGACATCCGTCATATCGTTCTAGATTTTGGTCAGACGCATTTCCCGGTGTTGGAAGGGCAGAGCATCGGCATTATCCCGCCCGGCACCGATGAGTCCGGCAGGCCGCATTATCTTCGGCTGTACTCGGTGGCCAGCCCGCGTAATGGCGAGCGTCCGGGTTACAACAACTTGTCGCTGACGGTGAAGCGTGTGCTGCTCGATCACGAGGGTAAATCGGTACGCGGCGTCGCTTCCAACTACCTGTGCGATTTGCAAAAGGGTGACACCGTGCAAGTCACCGGCCCCTTTGGCGCGCACTACCTGATGCCGAATCATGCCGGTTCCAATATTGTCATGATCTGTACAGGCACGGGTGCGGCACCGATGCGCGCCATGACCGAGTACCGCCGACGATTACTGGCTCAGGGAACGCCCGTCGACGGCAAGCTGATGTTGTTCTTCGGCGCGCGACGGCCCGGCGAGCTACCGTACTTTGGCCCCTTACGAAAACTACCCTCGAGTTTCATCGATATTCATCTCGCCTTTTCGCGCGCTGAAGATGAGCCCAAGACTTACGTGCAAGACAAATTGCGTGTTGCATCGGCCGCCGTTTCAGAACTGCTGTGGGGTGACACTTATTTCTACGTGTGTGGTGTGAAAGGCATGGAGGCGGGCGTGATGGACGCTTTGCGTGAGATTGCCGAGGGCGCGGGCATCGACTGGGCCGCCCTGCACACGCGGATGCTGGATGAGGGCCGCTTCCATGTTGAAACCTACTGACAATTCATTTGGCTATGCACCGGCAAGGGCTCGACGAAGCTAGTAAATCCTGGTGCTCTGGCGCTTCAGCCTTGGCCAGCTGAGCGGCCAAAAAATGACTCGAAGGTTATTTGTTGACGTCAAAAAAATCTCAATAAATCAATGGCTTGGCGCGTTGGTGCGATGCATGATGACACAGCGTCAATTCATCGGCATGCTGCATCCGCTTCACCAAAAAAAATCTGTCGCCGGAAGAGCGAGAGGAGACCCGAACCCGCCACATGGAAGTGTGGCGGGTTTAATTTTTTGCGTGGTCATCCGAGGTTAAGGGTGATTTAATGTCCAAATAGACAATTATTCTGGTTGAAAAATGAAAAATAAAAAATTTTCATCCATTCACCATATTTATATCTGGCATCACAACTCGAAAGCGGACGCGGCAGAATCGGGTTGATATAGTCTGCTTCGTCTCCTCCAGCCTTCCAACAAGGATGGATTTAAACCCGGCAGGGCAACCTGCCGGGTTTTTTTTGTTGGTGCCAGCCAAACGCCACCGCAAGCGACGCGCCGTATACTCCAAACTCGTCATCATTGGCGATTCGCTTGGAGGTGCCCATGTACCAAAACATTCTTGTTGCCTACAACGGAAGCCCAGAAAGCCAGGCGGCGCTGCGCGAATGTGTCCGGCTTTCCCTGCCGGCATCAACAGCGGTGCACTTACTCGCCGTGGTCAGCCCGCCGCCGTATCTGTTGGTTGGTGAGTTCGCGGCTGCGGCGGTCATGAGCGTCGAGGAAGGCCTCGTGGCCGAGCGCGAGAAGATGGCGAAAGAGCTGGACGCTGGTGCAGCATTATTGAACGATAGCGGACTGAGCGTGATTCCGCACCTGGAGGTCGGTGAGCCAGTCAATGTTATCGAGCAAATGGCGAATGAGCTCGGGATTGAACTCGTTATAGTTGGTCATTCTCGCCACAAGCCACTGACGCTGCGCTGGTGGCGTGGAAGTACAGACACCTTACTGATCGATAAGTTACGCTGTAGTTTATTGGTCGCCTCGGATTTGTGATGTTCGATCAATGTGCGCAGCTGATAATCAAGTGAGTTCAGCAGCAGCTTCAGTAGCGTGCTGGCGTCTTTCACCATTCCGGATCTACGCCGATAAACCAGTAAGGTATACAGCGGTATGCGCCGCGCTCCGAATGGACGTTTGCTATTGAAGTATCCGCCTAACAAATGAAAGCGGCGTGCGCCCGAACGAATTGCCTCAAGAATCATCAGGTGACGTGATAGCTTTCCAAGTCCTAGTTTATTCATCTCTGGGTCATGTGCATTCAATAGCGAGAAGATATCGTCGCCGAACCGACAAACCAGGCTGCCTGCACAGAGTTTGCCGTTGAGTTCTATCGTACCCACGACACCGCGCGCGCGCTAGTATTAGCAGTCGCTGCTTCTCGGTATCATCAATTGCGGATCGTCGTTGTTTCGCTAGCATGCGCGCATGGTTGAACGCGATAATGCGTTCAATTACCTGGGCGTCGATGGTACTTCCCGGGAGAGTTTGATGTTTCAAACCTTGCGTGCGTTTGAGGCGAGACTGCATCGATTGACGCAGCGACCGGCCAAGGGCAGCAAGATAGGCAGATTCGGTATCAGGCAGGTCGATGACACTATCTTCCGAGATCGGCAGGCAGATCTTTTTACGCAGTTGATATTGTTTGATCAGCTCTACCGAATGAAAGCACAGCTTATCTGTGCCGGGCTCGTGCTGAAAAATAGCATCAGCAAACCGTTGCACCTCGGCGCCATCGACCCGCATCCCTTGGTTGATGACAGTGATACGATCTTTATCTCGTCGATATAAAAACAGCTCTTGAATACTGTTTTGTTTCCACTCTACATAGGTACTGATATTCTGCAAACTGTAGAGCCCGAGCTGCGGGATCGATGAGAACAAGCTACCGTAGCGTTTGTCCAGGGCCGCTTCAACAAACGCAGGAATATGCCGATCGTAAAATCGCGGATGGTAGAGCGGCTGACGATTCGGTTTGCTCAATCTGAATCCCAACCCAACAATGGCACAATGCTGGAGACCCTGCCCGGTATGATGCCGCCGGTTGGACGTGACCGGCCGAAGCCGCTAGACTCTGACGCTTTTTTTGACTGCTTGTAATGACCCACGCCACCGATTTTTCCGAAACCGATGATCTGGCGCGTACGCGCGTGACATCGCGAGAGCATATGATTTTTCCGAAACCGATGATCTGGCGCGTACGCGCGTGACATCGCGAGAGCATATTGCGCGCGAGGTTGCGCGTCGCCGCACATTCGCGATCATTTCCCACCCGGATGCGGGCAAGACCACGCTGACCGAAAAATTGCTGCTGTTCTCCGGAGCGATTCAGTTGGCCGGCACAGTCAAGGCGCGTAAAAGTGGTCGCCACGCCACCTCGGACTGGATGGAGATTGAAAAACAGCGTGGTATTTCGGTCGCCAGCTCAGTGATGCAGTTTGATTACCGCGATCATGTGGTGAATCTGCTTGATACGCCGGGCCACCAGGATTTTTCGGAAGACACCTACCGTGTGTTGACCGCAGTTGATTCGGCCTTGATGGTGATTGATGCGGCTAAAGGTGTAGAAGCGCAAACCATCAAGCTGTTGAATGTTTGCCGCATGCGCGACACACCCATCATCACCTTCATGAACAAGATGGACCGCGAGACCCGCGACCCACTAGAGCTGTTGGATGAGGTGGAATCGGTACTAGGCATTCAGTGCGCGCCAGTGACTTGGCCGATTGGCATGGGCAAGACCTTCCGTGGTGTGTATCACCTACTGCGTGATGAGATCTTGTTGTTTGTGCCGGGTAGCGAGCGTGCTGATCAAACCTTCGAGGTGATCAAAGGGATCGACAACCCGCGCTTGCAGGAGATGTTCCCGCAAGAGATTGCACAGCTCAAAGCAGAGGTTGAGTTGGTGCATGGTGCATCACACCCATTTGATCTTGAATCGTTTTTGGCGGGAAAACAGACGCCGGTGTTCTTTGGCTCGGCCATCAATAATTTTGGTGTTCGTGAAATTCTGGATGCGTTGCTCGACTGGGCGCGCGCACCCGGTGAGCGTGATGCAAGCGTGCGCTTTGTCAAACCTGATGAGCCTGCTTTCTCCGGCTTTGTGTTCAAGATACAAGCCAATATGGATCCCGCGCATCGTGACCGGATTGCATTTTTGCGCGTCTGCTCAGGTCGATTTGAGCGCGGTATGAAGATCAAGCATCTTCGACTCAATCGTGAGCTGAAGATGTCATCGGTCGTCACCTTCATGGCCTCGTCCCGCGAGCAAGTGGAAGAGGCTTACGCCGGCGACATTATTGGCCTTCCGAACCACGGCAATATGCAAATCGGCGATAGTTTCTCTGAGGGCGAGGTACTGCAATTCACGGGCATCCCCTATTTCGCGCCTGATTTTTTCCGTACCGTTCGTATTCGTAATCCGCTCAAAATCAAGCAGCTACAAAAAGGTTTACAGCAGCTCGGTGAAGAGGGTGCAGTGCAGGTTTTCAAGCCAGTGAGCGGTGCTGATCTGGTGCTTGGTGCTGTCGGACTGCTGCAGTTCGAAGTCGTGGCGAGCCGGCTGATGAATGAATATGGTGTCGATGCAGTGTTCGAGGGAACCAGTATCAACACCGCGCGTTGGGTATCTTGTGAAGACAAGAAAATGCTGGCCGACTTTGAGCGCTCCTCGGCGGGCGCGCATCTCGCGCATGATGCCGCAGGCAACCTCGCCTATCTTGCAAGCTCTGCGGTTAATCTCAAGCTGGTACAAGAGCGCTGGCCGAATGTCACTTTCCATGCGACGCGTGAGCACGCAGTGCGTGTTTCTTGATATCGGTATGAAACCCGAGTACGTAGTGTGCATTCATTGATATTGCGACAGTGCGTGAGGATGTAGCGTGCATTGCTTGATGTTAAACATAAGCATCGCGAGTAAACCTTAGAAATCCGACACCTGGGTCTGCGGTCTTTGAGGCCCCGCAACCGGCGATGCGCGGCGAATGACTACACTGATTTTTTTGGTGAACATCATGCTGACCGCGACTTACTCCATCATCGCTTTAAAAATAGAGCAGCGACGCGCTCGCTGGACATTGTCTTCCACACAGCGACATATTTTGTACGGTATACGCCATCTCAAAACAGCGGGTGGTGTGGACTTGGAGGTATTACTCAATCGGCTGACGCAGTTTGAGCAGTACTGCCACCGGCGCAAGGTAGAGGTGGTGGTTATTCCCGCATTGCGCCGGCTTACACGCGAGGCGGATGCCTTACTCGATGAGTTGGAGCAGCTGAGCAAGGCTAGTCTCGATCTGCTGTGCTCTGTGCGTGAGAAGTTGCAGCACTGGATGCGCAGTGGCGCCACTGCTGTGGAAGACATCTGCGTCACGCTCGAGCAGTGCTGCGCCTCGTTTTACCGCCGACTGCTGCGCGAGGAAGAGCTGGTTGAGCTTGCCGAACGGGTCATACCGACCGAGGCATGGTTTGGCATTGCCAAGTGTTTTTTGTATGAGGATGGGCGCGCGCTTGGGCTCAAAGAGCCCGTGCACGACGACGAGGAATAAGCGCGCCCATCAGCCCTGCAGCAGAAAATCGTACCCATCAGCCCGCCACCAAAAAATGGCATCCTTCAGCCCTCCATCAGAAAATCGCACCAAATAAGAACAAATTTTAAAAACTGCACCAAATTAACGCATTCGTCTGTGCTCGCACCAAGAAAGGCCATGTAGCTGACTGCGCAGCGTTAACAGCCGACAATCTTCAACGCCTTGTTCTGATTCACAGTTTTGGTCGCCATCAGCGGCGACCCTCGGCTTGCGTAAAAGTAAGCCAGTGGCATGGATTCTGCTAACATCCCGCCCCGAGTTCCCGTTGCAAGCCCGCCCACTGACCGGCCATATGCCGGCGCCGAGTCCGCAACAGGCAAACCCCCATACCGAGCAAGTAATTTCAATTCCGCAACTTTCCGGGAGAGTTCTATGTCTAAGACGGCCGCAGATGTATTGAAGATGGTGAAGGATAACGAGGTCAAATTCGTTGACTTTCGTTTTACGGACACACGTGGCAAAGAGCAGCACGTGTCGGTCCCTGTTTCCAATTTCGATATGGATAAATTCGAATCGGGTCATGCTTTTGACGGATCGTCGATCGCTGGCTGGAAAGGTATCGAGGCCTCCGATATGTTGCTGATGCCCGATCCCAGCACGGCAAATCTTGACCCGTTCATGGAAGAGACCACCTTGTTCATGCAGTGCGACGTGATCGAGCCGAGCGATGGCAAGGGCTACGACCGTGATCCACGCTCTATCGCCAAGCGTGCCGAGGCCTACCTCAAAGCGTCGGGTCTGGGCGATGCGGCTTACTTTGGCCCGGAGCCGGAATTCTTTATTTTCGACAGCGTGCGCTGGAGCGCGGATATGTCGGGAACCTTCGTGAAGATTGATTCAGAAGAAGCCTCGTGGTCCACTGGCCAGAAGTTCGAGAGCGGAAATACCGGTCACCGTCCTGCGGTCAAGGGTGGTTACTTCCCGGTGCCACCGGTGGATAGTTTTCAGGACATGCGCTCCGAGATGTGCCTGGTGCTTGAATCGCTCGGCATTCCCGTCGAGGTGCACCACCACGAAGTGGCCGGCGCAGGACAAAACGAGATCGGCACAAAATTCTCGACGCTGGTACAACGCGCCGACTGGACCCAGCTGCAGAAATACGTGATCTGGAATGTCGCGCACACCTATGGCAAGACGGCGACTTTCATGCCTAAGCCTATCGTTGGCGACAACGGCTCGGGTATGCACGTTCACCAGTCGGTTTGGAAAGACGGCAAGAACTTGTTCTCGGGCGACGGCTACGCCGGTCTGTCTGAGTTCGCGCTGTACTACATCGGCGGCATCATCAAGCATGCACGCGCGCTGAATGCGATTACCAACCCGGGCACCAACTCGTACAAGCGTCTGGTGCCAGGTTTCGAAGCGCCGGTCAAGCTGGCCTACTCGTCGCGTAACCGTTCGGCATCGATTCGTATCCCGCACGTGGCGAATCCCAAGGGTCGTCGTATCGAAACGCGTTTCCCGGATCCTTCAGCTAACCCCTACCTGTGCTTTGCCGCGCTGTTGATGGCGGGTCTGGACGGCGTACAAAACAAGATCCATCCGGGCGAGGCCGCCTCGAAAGATCTTTACCACTTGCCGCCAGAGGAAGACGCGAAGATCCCAACCGTGTGCTCGTCGCTCGATCAAGCGCTCGAATGCCTCGACCATGATCGTGAGTTTCTCACGCGTGGCGGTGTCTTTACCGATACCATGATCGATGCGTACATCGAGCTGAAGATGCAAGAGGTCACTCGGTTCCGTATGACCACGCATCCGATTGAGTTCGACATGTACTACTCGCTGTAATTTTTTTGCAGTAAGCGAGAAGAGGGCGGCGATAGTCGCCCTTTTTTTATGGTTGATGTTGCATGCTTGATAATCGCTGGGCGTCAGATTCTGGTATAAGGTCGACGTCGCACTGCGCAAGATCGTGCATCTTCCTTATCGCCTAAACTCGATAGCGTTACATCACTATGAGATTTGTACTGGTCACGCTCGGTTTTCTGTTAAGCCTCGCCGATTCTGCTGCGCAAGGCGTGTATGTCTGCACCCAAGCCAACGGCGTGCGCGAGTATCGCAACACGGGTGACGTGCGCGGTTGCCGTAAGCTGGATACAGATTCCCTATCGTCCATCCCGGCGCCCTCTTCAGTGACCCAGGCCAAGGCCGATCCTTCTTTTCCCAAGGTCGATAGTCAAACTCAGAAGCGTCGTGACCTTGATCGCCTGCAAATTCTCAATGACGAGATCCGTACCGAAGAAAACAGGCTGAGTGAATTGAAAAAAGAATACCAAAATGGTGAACCGGAGCGACTGGGCAGCGAGCGTAATTACGCCAAGTATCAAGAGCGGGTCGCGGCCATGAAAGACGAGATCGCGCGTACCGAGAAAAACATCGAAGCGTTGAAGCGCGAGATTGGTCAATTAAAATAGGGCTGTCGCCCCAAACGGTAACCTGGGCCGCCTCGCGGCCTTTTTTATTTTTCGGCTTTTGTGAACATACTTGCTACCTCGCTCGGCGGATTAGATCTTCTTGCTTCGGCTGTTTTGATACTTGATGCCGAGGGCAGAATTTCGTACGCCAATGTGGCTGCTGAAAGCCTGCTGGATAGTTCATTCAAGGTGATTCAGCAGCAGCGACTAACCGAGCTGTTCATCAACGGCGCCCGACTCGAGCAAATCTTTCAGCAAGCGCTGCAGCGCCAGTTTGATCAGAAGCGTGAGGATCTGAGTCTCGAGCGCGCAGGGCGGGCCACACTGCAGGTCAATGTGATCGTCACGCCGCTGGATGACCCGGATCACCCGGTGCTGATCGAGCTACACGAGAATGTGCAGCAGCTCAAACTGGACCGCGAGGAGCGTCAGCTTGGTCAGACCCAAGCCAACAAGGAGCTGATTCGAAATCTCGCGCATGAAATCAAAAATCCGCTCGGCGGTATTCGCGGCGCGGCCCAGTTGCTGGAGCTTGAACTACCCGGTCAAGGGCTGAGAGATCTGCGCGAGTACACCCAGGTCATCATCAAAGAATCTGACCGCTTGCAGACGCTGGTCGATCGATTATTGGCTCCGCACCGCAGGCCGCAGATTGTCGGCGATGTCAATATTCACGAAGTGTTCGAGCGCGTGCGTAGCTTGATTGTGGCTGAGTTTCCGAACGGGCTATCGATCAAGCGCGATTACGACTTGTCCTTGCCGGAGTTTCGCGGTGACAAGGAGCAGCTGATTCAGGCGGTGCTGAATATTGCGCATAACGCAGCGCAGGCACTCGCTGAGCGCATCGACAATCGCGATGCAGAATTGATATTTCGTACGCGGGTAGCCCGTTCGGTCACCATCGCCAAGGTCCGTTATCGGCTGGCACTGGACTTGCATATCATCGACAACGGTCCGGGCATACCGGCGGATCTGAAGGAAAGAATGTTTTACCCGCTGATCTCCGGCAGAGAAGGGGGTAGCGGACTGGGGCTGACATTGGCTCAAACCTTCATCCAGCAGCATTCTGGCGTTATCGAATGCGAAAGCCGACCCGGATATACGGATTTTCGTATCCTGATAGCCCTGCCCTGATGCGCTGAGCCCATCCTGCGCACCGGCGCGGCGCAGGCAGGACAAGCGGCTAGCACCATTTTGGTGCTAGGGTATGAGATCGCTGGGTCGATAGAGAGCGCATGAAACCAATCTGGATAGTTGACGATGACGAATCGATACGCTGGGTGCTAGAGAAAGCCTTGGCGCGCGAGGGCTTGAGCACGCGTAGCTTCTCTAATGTGCGCGAGGTGGTCGAAGCGCTGCAGCTTGGCGTGCCGCAGGTGCTGGTATCAGACATCCGTATGCCCGGAGAATCGGGACTCGAGCTGCTGCACATGGTCAAGCAGCGCCATCCGGGCTTGCCTGTGATCGTGATGACCGCGTTCTCTGATCTGGATTCTGCGGTTGCTGCGTTTCAAGGTGGCGCGTTCGAGTACCTTGCCAAGCCATTTGATCTGGATAAAGCGGTTGAGCTGATCCGGCGCGCGCTCGAAGAGAGCTTGCGTGATGAAGAGACCGAACTGACCATCAGCGATACGCCCGAGATACTCGGCTCGGCAGCAGCGATGCAGGATGTGTTCCGCGCAATTGGGCGGCTGTCGCAGTCGAATGTCACGGTGTTGATCACCGGCGAATCCGGTACCGGTAAAGAACTTGTCGCCCGTGCCTTGCATAAGCACAGTCCGCGTTCTGCGCAGCCTTTCATTGCGCTGAATACCGCCGCAATTCCGAAAGACTTGCTCGAATCCGAGTTATTCGGCCATGAACGAGGTGCGTTCACTGGCGCGCAAGCCACTCGTCGCGGACGCTTCGAACAGGCCGAGGGCGGTACCCTGTTTCTGGATGAAATTGGCGATATGCCCTTCGATCTGCAAACGCGCTTGTTGCGAGTGCTGTCGGATGGTCATTTTTATCGTGTTGGCGGGCATCAGTCGCTCAAGGCCAACGTGCGCGTGATCGCGGCCACTCATCAAAATCTTGAGCAGCGCGTGCGCGATGGTTTATTTCGTGAAGATCTGTATCACCGGCTGAATGTGATTCGGCTACGGTTGCCTTCGCTGAGAGAGCGGCGTGAAGATATTCCGTTACTGGCGCGTCACTTCCTCACCAGCAGCGCAAAAGAATTAGGTGTAGAGGCCAAGCGTTTGTCGGATCAGGCTATGCAGTTTTTATCTGCACTCGATTTGCCGGGCAACGTGCGACAACTCGAAAACCTGTGTAACTGGATCACGGTGATGGCGCCTGGCCAGACCGTCGAAGTCAAAGATTTGCCGGCAGAGCTGATCCAAAGCGCCGGCACCGCGCCATTGCCCGTGCCCTTATCTGCTCCGCCGCTGCCACAAGAACCTTCGGTACCCGTTTCGCTCAACGGCGACTATCACGCACCCGTGACCGTGGTGTCTGAGCGGCATGGCAGTGGCGCTCAAACGAACGGTAGCCTGAGTGCAGATCGACACTCGTGGTTAGTGATGCTGGAGGCTGAGGCTTCGCAGATGCTTTCATCCGGCAAGCCTGAGGTGATGGATGCCTTGGGTCGACAATTCGAAGCAGCACTGATCAAGACCGCGCTCAAGCACACCCACGGCAGAAAAAATGACGCCGCAATTCGGCTTGGGATAGGGCGAAATACGATTACGCGCAAGATTCAAGAGTTGGGCATTGCCGGCACTCTCGAGGACTGAGCCCTCAGCCGGAGCTGCGAATCACAAACTGCCGCCCGACTTCAGCCCACGCCGCGGTCTCTTTCGATAGCCAGTACGCCAAGGTCGGGTGATGCAAGCTGATCGCTTGGCCGAGCGTGAGCTCTATGCGCGATCGAACTGATAGCCGAACAGGTGCCAAGGCGGGGTCGATGCGTGCATGCATCAGCAGCACGCCCAAGCGCAGCGAGACAATTGCGCGCGTGATGTCAAGATCAGTGAGCGCGTCTTGCACCTTGCGCAGGTTGCCTTTCTGCGCCAGCAACAGTATCGATAGCAAGTGCTGCTCGTGCGAGGTGAAGCCGGGCAAGTCAGCGTTCAATGCGAGATAAGCACCATGCTTGTGAAATCCGGTGTGCGAAACCGCCATTCCAACTTCATGCAGCTTGCCGGCCCAACCCAGCATCCGCTCCAGCGCCCCATCCGGGGCTGTCTGACCATAGAGTGCCTTTGCACTGGCAGCTGCGCGGGCTGCGCGACCCTCATCCACGCCAAAACGTTTCATGAATCGTTTGACCGAGTCTTGTCGACGATCGCGTTTGCGCTGCCTGAGGTAAAGGTCCCAAAGCACGCCCATCCGCAAACCTGCCTCAACGGCGAGCAGCGACTTTAGGCCCAGCTCTTGTGACAAGCCAAGCATGACCGACAGCCCACCCAGTACCACGCTGGCTCGTTCCGGGCGTACGCCTATCAGGTCAAGCTTACTGATTCGTCCTGCAGAAAGCAGACGGTCGCGCAGAGCGAGTAATCCCTTCACAGACAGCTGCCCATCGGCGAGATCATTTTTTTCGATCAGTTCGGCAAGGGTGCGCAGCGTGCCAGACGAGCCGTAGCCGACTTCCCACAGCCGTGGGTGGAAGGGCGCCGTGCGATCTTCAAACACGCTACGCGCATACAGCACTGCTTCATCAAACGCAGATGCGCTGAGACGTTCACTGTCGAAGAACCGCATTGCGGAGGGCACTGTGCCGATCGAAAATGACTCGACTTGCTCGACCTCTGCGCCTTGACCCAGGATCAGCTCAGTCGAGCCGCCGCCGATATCGATCACCAAGCGGCGCTCGAGCGGCAGGTTGAGCGTGGATGCCACGCCCATGTAAATCAAACGGCCTTCCTCTTCGCCCGAAATGATTTCAATCGGATAACCGATTGCCCTTTCGAAAAGTGGCAGAAAGCTCGACGCGTTACGGGCCACGCGTACCGTGTTCGTGGCAACCACGCGTATTCCCGATAGCGGCGTAGATTGGAGAATCTGAGCAAATCGCGTCAGACAAACGACAGCACTTTGAATCGACGCTTGGCTTAGGTTTCGCCTGCTATCGAGCCCGGCGCCGAGCCGGACTGGTTCGCGTGCGCTGTTAATGATGCGGATGCGGTCGCCGTCAAAGGTCCCGATATGTAATCTGAAACTGTTCGAGCCGAGATCAACGGCGGCAAGCATGCGTGGGTGTCTCCGTCTGCTGGATAAAGCTTTTAATAATCTGCGCTCGATATGACGCCTCAATGACAAAACCAGGCGTCGTCGCTTAATCGCTACGGACCGGATTATCAGGCAAGAGTTCTACCCATGTCATCAACTTGAAAAAAAACCTTCACACAATCTCATCAACTTGAAAAAAAACCTTCACACAATCCCGCTTGGAATTCAAGGAATGCAGGAAAGGTGCGTCTGCTGATGCCCCGAATGCGCTGGATTATCAACCGGAGATTTACATGAATAAGACTACCACCCCCCTCGCTGCCAAGCGTATTGCGATCGCAGTGGCTGCCGTTTGTACCTCGCTGCCGCTGCCGGCTTTGGCTAACGATAACAAAGCTATGCTTGATCTGATGCTGAAGAAAGGCGTGATCTCGCAAAAAGACTATGACGAGTTCATGGAGGCGAATAAAGAGGCGGATGAAAACAAGGCATTCAAGGACGCTCGTATCGACAAAGATGTTTCAACATCGATCAAAGACATCCAAAAACGTCAGAATGACGGCTCTGTGAAAGAAAACGGGTTTGGTTTCAAATCCAAGGATGGCAACAGCGAGCTTAATATCACCGGTCGTCTGCACTTTGATGCGCGCGTGATTAGCGACGACCACGGCCAATACACGGATCGTGACTCGGGATCGATGTCTGATCGATTCAGCGTGCGTCGGGCTCGTATCGGTGCGACAGGCGTTTTCAATAAAGACATCAACTATGAAGTGGTAACCAACCTCGTTGGCTCGAGCGCTAACCTTTTGGATACTGCTTGGGCGAACTATCGCTTCAGCCCAGAGGCACAGGTACGTGTTGGTCGCTTCAAGCAGCCTTTTGGCCAAGAGACGCTAATGAGCTCAAACAATATCGGCTTTATGGAGCGTACTTATCAAGACCAGATCGCACCCGGAAAGCAAGCCGGTGTGATGTTCCATGGTGAGATGCCTTCAAGCCTTACGTACTCGTTATCTGCTTATCAGGCAGGCTTTGATCCCCAGAGTAGTACGGACAACCTTGGTCGCGAGGGCGCGTTACGCGTCACCTATAACCTGGCAAAACTGATTCAGGGCGCCGCAGATGATGTGCTATTGCACGTCGGTGTTGCGGGTACGTCTGGTAACTACGATGTATTACCAACGACCTCCAGCCAAGGCGGCAGCGACCGCACGACCCGTGGCGCGTTCGTTGCATTCAATGACGAATTTGGCGGCTTGAGAAACGTCTACAGAAACCGGATTTTGGGAACGCCGCCCTGCACCAGCACTAGCTCTTTTGTTGCTCCGACGGCCGCCGCTGGAAGCGCTGCGACTGTTCAATGCGCCTTCGGTGGTTACAGCCTCGCTGCTGCAGATGCAGCAACGGTAAATCGCCAATTAACCGGCCTGGAGTTTGCATTTGCAAAAGGTCCGGCCAAGCTGCAGGGCGAGTACACAGTGGCCGATTACACAGCAACCAGCCAGGCAGTGACTAGCTCGGGTGCTCGCTACACCACCCAAAGTAAGGGCGACGTTAAGGTGTACTACGTCGAGTTCTTGTACAACCTCACCGGCGAGTCTTGGGCGTCCACATATCGCTCGGGTGTCGTTGGTGGTATCCGCCCGAACTCGAATTTCAACTTCGCTGACAGAAGCGGTACCGGCGCGTGGCAACTTGGTCTGCGTTATTCGCAATATGACGCTGGCAGCTTCGGCGCGAATGTAAGCGCCACGGGGGGAGAAACGAACTACCCACGTACCGGGAAGGCAATGCGCAGTATCAGATTGAGGGCAGCCCTACCGGCAATACAGTAACCCTTGGTTTGAATTGGATTCTGAATCCGAATGCGCGAATCATGTTCAACTATGCGAAAACCAAGTTTGGTTATTCATTCTTGCCGGTTGATATTGGCACACCCTCAGCACCTGCCAAGCGCGCCGACGAGTCGCATGCGTTCATGATTCGCTCGCAGTTTAATTTCTAATCGGGCTAATCGG
>VGHX01000018.1 GCA_016868055.1 Betaproteobacteria bacterium
TTCATGCGTTGTCGATGAAGACCTTGACGCCTGAGGAGTATCAGGCCTGATGGATAAGCTACTGATCCGCGGCGGCCGTCGGCTGGCTGGTGAGATCGAGATTGCCGGCGCGAAGAATGCTGCGCTGCCGATTCTGTGCGCTGGTCTGCTGACCGCCGACACTATCGCGTTGTCGAATGTGCCGAAGTTGCAGGACGTCGCCACCATTCAAAAGCTGTTGCGCCAGATGGGGCTGTCGATTGAAGACAAGGCCGGGGCACTTGCGCTACATGGGCGTGACGTCACCAAGCTGGAGGCGCCGTACGAGATGGTAAAAACCATGCGTGCCTCGATCTTGGTGCTAGGCCCCTTGCTGGCGCGCTTCGGTGAAGCAAAAGTCTCTCTGCCCGGTGGCTGCGCGATTGGCTCGCGGCCGGTTGATCAGCACATCAAGGGTCTGCAGGCGATGGGCGCCGAGATCCGTATTGAGGCTGGTTATATCTATGCCAAGGCCAAGCGCTTGAAGGGCGCGCGCATCGTCACTGACATGATCACAGTCACTGGTACCGAAAACCTGCTGATGGCGGCAACGCTCGCCGACGGTGTCACGGTGTTGGAGAATGCGGCGCGCGAGCCTGAGGTCAGTGATCTGGCAAATTTACTGGTGGCGATGGGCGCGAAGATCGAAGGTATCGGTAGCGATCGTCTATTGGTGACAGGCGTACCCGAGTTGCACGGTGCTGCGCATGCGGTGATTGCAGATCGTATCGAGACCGGTACGTTTTTATGTGCAGTTGCTGCCACCGGTGGTGATGTCACACTCAAGCATACCCGCGCGGATTTACTCAACGCTGTCATCGATAAACTGCGTGATGCGGGAGCGGTGCTGACTTCGGGGCAAGACTGGATTCGCGTTCAGATGTCCGGCCGTCCAAAGTCAGTCAGCTTTCGTACCACCGAATACCCTGGCTTCCCCACCGACATGCAAGCACAACTGATGGCGCTCAACTGTATTGCGGAGGGCAGAAGCCGCGTTACCGAGACGATTTTTGAAAACCGGTACATGCATGTACAAGAGCTTAACCGGCTTGGCGCGTCGATTGAGACAGATAGCCACACCGCTGTGGTGCATGGCGTTAGCAAGCTGATTGGCGCGCCGGTGATGGCAACTGACTTGCGCGCTTCGGCCTCACTCGTGATTGCCGGCTTGGCCGCTGAAGGCGAGACTCTGGTCGACCGCATATATCATCTCGATCGTGGTTACGATCGCATGGAAGTCAAGCTGTCTGCCGTTGGCGCGGATATACAAAGAATTCGATAAGCATGAATCAGAGTCTGACATTAGCTTTATCCAAGGGGCGTATTTTCGACGAGACCTTGCCGTTGCTGGAAGCGGCAGGCATTACTGTCGCCGATGATCCTGAAAAGTCGCGCAAGCTGATTTTGCCGACGAGCGATACAGCGATTCGCGTAGTGATCGTGCGCGCTTCCGATGTGCCGACTTATGTACAGTACGGCGCTGCTGACTTCGGCGTGGCTGGCAAAGATGTGCTGCTGGAACACGGCGGTGATGGCTTGTACCAGCCGGTCGATCTGAATATTGCGAAATGCCGTATGTCAGTGGCCGTGCCCGCAGGTTTTGATTATGTAAGCGCAGTCCGTCAAGGCGCGCGCCTGCGTGTCGCGACCAAGTATGTGAATGTCGCGCGCGAGCATTTCGCTGCCAAGGGCGTGCATGTGGATTTGATCAAGCTATACGGCTCAATGGAGCTCGGACCCTTGGTCGGCTTGTCGGACGCAATCGTTGACTTGGTGTCGACTGGTAGCACGCTACGTGCGAATCACTTGGTCGAGGTTGAGCAGATTATGGATATCTCATCGCGGCTGGTGGTCAACCGTGCTGCCCTCAAGACCAAGCGCGAAAAACTGCAACCGATTATTGAAGCGTTTGAACGCGCTGCACGATCTGAATAAACAAATTTATGTCCGTCTCTATTCGTCGACTCAACACCACCGATCCTGATTTCAACGCCAAGCTGTTGGCGGTGCTCGCGTTTGAGGCTGCTGAAGATGAAGCGATTGATCGTGCCGCTGCCAACATTCTCGCTGAGGTCAAGCAACGCGGGGATGGTGCCGTACTCGACTACACCCGCCAGTTTGACCGACTGCCAGCTGCCAGCGTCGCTGCATTGGAAATCTCGCGTGCCGAGTTGCAGGCGGCACTCGATGGCTTGAGCCCGCAGCGCCGTGACGCGCTTCAGCAAGCGGCTGACCGCGTGCGCGCCTATCACCAGCGACAAAAGGCAGAGTGTGGCTCCGATGGCTTCAGCTTTACCGAGGCCGACGGCACCGTACTTGGGCAAAAAGTCACCGCGCTGGATAAGGTCGGTATCTATGTTCCGGGCGGCAAGGCCGCCTACCCCTCATCCGTACTGATGAACGCCATACCGGCAAAAGTAGCGGGTGTGGGTGAAGTGATCATGGTGGTGCCAACACCCGATGGCGTGAAGAACGCGTTGGTACTGGCGGCCGCAGCAATTGCGGGGGTTGATCGCGTGTTCACCATCGGTGGCGCACAAGCGGTGGGCGCACTGGCCTACGGTACTGCAACGATTCCGCAAGTCGACAAAATTGTTGGTCCGGGCAATGCCTATGTGGCGGCCGCCAAGCGCCGGGTGTTTGGCACGGTGGGTATCGACATGATCGCGGGCCCGAGTGAAATTTTGGTTCTGGCGGACGGCAGCACGCCGGCCGATTGGGTTGCGATGGATTTGTTTTCTCAGGCCGAGCATGATGAGTTGGCGCAATCGATACTGGTGTGCCCCGATGCGGATTATCTGGATCAGGTTGCCAACAGCGTCAACAAGCTGATTGATGCTATGCCGCGCAAAGACGTCATCCGTACCTCGCTGACGAACCGGGGCGCGATCGTAAAAGTGCGCGACATGAATGAGGCGTGCGAGATTGCGAACCTGATCGCTGCCGAGCATCTGGAAATCTCTGCTGCCGAGCCCACGCAATGGGCTGACAAAATACGTCACGCGGGTGCGATGTTTCTCGGCCGTTTTTCATCCGAGTCGCTGGGTGATTACTGTGCCGGGCCTAACCATGTACTACCCACCTCACGCACCGCGCGGTTCTCATCACCGCTGGGCGTGTACGACTTTCAAAAACGTTCTTCCATCATCCATGTCAGTGCCGCAGGTGCGCAAACGCTTGGCAAGGTCGCCGCAGAACTCGCCTATGGCGAGGGGCTGCAGGCGCACGCGCGTTCTGCCGAGATACGGTTCGAGTGAGTGATATGTCGCGTCTGCTGAGTATCGTGCGCGATGATGTACGCGCGCTGGCGGCTTACCATGTGCCGGATGCATCGGGCTTGGTGAAGCTGGATGCGATGGAAAATCCTTACCAGCTGCCACCCGAATTGCAGCGCCAGCTGGGTGAGCGCTTGGGTGCGGTGGCGCTGAATCGTTATCCGGTGCCGAGCTACGCGGGCCTCAAAGCGGCGATCCGACATCACATGGCGATTCCTGCCGGCTTCGATGTCATTCTCGGTAATGGCTCGGATGAATTGATAGCGATTGTCTCGACTGCCTGCGCCAAACCGGGTGCCAAGGTACTGGCACCGGTGCCGGGATTTGTGATGTATGCGATGTCGGCGCAGCTGGCGGGCATGGACTACATTGGCGTGCCATTACGCGCCGACTTCTCGCTGGATAGGGAGGCGATGCTGGCCGTCATTCGTGCACAGCGTCCGGCGATCACCTATCTTGCCTATCCGAATAATCCAACCGGTAATCTGTTTGATCTCGATGACATGCTGGCGATTATTCGCGAGGTCGGCGATACCGGTCTGGTGATAGTCGATGAAGCGTATCAACCATTTGCTGGCACCAGTTTTCTGCCGCAGCTGCCCCATCACCCCAACGTCGTGCTGATGCGAACGGTGTCGAAGCTGGGTCTTGCTGGCATACGCTTGGGCTATATGTCGGCTTCAAATGAGCTGTTGGCGGAATTCGATAAAGTACGGCCGCCCTACAACGTGAATGTGCTGACCGAGGCGGCGGTAGAATTTGTGCTTGAGCATGCCTCAGTCATCGATGCGCAGGCGGAGGCGATCTGCGCCGAGCGCAGCCAATTGCTGCAGTCACTTGCCGAGCTGCCTGAGGTGGAATGTTTCCCCTCGGCGGCCAACTTTGTGCTGTTACGCATTCAGCGTCCTGGCTTGACGGGTACCGACGTGTTTCAGCGTCTCCTGCAGCACAGGGTGCTGGTGAAAAATGTCGGTAAAATGCACACGCTTCTGGAGGACTGTTTGCGCGTTACTGTGAGTACACCGCAGGAAAACGCCGTGTTCATGTCCGCGCTGCACTCCAGCCTTATGTCCTGACGATCTCCCAACATGTCGATTCAACGCAAAGCAGAAGTGGTACGAGACACCAGCGAGACCAAGATCAGGGTCGCGCTCAATCTTGACGGTACCGGCCAGCAAAAACTGGACACCGGCGTTCCTTTTCTCGACCACATGCTGGATCAGATCGCGCGTCATGGTCTGATTGATCTTGACATCAGCGCCAAGGGTGATCTGCATATCGATGCCCACCACACAGTAGAAGATGTGGGTATCACGCTTGGCCAGGCAGTGGCCCAGGCGATTGGCGACAAGAAGGGTATCCGGCGTTACGGTCATGCCTACGTGCCGCTGGATGAGGCCTTATCGCGTGTGGTGATTGATTTCTCCGGCCGTCCCGGGCTCGAGTTTCATGTGCCCTTCACGCGCGCCATGATCGGACAATTCGATGTCGATCTGACGCATGAGTTTTTCCAGGGCTTCGTCAATCACGCGCTGATGACACTGCATATCGACAATCTGCGTGGCGACAATGCTCACCATCAGTGCGAAACCGTGTTCAAGGCATTTGGCCGCGCTTTGCGCATGGCGGCCGAGTTGGATGGTCGCGCCGCCGGCACCATTCCGTCGACCAAGGGTAGCCTCTGATTCATCTCTCAGCACCGGGCCGAGGTATTGGCTTGCTGACGCCACCATGAACAGAATCGTCGTTGTTGATTACGGAATGGGCAATTTGCGCTCGGTAGCGCAAGCCCTGATGCATGTTGCGCCGGATGCCGAGGTCAGCGTCAGCGGCGATCCGCAATCGATCCGCTCAGCCGACCGGGTGGTTTTACCCGGTCAGGGCGCAATGCCGGACTGCATGCGGTCCTTGCGAGAATCCGGTTTGCTGGAGGCGCTCATGGAGGCGGCGCAATCCAAGCCCCTGCTCGGCGTGTGCGTGGGCGAGCAGATGATGTTCGATTTCAGCGAGGAAGGCGACGCGCACTGCTTGTCGCTGATGCCGGGGCGGGTCATCCGGTTTCAGCTGGAAGCGCGTCTGCAATCAGATGGCTCGCGCTACAAGGTGCCGCAGATGGGTTGGAACCGGGTCAGGCAGCGCAGCGCGCACCCGCTTTGGGCTGGCGTGCCGGACGATAGCTATTTTTACTTCGTCCACAGCTACTACGCGGTGCCCGAAAATTCGGCGCATGTCCAGGGCGAGGCCGACTACGGCGTCACATTTTGCTGCGCCGCCGGGCGCGATAATATATTTGCTACGCAATTTCACCCTGAAAAAAGCGCTGCCGCTGGTTTGCAGCTCTATAAAAATTTTGTACATTGGAAGCCTTAGAATCTATCGCGTCAGGCGATTTCAGCGTTGTCAGCACCACAGCCGTCCCTCTGTTACTGTATGCGGCAGCTGCGCTGCGATCGACCTGATGAGACAGTTTTAAGCGCCGGCGATATGTGCCGGTAATGCGTGCTGGCGAACTATGCCGGTTTAAGTTATCGCTTCCACCCAACCCGCTCTTAAGAATATCTCTCCTGCTGTCATGCTTCTGATACCCGCTATCGATCTCAAGGATGGCCACTGCGTACGCCTGAAACAAGGCGACATGGAGCAGGCCACTGTGTTCTCGGATGATCCTGCAAAAATGGCGCGGCACTGGCTGGAGCAGGGCGCGCGGCGCTTGCATCTGGTCGATCTGAACGGTGCATTTGCGGGCAAGCCGAAAAATGAGCCCGCCATCAAATCCATTCTCGCGGCTGTGCGTGAATACGCGGAAGAATTCGATATTGAAGAGATTCCGGTGCAACTGGGTGGTGGTATTCGTGATCTCGATACGATCGAGCGTTTTTTAGACGATGGCATCTCGTACATCATCATTGGTACGGCGGCGGTGAAAAATCCCGGCTTTTTGCACGATGCCTGCGGTGCATTTCCCGGCCAGATTATCGTCGGCCTTGATGCCAAGGATGGCAAGGTGGCGACTGACGGCTGGAGCAAGCTGTCAGGCCATGAAGTGATTGATCTGGCGAAGAAGTTTGAGGATTACGGTTGCGAGGCGATTGTCTATACCGATATCGGCCGTGACGGCATGATGAAAGGCGTGAATATTGATGCCACCGTCAAGCTGGCGCAAAGCATGACAATTCCGGTCATTGCATCGGGCGGCGTGCACACCATCACCGATGTCGAGGCTTTGTGTGCCGTGCAAGATGAGGGCATTGAGGGTGTGATCTGCGGCCGCTCCATCTACGAGGGCACGCTCGATCTGCGGACGGCGCAAGAGCGTGCCGACGTGCTATCCGACGAGCGAGACGCCGACTGATATGACCCTCGCAAAACGCATCATCCCCTGCCTGGATGTCACTGCAGGGCGGGTGGTGAAAGGCGTGAACTTCGTCGAACTGCGCGACGCCGGTGACCCGGTGGAGATTGCCCGTCGCTATGACCAACAGGGCGCAGACGAGATAACTTTCCTTGACATCACCGCATCCTTCGACGATCGCGATCTGATTCTTCACATCATTGAAGACGTCGCCTCGCAGGTATTCATCCCGCTTACCGTTGGTGGCGGTGTGCGCCAGGTCGATGATGTGCGCCGATTACTGAATGCAGGTGCAGATAAAGTCAGCATCAACACCTCAGCGGTGACCAACCCGCAACTGGTTGCGGATGCAGCGGGCAAGTACGGATCGCAATGCATCGTGGTCGCGATTGATGCCAAGCGTGCCGCCGGCGGTCATTGGGAGGTTTTCACGCACGGTGGTCGCAAGCCAACCGGCCTTGATGCGGTTGAGTGGGCGCGCAAAATGGAATCGCTGGGTGCGGGTGAAATCCTGCTCACCAGTATGGACCGCGATGGCACGCAGGATGGCTTTGATTTGATGCTGACGCGCGCAGTGTCTGACGCCGTCGGAATACCGGTGATCGCCTCGGGCGGTGTCGGCGGCTTGCAGGATCTGGCCGATGGGGTCACGCAAGGCCGCGCCGATGCGGTGCTCGCTGCCAGTATCTTTCATTACGGGCTGCACACAGTGCGGGAGGCCAAAGCCCATATGGCCTCGCAAGGTATACCGGTGAGGCTTGCATGAGCGACCAGACCGATTGGTTGGACAGGATCAAGTGGGATCAAAACGGCCTGATACCGGCGATCGCGCAGGAGGTGGGCAGCAATCAAATCCTGATGGTCGCCTGGATGAACCGTGAGTCACTCACCCGGACCGTGGCATGCGGACAGGCGGTGTACTGGAGCCGTTCGCGCAACAAGCTTTGGCATAAGGGCGAGGAGTCGGGCCATTTTCAACAGGTGCATAGCCTTCGGCTCGATTGCGATGAAGATGTGCTACTGCTACAGGTCGAGCAGGTTGGGGGGGTGGCCTGTCACACCGGAAGACATAGCTGTTTTTTTCACGAGCTGCAGAACAACGATGGTGTAACAGGCTGGGTCGAGGTTGAGCCGGTCTTGAAAGATCCGGATGACATCTACAAGAAATGACATGAGCGATACGCTGCAACGTCTGGCCCAGATTATCGAGACGCGTAAACCTGCGGCAGGCGGTGATCCTGAGAGCTCGTATGTTGCGCGCTTGTTTGCCAAGGGCGATGATGCGATCCTGAAAAAAATCGGTGAAGAGGCGACCGAGGCGGTGATGGCAGCGAAGGATGTGCGGCAGGGCGCAGATTCGAACAAGCTGGTTTACGAATGCGCCGATCTCTGGTTTCACTCGTTGATCATGCTGGCGCAATTTAATCTCACGCCGCAGCAAGTATTAGATGAGTTGGCGCGACGTGAGGGTGTGTCCGGCATTGAAGAAAAGGCCAACCGAAAACTAATAAGCCGCGAACAAGACGAGGCGGCTAAGTAGATTGAACGTCGCGATTGTGCGTGCGCGCATGCAGCTGACGTTTGTTTTGGCTTTCGAATATTCACCGGGCGTTACGCTTGAAGTCCATAAAAAAATTTAACGACCAGCAGGTCACATCGGAGAGACAAGGTGGATAACTGTATCTTCTGCAAAATCGTCGCGGGTACCATTCCGTCAAAAAAAGTCTTTGAAGACGAAGACCTGATTGTCTTTCATGACATTAATCCGGCAGCGCCCATGCATTTGTTGATGGTGCCGAGAGAGCACATCGCCACCTTGGCAGATAGCGACGACCGCCATCAGGCGTTGTTGGGTAAAATGCTCCTAATTGCCCCAAAATTAGCGCAAGCTCATGGCGGCGGCTACCAAAACAGCGCAGACGGTCCGGCAGGGGGCTTCAAGACCCTCATCAACACCGGTCCTGATGGTGGCCAAGAGGTGTACCATTTGCACCTCCACCTGATGGGTGGTGCTCGCCCTTGGGGTGGCCAGCGTTGATGTGGTGTAAACAGAAGTTGACGGCTTTCAAGCCGCTAGGAGATTGCAATGGGTTCGTTCAGTATTTGGCATTGGGTCATCGTGCTGGTTATCGTGATGTTGGTGTTCGGCACCAAAAAGCTCGGCAACATCGGCTCAGACTTGGGCAAGGCGGTTAAGGGCTTCAAAGATGGCGTGAAAGGTTCCGAAGAGCCGGCTGCGCCTGCGCAGCAGGTGGCTGATAAATCCACTATCGACGTCGAAGCCAAGGAAAAAGCCAAGAGCTGATCCTGTCCCTACCGGCGGGACTCGCCCGTGCCCGCCGCGCCTGTCTGGTTCATCGCCCGCCATGATTGACCTCGGTCTTTCCAAACTCGCTCTGATCGGTGCGGTCGCTCTCGTGGTGATCGGTCCCGAAAAATTGCCCGCTGTCGCGCGTATGGCAGGCACCTTATTCGGTCGTGCGCAGCGCTACATCAACAACGTCAAGGCCGAAGTTAACCGCGAGATGCAGATGGAGGAGCTGCAAAAAATGCAGACCAATATTGTTGAGGCGGCATCCAAGTTGAACCTGACCATTACCGCTGAAGCAGCAGAGGTGCGCAAAGAGGTTGATGAGGCGGGTAATGCCTTGTCCAGCTCGCTGAACGAGGCGCACCAATCGTTCGACAACAGCTATGAGTACAGCCCTAGCGTTCCGGCGCTGTGGGAGTTTGATGCCAAGCGCCGCGAGTTTCGACGCAAGCGAATGTCTCATACCAGCATGCTGCCGCTCTGGTACAAGCGCCAGCATGGGCTCAAGACGCGGGTGCAATCTGGTGCAGCGCGCGTTGCGCGTTACCGTCCGACTTCGGGCAAGAGCGTAAAGTTTTTCAACTAAGCCCATGTCCGACGACAAACCTTCAGGTATTCAGGAAACCTTCATCTCGCACCTGGTCGAGCTACGTACCCGTTTGGTACGCGCCTCTGCCGTAGTGCTGGTCATCTTC
Organism: Betaproteobacteria bacterium; assembly: GCA_016868055.1. Lineage (GTDB taxonomy): Bacteria > Pseudomonadota > Gammaproteobacteria > Burkholderiales > Burkholderiaceae_D > Pernthalerella. Next base: position 9,652 of record VGHX01000018.1, read on the forward strand.
ATTGTCTTGTTTACGGTCTGGCCCGGCGCGGCGACCTTGTACGACTTCATGGCCCAGCCCATGCTGCATGCCTTGCCTGAAGGGTCCAAGATGATCGCTACCGGCGTGATCACGCCTTTCATGGTGCCGATGAAAATCACGATGGCAGCGGCGTTGATGCTATCGCTGCCCTGGGTGTTGTACCAAGCCTGGGCGTTCGTTGCACCAGGCCTCTACATGCACGAAAAGCGTCTGGTGGCGCCACTCATCATCTCGTCCACTATCTTGTTTGTGATCGGGGTAGCGTTCTGCTACTACTTTGTATTTGGCACGGTATTCAAATTCATTAGTGATTTTGCGCCAAAGTCGATCTCCGTTGCGCCGGATATTGAAAACTATCTCGACTTTGTACTGATGATGTGCCTCGCTTTTGGCATGACTTTCGAGGTGCCGGTGGTAGTGATTGTGCTGGTGCGGATGGGTATTGTGTCGGTTGAAAAGCTCAAAGCGGTTCGTCCTTATGTCATCGTCGGCGCATTTGTTATCGCCGCCATCGTGACGCCACCCGACATCATGAGTCAGCTGTTCCTGGCGATTCCGCTGTGCTTGTTGTACGAGGTCGGAATTTTGCTCGCGCCTCTGTTTGCGAAAGCGACGCAAGCGCCAGAGGAATCGGCAGAAAGCTCTTGAATGATGGGCGGGCTGTAAAAACGCTAGCCGCAGGGCGCAGCCTTAGTCGCCTTCTCGGGGTGGTTGCTGTTTCATGCGCGGCCGCTTGCCAACCACCACACTCAGCTCTGTCTTCTTTGATTTGCGCAGCACGGTAAGTGCTACTTTGTCGCCCGGTGTTAATTGGGCGACCAAGTTCAGCATGGATACGGTGTCAGACACCGGCTTGTCACCCACCGCAAGCAAGATATCTCCAGGCCTGATGCCGGCCTTGTCTGCCGGGCCGCCGCGCAATACGCCGGCGATGATGGTGCCAGAGGCCTTCGGAAGCCCGAAGCTCTCCGCCAACTCAGGGGTAATGTCTTGTGGCTCGACACCTATCCAGCCTCGTACGACCTGCCCGTTTTTGATAATCGCTTCCATCACGGTTTTCACCGTGGTCACGGGAATGGCAAACCCGATACCCAATGAGCCACCGCTACGCGAATATATTGCGGTATTGATACCGAGCAGGTGGCCATCAGTATCAACCAATGCCCCGCCCGAGTTGCCGGGATTAATAGCGGCATCGGTCTGGATGAAATTCTCGAACGTGTTGATGCCTAGATGATTACGGCCAAGTGCAGACACAATACCCATGGTGACGGTTTGCCCGACGCCGAACGGATTACCAATCGCTAGCACGACGTCGCCGACTTTGGTGTTGTCGAGCTTGGCCAGCGTGATCGACGGCAGATTACTGAGTCCGACCTTAACCACAGCGAGGTCAGTGTCCGGGTCCGTACCCACCAATTTGCCTTTGACTTTGCGGCCGTCGGCGAGCGCAATCTCAATGTCGTTGGCTGATTCGATGACATGATTATTGGTGAGAATATAGCCGTCGGGGCTGATAATAACGCCCGAGCCCAGGCTGAATTGCCGCTCATCGGGCGCGCCAAAGTTATCGCCAAAAAAACGCCGAAAGAAAGGGTCGTTATCGAAAGGATGGGGCGCTTGTCGCCCCGCTTTGGTGGTGTATATGTTGACCACAGCCGGCATCGCTCTTTGCGATGCAGCGCGGTACGTGCTGTGTAGCGCAGATCCCGACCCGTCTGCTTCACGAACAGCAACGGGTGTTGAGATGAGCTGCCCACCGTTAGCAGTTCGCCCCAGCCAATCCGGCTTCAAGGTCGCTACAATGAACCACAGCGCGAGTGCGATAGTGACGGTTTGCGCGAACAACAACCACAGACGACGCATGGCAGATCAAAGAGTAATGGAGACAAGCGGGCAAGGCCTGGCACGTGATGCTTTAGCCCAGTATCTTGCAGAGACGCTGGATATTAACCGGTTTCGAGATTACTGCCCAAATGGACTTCAGGTCGAAGGCAAATCACACATCCGTCGTGTTATCAGCGGTGTGACTGCCAGTCTTGCGCTGTTAGAGGCTGCGATCGAGGTCGAAGCTGATGCGGTACTGGTACATCACGGCTATTTTTGGCGTGGCGAGGATCCGCGAGTGATCGGTAATCGTCGCCGTCGTCTGAAACTATTGCTGGACCATGACATCAATCTGTTCGCGTATCACTTGCCATTAGATGCGCATCCCGAGCTTGGTAACAATGCGCAACTCGCGCTGCGTCTGGGTTTCACAGCGGACGGTCGATTTGGTGAGCAGGACTTAGGGTGGACCGGTCACAGCACGGCACAAACAGTCGCTGAGTTGATGCGGGCCGTGCAGCGTGCACTGGGGCGCGAGCCGCAACTCATCGGCGAGGCTGAGCAACAGGTCACACGTGTTGCGTGGTGCACGGGCGCGGCACAAAATGCCTTCGAGCAGGCGATAGAGGCTGGCGCCAGTGTTTACATCAGTGGCGAGATTTCGGAGCAAACCGTACATTTGGCGCGTGAGTCGGGTGTTGCTTACCTCGCTTGCGGCCATCACGCTACCGAGCGTTTTGGTGTGCAGGCTTTAGGTGACGATGTGTCGCGTCGATTTGGGCTGCATCATCAATTCATTGATATTGCCAATCCTGTTTGAATTCATAACACTCGACGCGAGCGGCGTGACGTTGTCATGATGTGTTAGCGTGCACTAGCGGAACTCGGTGCGTCCAATCTTCACCGAGGAAGCGTTTGTCTACTTGCTTCCCGCATTCATTATGTCCTTAGTTGGCTTCGCTAAGCCATGCAGAGTGATGGTGGTCGAAGACGACCCAGTGACTCGACGCCTTCTCTGTCGCGCTATTGAGCGCGAGCCATCATTGATGCTTTGCTCTGCTGTCGGCACGGTGCATGAGGCGCGCAACTATTTATCGCAGTGGCCGGTTGATATTTTGCTGACCGATTTAGGTCTGCCCGATGGTTCTGGCATCAGCGTGATTCGGGATTGTCGTCAGCTTCGTCCTCGTGCTGACGTTTTAGTGATCACCATGTCAAGTGAGGAAGAACAAATCCTTGCCTGTATCGAGGCCGGCGCAGCAGGTTACGTGCTGAAAGAGTCGATACAGCTCAACATTGTTGATGCGATTGTTGATCTGCGCGCCGGTGGCTCACCAATCAGCCCGGTCATTGCGCGCAAAGTGCTTACCCGCATCCGTGTCGGTGCTGCGGTCGCCGAACACCACAGCACAAGCGACGTGGAGCCTGCATTGTTGACCCGTCGCGAGTCTTCGATTCTTGACGCCATCTCGCGTGGCGGCAGCTACGCTAAGGTCGCGCAGGCGCAGGGTTTGTCCGTTGGCACAGTGCAAACACATATCAAGCATATCTACCCAAAGCTGGGCGTTCATTCGCGCATGGAGGCGATTATCGAGGCTCAGCGGCGTGGGCTTATCGCATCCACCGCCAGATCGGCTTAGTTTTGTTCTGCAGCCGTGAGTTGCGGCCCAAAATTATCGAAATAACAATAAACCAGTCGCGCGGTTGATGTCGAGTGCGTGGCTTACGGTTCATTGTCGGCTCCGATATAATGGAAGGTTGCTGGAAGTTCCCTTGAGCTTTCCATCGTCCGTCTGGCGTTTAATGTGCGACCGCAGCACCCGAGCGGCAATTGGGTGGCGGTGCATGGCGAGCAGGACGACGAGCATGAAGCGTATTGATTTGCAATTTATTTGATTGGGGTTGTCATGAGTGACGAGAATCAAGTCGACTCGGGCCGGCGCGGCCTGCTAGTTGCTACCGCTGCAGCAGGCGGTGTGGCGGGTGTGGCTGGCGCGGGTGCGTTCGTGGCCACATTTGAACCGTCCGAGCGAGCGAAGGCTGCAGGCGCACCGGTCGAGGTGGATGTCGCTGATCTGAAGCCAGGTGAAATGAAAACCGTTGAATGGCGCGGTAAACCCGTTTGGGTTTTACGCCGCACTCCCGAGATGGTCGCGTCGTTGAAAAAAACCGGTAGCGATCTCGCCGATCCCAAATCTGAGCGTAACGCAGACGATTTAACGCCCGCGTATGCCCGCAATGAGCACCGCTCGATCAAGCCCGAGTTTCTGGTGACGGTGGGTATCTGCAGTCATCTCGGTTGCTCCCCATCGCCGAAGTTGGAGGCCGGTGCGCAGCCGTCGCTATCGAGCGATTGGCAAGGCGGTTTCTTGTGCCCTTGTCATGGCTCGACGTTTGATCTTGCAGGGCGCGTCTTCAAGAACAAACCTGCTCCTGATAACTTGCAGGTTCCACGTCACATGTTCACCAGTGATACCCGAATCGTGATCGGTAAAGACGAGAAAGGCGAGGCCTAACATGGCATTCCATGAAACTAAATTGCCGGAAGATGCGCCGGTCGCGCAAAAGGCACTTTCTTGGGTTGACGATCGCTTCCCACTGACCAAACTTTGGAATGATCAGTGGGGCAAGTATTACGCGCCCAAGAACTTCAACGTGTTTTATTTGTTTGGCTCGCTCGCCGCGCTGGTGCTGGTCATCCAAATCGTCACGGGTATTTTTCTGGTGATGAACTACAAGCCAGATGCGAATCTTGCATTTGCATCGGTTGAGTACATCATGCGCGAGGTGCCTTGGGGCTGGCTGGTTCGTTACATGCACTCGACCGGCGCCTCCGCGTTCTTTATCATCGTGTATTTGCACATGACGCGAGCTTTGCTGTACGGCTCGTATCGCAAGCCACGTGAGTTGATCTGGTTGTTCGGTGTCGGTATTTTTCTGTGCTTGATGGCTGAGGCATTCTTCGGTTACCTGCTGCCTTGGGGCCAGATGTCTTACTGGGGTGCGCAGGTCATCGTCAACTTGTTTGGCGCGATTCCGTTCATCGGCCCTGACCTGTCGCTGTGGATTCGCGGCGATTACGTTGTTTCAGATGCTACGCTGAATCGCTTTTTTGCATTCCATGTGATTGCGATTCCTCTGGTGTTGCTCGGCTTGGTCGTTGCGCATTTGATCGCATTACACGAAGTTGGCTCGAACAATCCTGACGGCGTCGAAGTAAAAGAAAATCTCGGCCCGGATGGTCATGGCGTCGACACGATTCCTTCGCACCCTTACTACACCACCAAAGATATCTTTGGCGTCGCCTGTTTCCTGTTTATTTTCAGCGCAGTTGTGTTCTATGCGCCTGAGTTTGGCGGTTACTTCCTCGAGTACAACAACTTCATCCCGGCAGATCCGCTGAAGACGCCGGCGCATATTGCGCCGGTCTGGTACTTCACGCCGTTCTATTCGATCCTGCGTGCGACGACGTCTCAGTTCATGTACGCATTGATTATTGGTGTGCTGGCGTACGGTGCTTTGATCATGACCAAAACCCAACTGCCATCACGCCAAAAGCAAGCGGCGATGGGCATTGCCGTGGTCACAGCGATTTTGATGCTGGTGTTCGACGCGAAATTCTGGGGCGTGGTGCTGATGGGTGTGTCAGTGCTGATCATTGCACTGATGCCCTGGATTGATCACTCGCCGGCAAAGTCGATTCGCTACCGTCCTGATTGGCACAAATGGGTTTACATCGTGTTCGGTATTTCTTTCCTGATTCTCGGGTATCTGGGCGTGCAGGCACCGACCGATGGCCGTACGCTGGTGGCACAGATCTGCACCATCATCTACTTTGGCTTCTTCTTGCTGATGCCTTGGTGGAGCAAGATGGGCGAATTTAAACCCGTACCGACGCGCGTGAGCTTCAAGCCGCACTGAGCCGTAAAGGATAAATAATGAAACTCATGAAGAAATTGCTCATGGTGCTGGCACTGCTTCCTGCGCTTTCGCTTGCGTCGGAAGGAGGCTATCCGCTTGATCATGCGCCGGACCGTTCACGCCAGATGTCTTCACTACAAAACGGCGCGCGGCTTTTCGTCAACTATTGCTTGAATTGTCACGCCGCTTCGCTGGTTCGCTACAACCGTTTGCGCGATATCGGTTTGTCCGAGCCGCAGATCCGCGACAATCTGCTGTTTACCAGTGACAAAGTGGGCGATCTGATGAAGACGGCGATGAACGAGAAGGATGCCAAAGCCTGGTTCGGCGCTGTGCCGCCGGATCTGTCGGTGTTGGTGCGCGCCAAGTCATCCTCCGCAGGATCTGGTGCTGACTATGTGTACACCTACCTGCGTACCTACTACCAGGACGACAGCCGAGCTACTGGTTGGAATAATTTGGTTTACCCCAATGTCGGCATGCCCCATGTGCTATGGGAGTTGCAGGGCGTGCGTAAAGCGAAATTCGTAGAAGAAAAAGACCCGCATGAAGCGGGAAAAATGGTTCACCGGTTCGCCGGGTTCCAGCAGGTTACTCCGGGCAAGTTGAGCCAGTATGAGTTCGACTCTCAAGTCGGCGATCTGGTCGCGTTCATGGATTGGATGTCTGAGCCGGTTAAGTCAAAACGGCAGGCCATCGGTTTCTGGGTATTGCTGCTGCTGGCCTTCCTGGTACTGCTTACCTGGCGTTTGAACGCGTCGTTCTGGAGAGAGGTCAAGTAAGCAGCTCCGCATGTTTCGTCGCTGACGCCAACTGGCGTGCACAGCGGCGCAATGCGCGGAGTATCCCCACACAGGGTGAGGCGGTTGACGTCTCACCCTTTTGTTTCAAGGAACGGTAATCATGATGGTTCTTTATTCGGGCACGACTTGCCCGTTCTCGCAACGTTGCCGCTTAGTGCTGTTCGAGAAAGGTATGGATTTCGAGATTCGCGATGTTGATTTGTTCAACAAGCCCGAAGACATCTCGACCATGAACCCGTATGGGCAGGTGCCGATTCTGGTGGAGCGAGAGCTGGTTTTATACGAGTCCAACATCATCAACGAATACATTGACGAGCGCTTTCCTCATCCGCAGCTAATGCCTGCTGATCCGCTGATGCGCGCGCGTGCTCGGCTCATGCTATTCAATTTCGAGAAAGAACTCTTCATCCACGTTCATACGCTGGAAAACGAGAAATCACGCTCTGCCGAGAAGGCCCACGGGAAAGCGCGTCAAGAGATTCGCGATCGACTTACCCAGCTCGCGCCCTTGTTTTTGAAGAACAAGTACATGCTGGGCGAAGATTTCTCCATGCTGGATGTCGCCATCGCGCCGCTCTTGTGGCGTCTGGACTACTACGGTATTGATTTGTCAAAGACGGCCGCACCCTTGCTGAAGTATGCTGAGCGCATTTTCTCCCGCCCGGCCTACATTGAGGCGCTGACGCCCTCAGAGAAAGTGATGCGCCGCTGAACCTGACTGACTCACCGGTAATGAGCGAGACTTCCACCAAACCCTATCTGCTCAGAGCACTGTACGAGTGGTGTACCGATAACGGTTTCACGCCGTATATCGTGGTGGTGGTTGATGCTTACACCCGCGTGCCAGTCGAGTTCGTGAAGAACGGCGAGATCGTGCTCAACATCAGCTTCGAGGCCACCGGAAATCTGAAAATGGACAATGACTTGATCACGTTCAAGGCCAGATTCGGTGGTATCTCGCGCGAGATCGAGATCCCGGTCGAAAACGTCAGCGCCATCTACGCCCGCGAAAATGGCCAAGGTATGGCTTTCGAGGTGAAGCGCGGTGAAGGCGCCACCACCATCGCACCGGCGGCGGCGTCGCCCAGTCTGAAGGAGCCAAAGCCTACGCCGCTTGCAGCGGTGACGCCTACCGCCGCTGGTGACGGCGACAGCGGCGACGATGAGCCGCCACCGCAAAAGGGTGGTCGGCCGAGGCTTACCAGAATCAAATAACGTATAATCGCGCGCGTTGCCGGCTTAGCTCATCTGGTAGAGCACTTGATTTGTAATCATGGGGTGGCGGGTTCGAGTCCTGCAGTCGGCACCACAGTCTCTGAAGTAGCACGTGAAAACGCCCGAGTTATCGGGCGTTTTTATTTTTAGCAGCAGCGTGCGATTTTGCCATTGCCACCGTAGCGAGCCTCTTGACGTTCGCGGAAGAAAGCCTCGTAGCTCATCGGGGTCTGATCGGGGTGATTGACCTGCATGTGATTCAGGTAGTTGTCGTAGTCCGGCAGCCCGACCATTAGCCTTGCTGTCTGGCCGAGATATGCGCCGAATTTTCCCAGCTCGCTGAACATACGCGCCCCCTTCCGATCAGGCGGATACGGTGTTAATCGGCACGGCCGCCGCTTCTACCGTGGTCGGCTCGCGCTCTCTGAGCGCCAGCAAGCAAGACCGAATACCGAACACCAGAATAGACAACACCACCGAGATAAATATCGCAGCCAGTGTCGCATCGATGTAGTCATTAAGAATGATTTGCTGCATCTGCTCCGGCGACTTCGCGGGTGCAAGCACCTCACCTTTTGCGGCGGCGGCTTGGAATTTATTGGCATGCGCCAAGAAACCGATCTTTGGATTTTCGTGGAAGATCTTTTGGTAGCCCGCCGTCATGGTGCAGATCAGCAGCCAAACGGTCGGTACCACGGTCACCCACGCGAATCTTTCACGTTTCATTTTGAATAGCACCACCGTGGCGAGAATCAGCGCAACTGTCGCCAGCATCTGGTTGGAGATACCAAACAGCGGCCACAAGGTATTAATGCCGCCTAGCGGATCGACCACGCCCTGGTACAGGAAATAGCCCCAAGCGCCAACGCAAAGCAAGGTGGCGATAATGCTGGAGGCTAAATCTGGCACAGCGCGGAATGGCGGCACCAGCGTACGCAATAAATCTTGCAGCATGAAACGGCCCACGCGCGTTCCGGCGTCGACTGCAGTGAGAATAAACAGCGCCTCGAACAGAATCGCAAAGTGGTACCAGAACGCCATCAGCGCTTTGCCACCGAACATTTCAGAGAAGATGTAGGCCATTCCCACGGCGAGAGTCGGCGCACCACCGGTGCGCGAAATAATGGTGGCCTCGCCAACATCTTTTGCAGTTTGCTGCAACATCTCAGGCGTGACCACGAAGCCCCATTGGCTGATGGCTGCAGCGGCTGACTCAGGCGTGGTGCCAAGTACAGCCGCAGGGCTGTTCATGGCAAAGTACACACCCGGCTCGATCACCGACGCGGCCACCAGTGCCATGATCGCAACGAAGGATTCCATCAACATGCCGCCATAGCCGATGTAAGGCATATGACGCTCGTTTTCCAGTAACTTGGGCGTCGTACCCGAGGAAATCAGCGAGTGAAAACCGGATACCGCACCGCACGCAATCGTGATGAACAAGAACGGGAACAGGGTGCCCGACCACACGGGGCCAGTGCCGTCGATGAATTTCGTCGTCGCTGGCATTTTCAGATCGGGGGCTACCACCAGAATGCCGATCGCCAGAGCGAAGATCGCGCCGATTTTCAGGAAGGTCGAGAGATAGTCTCGCGGTGCCAGTAGCAGCCATACCGGTAAGACCGAGGCGACAATACCGTACAGCAGCAGCATGCCGGTCAGCTGCTTGCCGGTGAACGTGAACGCGGGACCCCAGTAAGGATCAGCAGCAACATGCCCGCCATACACAATCGACGCCATCAGCAGCACGAAGCCAATGATCGATACCTCGCCGACCTTACCTGGTCGCAGATAGCGGCTGTAGATGCCCATGAAGAATGCGATCGGAATCGTTGCCGCAACGGTAAAGGTGCCCCATGGGCTTTCGGCCAGCGCTTTCACCACGATCAGCGCCAGAACCGCCAGCAGGATCGTCATGATCATGAAAGTGCCAAATAGCGCGATCACGCCGGGCACGATACCGAGCTCGCTTTTCACCAAATCACCGAGCGAGCGGCCATCGCGGCGGGTCGAGACAAACAAGATCATGAAATCCTGAACAGCGCCCGCGAGCAGCACACCCACGATCAGCCACATCATGCCGGGCAAATAACCCATTTGCGCTGCCAGTACTGGCCCGACCAAGGGCCCAGCGCCTGCGATAGCGGCGAAGTGATGGCCGAACAGCACATGCTTGTTGGTCGGGACGAAGTCCAAACCATCATTCAGACGGGTTGCGGGCGTGGCGCGGTTTGCATCCAGCTGCATCACGCGGTTTCCAATGAACTGCGCGTAGTAGCGGTAACCAATCAAATAGATCGCGATCGCTGCCACCACGATCCATAATGCATTGATGGTTTCGCCGCGCGCCAGCGCGATTGTGCCAAGCGCGAATGCGCCCAACACGGCCAGCAAAATCCATCCCGCTTGCTTAATGATTGATCCCATGAAGTACCTCCAGTAACTGAGCCAGCGCAACTTGATAACGCCTTGACAAGCCTCAGATTATATCCCCTATGGAGAGGCGATTTTTTAGGCTGTAGGCATGAAAAATTCGGCCCTCACCGATTAAAAACTCCTTTGCGATCGGGCTTTTTTCGAATTGCTTGGTTGACACTGTAAATCGCAAGCTTGCTTGAAAATTAACATGCTTGCAAAGCGGCCAGGTGCTGCTGTTGGTCCGCGCTCTTAACAAAAAATTGCGAGCCATGCGAGCGCAGCGCTGCTTGAGGCCGGCCGCAACCGATAGTTGAGCTACGTGCTAAATTCTCATGACTATTTGGCTTGGGGGCGTAATGCGGCTACCGTTTTTGCTATTGCTATTCAGTCTGTACTTCAGCCATCTCTCGCACGCCGACGATAGGATCGAGCATGGGGATTGGGCTTCGCAGTTTCGCGAGGGTATGGGTGAAGCTTCTACTCACGACAACGGCACTGCCATGTTTGGCATGCTGTGCGCAGATCGACTTTGCCGCTACTACTTTGCCAATGGCACGCCGTGTGAGGCGGGTAACAATTACCCCATCATGCTCACCACCAAAGTGGGGGCGCTCGCCCTCGATTCAGTGTGCGAGCCTATGCAAACTGCAAATGGTGAGGTGATGTTGTACTGGTTCGGTGAATCAGCGCAGCTCAATGATGCGTTTTCGCAGTCGGAGTCGGTGGGTTTTGCGTTTCCGCTGACCAGCGGTCATTTCCGTACCAATGTATTTTCGATGTCGGGCTACAGCGAAGCCGTAGGCCGCATGGTGGGCGTGCTGCTCGAGCAGCAAGATCAGTCACCGCAAGATCAGCCGCAGCAGGAGGCAGGCGCTTCGCCGGTACCTGAGGAAGTGCCGGATGGTGAGCCTGTTCCTACCGAGATCGAAATCAAAAAAATTTAGTGCCTATCTGGTGTGGGCGCTGCCACCGACTGATGCTCGGTAAAGCCGTCTAAGGTTTCAAACCCTGCCACTCGGGCGCCAGGCTTTGTGCAACACCGAGCATCTCGGCCACCCGTCCGACAGTGTGGTCGATCATGTCCTGAACAGATTGCGGTCGCTGGTACAGCGCCGGCAGCGGCGGGAAGATAATGCCGCCCATCTCGGTCACTGCCGTCATATTGCGTAGGTGCGCCAGATTGAATGGTGTTTCGCGCACCATCAAAATGAGTCGACGCCTTTCTTTCAGCGTCACATCTGCGGCGCGCGTGATGAGGTTGTCGCACAGTCCGTGCGCAACTGCAGCCAGCGTCTTCATTGAGCACGGGGCGATCACCATACCATCACTGTGAAACGAGCCACTGGCGACGCACGCGCCAATGTCACGCACGCTATGAACGTGATCGGCTAGTGCCTCAATATCTTTGCGCTTGAGGTCAAGTTCGTGGTGAAGATTAAGCGCGGCAGCGTCGGAGATCATCAGATGGCTCTCGACGCCTTCAGTGGCGCGCAGCAGTTCCAGCAGCCGCACGCCGTAGCCCGCGCCTGACGCGCCGGTGATGGCGACGACCAGGCGCCTCAAGTGATCAACCTTTGAGCAAGGTTTCTAGTTCGCCGGATTGGTGCATCTCATTGAGGATGTCGGCACCACCAATGAATTCACCTTTGACATACAGCTGCGGTATGGTTGGCCAGTTGGAGAAGTCTTTGATGCCTTGCCGAACTTCATCGTCTTCCAGCACATTCACGGTCACCAGATTATCAACACCCACCGATTTCAACAGCTCGATAGCGCGGCCAGAAAATCCGCATTGCGGAAATTGGGCAGTGCCCTTCATGAACAGCACGACCGGATGGGTAGTGACGGTTTCTTTGATCCAAGCATGCACATCGCTCATAGACAGAATTCCCCTAAGCTCGCAACAATCGAGGCCACATTATAGGGGTTTGTCGGCGTGGTTGCCTTCCAGTACCGCTCCGCTGACACGCTCGATACCGGCCAGGTCTTTCCAGCTCTGTGCGTGCTGCCAACCGGATTTTTGCAGCAAGGTGCGGACCGCAGCGGCTTGATCATAGCCATGCTCGATCAACAGCCAGCCCCCGGGGTTGAGATGTCGCGACGCACCATCGATGATGGCGCTGATGTGCATCATGCCGTTCGCCTCGTCAGTCAGCGCAGTACGTGGCTCGAAGCGCAGATCGCCGCGCAGCAGATGCGGGTCGCTGGCGGCGATGTAGGGGGGATTGCTGACAATCACATCAAACAAATCCTCTACCTTGTCCCACCAGTCGCTGTGCACCAGCTGGATGCTGACCGCGTGCGCCGAAGCGTTACGTCGCGCAACCGCGAGCGCCGCCTGACTGATGTCGGTGGCAGTGACTTGGGCGTCACGTCTTGCGTGTGCAAGCGACACGGCGATCGCGCCCGAGCCGGTGCCGAGATCAAGCACGCTGCCGCTCTTGGGTAATTTTTCACTGCCAAGCTCAACCAGCAACTCGGTCTCATGTCTTGGGATGAGCACATCGGGCGTGATCTCGAACCGTAGCCCATGGAATTCGCGCTCGCCAGTCAGGTAGGCGATCGGTTCGCCTTGCATCCGGCGCATGAGTAGTGCGCTGATCTCAGTCACCTGCTGCGGCGTTAACGGATCTTTGTTGCGAATCACGAGTTGTACTCGGGTACATTTCAAAGCGTGCGCCAGCAGCACCTGCGCCTCGAGTGGATCAATCAGCGACAGCTTGAGCAGGTCCTCGATCGTCATCTACGTCGCCAAGACATCACCGCAATCATTGCGCCAAGCACTGCAAAGACAACGAACCAGAGCAGCGCCCACGCCGGAATTGATAGCCCAAGAATTGCCTCATACTCGGTGGTGCACAGGCCATCGGCCTGAAACAGCGCAGGGAACCAGCGCGCCGTGATGATCTCGTTCAGAGAGGTCTCGAGCGGATCGATACCGCACGAAACACTCGGGTGTGCCTTGACCCACAGATGCCGTGCCGCGATTCCAGCGCCCGCCGATGCCGCCAGGCTAGTCAGTGCTGCACCAAGCCACAGCAGCCGTGACGACATCGCTACACCCAGCAGCGCACTTACCGCGACCAGGGCAAATGCGTAGCGCTGCAAGATACAGAGCGGGCAGGGCAGCATCTCGAGCTGCAGCTGAAGATACAGTCCTACTGCGAGCATGCCGATGCAGGCCAGTGAAATCAGAAGCAGTAGCGGTTTGCCGAGTACCGAGATGTTCATTGCACCGTGTCCGATAGCGCTGCGAGTAGATCCGCCTGATGTTCAGTGGTGAGCGCCGCCATCAGCTCATCCAGATCGCCGTCCATGATGGTCTCGAGTTTATACAGCGTCAAATTGATTCGGTGGTCAGTCAGGCGGCCCTGCGGGAAGTTATACGTTCTAATCCGCTCGCTGCGATCACCCGAGCCGACCAGCGACTTGCGGGTAGCGGCTTCCTTGCTTTGCTGCTCGCGAAGTTGCACATCTTTGATGCGTGCCGCGAGTACTTTCATGGCCTGCGCCTTGTTTTTGTGCTGGCTGCGATCATCCTGACATTCAACCACGATACCGGTAGGCAGGTGCGTGAGTCGCACAGCAGAATCGGTTTTGTTGACATGCTGACCGCCAGCGCCCGAGGCTCGAAAGGTGTCAATCCGCAGGTCGGCTGGATTGATATGCACGTCGGCGATCTCGTCTGCTTCCGGCATCACGGCCACCGTGCAGGCCGAGGTGTGGATGCGTCCCTGTGACTCGGTCGCAGGTACGCGCTGTACCCGGTGTCCACCTGACTCAAACTTCAGCCTGGCATATGCGCCGGCGCCAATGATACGAACGATCACTTCTTTGTAACCGCCAAGCTCCGAGGGCGATGCCGACATAATCTCGACTTGCCAGCGTTGCCGCTCGGCGTAGCGGGTGTACATGCGCAATAAATCTCCTGCGAACAAAGCAGATTCATCACCGCCGGTACCAGCGCGAATCTCCAGAAAGATATTGCGCTCGTCATCGGGGTCTTTCGGCAGCATCATTTTTTGCAGCTCGAGCGACAGCACCTCGGTACGGGTCTGTGCCGCTGCAAGCTCCTCTTGGGCGAACGCTTTCATCTCTGCGTCGCTCATCAGATCTTCTGCGGCGCGAATATCTTCTTGTACTTTAAGCCACTGCGCGTGCAGCGCCACCAATGGCTCTAGCTCGGCATGTTCTCGGCTCAGCTTGCGGTACTGATCCATGTCGGCTGTGGCATTTTCTTGCGCTAGTAGCGCGTTCACTTCGTCGAGTCTTTCCTTGAGCTGCTCGAGCCTGATTAACAATGAAGGCGTCATTCGGGGGTATACGTCAGAAGAGGAATGAAACGGCCGGTGGGGCCGCGCTTGCCGTGGCGAGGGCCGCTAGCGTTTGGTGCGGAACAGTTGCGGTAGTAGCTGCGCGAGTCGAGCGCGCTCGTCAGCGTCGGCGCTGTGCAAGGCTTGCTGCGGACCGTGAAGGAATTTCGCGGTCAGGCCTTTCGAGAGTGCTTCCAGCACCGCATCGATATCCTCGCCTTTGGCGAGTAATTTTTTTGCGCGCTCAACCTCGGCGCGGCGCATCTGCTCACCGCTTTCTTGCAAATCCTGAATCAGCGGCACCATGCTGCGGCTGCTGAGCCAGTGCATGTACGCTTGCACTCGGGTTTCGATGATGGCCTCGGCTTGTGCAACTGCTAGCTGACGATTTTCCAAGCCAACTTGCACCGCGGCGCCGAGGTCATCCACGGTGTACAGGAACACATCATTCAGACGCCCAACTTCAGACTCGATATCACGAGGCACGGCCAGATCGACCATGAAAATCGGTTTGCGTCTGCGCGCCTTAATGGCGCGCTCAACCATGCCAAGCCCCATGATGGGCAGTGATGAGGCGGTACAAGACACTACCACATCAAAACGTGACAGCTGATCGGGTAGTTCGCCGAGCCGCATCGCGTGCCCATTGAATCGCTGCGCGAGAATTTCAGCGCGCTCGACAGTCCGGTTGGCGATGGTAAGACTTTTCGGGTGCTGTGCAGCGAAGTGGGTGATACAGAGATCGATCATTTCACCGGCGCCGATAAAAAGCACGTGCTGCTGTGAGAGATCATCGAAGATTCTTTGCGACAGACGCACTGCGGCAGCCGCCATCGACACGCTATGAGCACCGATTTCTGTCGTCGAGCGCACCTCTTTCGCCACCGCGAAGGTGCGCTGAAACATCTGGTGCAAATAGGTGCCAAGACCGCCTGCGGCTTCGGCTTGTCGCACCGCGTCTTTCATCTGCCCCAAAATTTGCGGCTCGCCCAGCACCATTGAATCGAGACCAGAGGCCACGCGGAATGCATGACGAACGGCGCTATCGTGCGGCAGGGCGTACAGGTAAGGCCGAAGCTCGGCGTAAGGTAGCTTATGAAAGTCGGCGACAAAATGAGCGGTCTGATCAACCACCGCGTCGATATCACCGTCATTGGCGCTGGCACCGTAGATTTCGGTGCGGTTGCAGGTAGACAGAATAGCGTTTTCGAAAGGGCGCTGGTTGGTGTTGCCGAACCAGGCACAGGCAGAGGCTACCGCCTGACCAAGCTGGTCGGCGGGGAAGGCCACTTTCTCGCGCAATGAGAGCGGAGCCGTGGTGTGGTTGAGCCCAACCGCAATCAGTTGCATCCCTGAGAATCCCCGGCAATCGTCGACGTCGATTATACCTGCTGTGGCATGCTGGTTTACCCCGGAAAATCAGTTGCCTGAAGCTGATAACCGTAACCGTACACCGGGGTCAGTCGGTAACCCCGGTCAGGCTGGAGCGCAAACTTTAGCCTGACTCGGGCGATATGGGTGTCGAGGCTGCGCGAGCTGAACTCGGCTTCTTTGGGCCAGACGGCTTCGTGGATGGTCGCGCGTGAGAGCGGCTGTCCCAAGTGGCGAAACAACAGCAGCGCTAGTGAGAACTCTTTTTTGGTGAGGGTGATCGGCTTGCCGTCGAGGTAAGCGGTGGCGTTGTCTATATCAAACGCGTAGGCACCAAATTGCAGAACGGAGTGCTGCCCCTGCGGTGAGACTTGTCGGTGGAGCAGCGTCACTCGTAAACGCAAGTCATGCGCGCGCAACGGCAGAACGAGATAGTCCGCGTGTGGCTTGCTCAGGAGGCCAGCCAGGGCTTGATCGGGCGCCTGCGCCACTAACACTAGTACCGGCAGCAGCGGCCGCACCTGTCGCACCCGCTGCAGCGCGGGCAAGGCTGAGGGGGTCGCGGCTGCCTGCCAATGACAAAGCAGCAGATCGCAGTCGACGTCAGTGTCTGAAACCAGCTTTTCAAACCCGCTTAGAGGAGTGCAGCTATGCTGCGCGTCGCGCAGCATCTGGGTGATGCGTGCGCGCTGCTTCGGGTCGCTGTCGACGATGGCGATACGCATAGTCAAAGCGTGAAGCAGATCGGGTCGGCGTTATTCGCAGATATGGTTGAATAACTCTCCGGCGAGTGTATCTGGCGGCGTTGCTGTCCAATCGGCGCTGCTCACTATTTCGACCGACGCGCCTTTAGCCATTGGCTCGTTATGCAGCAAAATGCTGAGTACGCGACGCTGACGAATCCGGCACTGGTACTCGGTCGCGTGCATGATCGAGCGATAGGTGCGGCCTGTGGCATCTACTGCGGGCGTGTTCAGGTCGTGCAGATCCCACACGAAAGCGGTATCGCCCATTTTGCGCGTGCGCAGGCTGTCGAAATACAAGGTGGCAGACTCTGTTTGTGCGTAACGTATCCATGCCTGCGACCAAGCAGGCAGAGTGGTCAGCAGCAGAACCAGCGTAATAATTTTTTTCATGACGGGGGCTTTCAGCTCGAGCAAACCGCAGTGTGCCAGAGAATGCTCGCACGCCGCACCAGAGCGTGCCATGTATGATCGGCGCTCATGGTGTAAAGCGCTTAGTGCGCGTGTCGGTTGATCGCGATGTTCTCGAAAAAACTGCAAGCAGCGCGCTGGCGCTGCGATGAGCAAGGCCAGATCTATGCCCCCGAGTTTGGCGACTGCTATGCAAGCCGTGCGGGTGCGTGGGGGCAGGCTGAGCAAGTATTCCTTGAGGGATGTGATGCATTACGTCGCTGGCAAGCGCAAACCCGTGTGCGCTTGCTGGAGACCGGTTTCGGCTTGGGCGTCAATTTTCTCGCTACCTGGGATAGCCTCAGGCAAAGTGGCAGCCAGGCACGGCTGCACTATGTGTCGGTCGAGAAGCATCCCTTCACACGCGATGATCTGCGTCTGGCACTCAGGCACTCGCTTGCCCAGGCTCCTGATGATAGGCGGCTGCGACTCAGTGCACTGGCTGATCAGCTAATCAAGCCATGGCCACCGTTGCTGGAGGGCGTGCATGCCATCGAGCTAAATCAGCGCGTGTCGTTGACTTTGGTTTTCGCTGATATTGTCGATGCCATCGCCGCGATTCAAGGGCCGTTCGATATTTTTTTTCTGGATGGCTTCGCGCCCGACCGCAATCCGCAGATGTGGTCTTCATCGGTGTTATCGCAATTACCGAGACTAGCCGCGCCTGGCGCGCAGTTGGCGAGCTGGTGTGTTGCGGGTGTTGTCCGACGCGGCTTGGTAGCGGCTGGATTTCATGTTGAAAAAAGGCCTGGCTTTGGCGGTAAGCGCGATGCGCTGACTGCACGTTTTCCAGGCGCGATCCGAGCCGCTGACTACCCAACTGCGGCGATTGTTATTGGCGCAGGAATTGCCGGCGCGAGCATGGCACGTCAACTGGCGCGGCGCGGTATCGCTGTTAACGTCATCGAGCAGGCCACGCCTGGGGCAGGCGGTTCGGGTAATCCGGTCGCGATCGTTCGCCCAGAGTTAGGTGCGATTGGTAACCCTGTCACGGAGATTACTGCAGCGGGCGCTAGCTGGTTGCGTCGTTGGATCAGTCATCAACCTGATCGGGTGCCTCACGCATGGTGTGGCGTTCTGCGCATAGCGCGCGACACGCGTAAGCACGACAAAATGTCGCAGCTGGCTGCAATCGCGAGCGAGGATTGGTTAACACCATTCGACATCACATCATCAGCACCACTGTGCGGCTGGGCAACGGCAGCTGACGGGTTTTTTCTGCGCGAGGCAGGTTGGGTGGCGCCGCCTGCGCTAGTGAAGGCGATGCTGGATCACCCCTTAATCACCGTAAAAAGCGGACTCGCTGTGACCAGCATCACGCGCCATGGTCAGGCCTGGCGAGTGATGCTTTCAGATGCGTCGTCGATCGAGACATCGCTGTTGATCATTGCTACCGCATTCGACACAGGGCTCGCGCCCACAAGCGTCAAGACAGGTCGGGCGAGAGGGCAACTCTCGCAGTTAGCGGGGCGTGAAGATCATCCACTGTCGATGGTTGTTTGCCGCGAGGGTTATGTTTCGCCCGCAGTCGATGGTATGCATACGATTGGAGCGACGATGCAGCATGATGACGAAGATGAATCTCCTCGTCGTTCAGACGATGTGGAAAATTTCGAGCGATTGCAGCGGCTGTTACCGGGCTTTGCCAGCGATGCTTCACAACTCAGCAGTGGCCGTGTTGCCTGGCGCGCGACTACGCAAGACCGTCTGCCCCTCGTTGGCAAATTGGCTCCGGGCTTGTACGCAAGCATGGGGCATGGCGCACGTGGCATGACCACAGCGCCGCTGTGTGCGGAGTTTTTAGCGGCAATGATCTGTGATGAGCCGCTTCCACTAGGACGCGAATGGGTGGAGCGACTTGATCCTCTACGCGGTCAATAAAACAGCTGCGCCAGCTCTGCACCGGGATCTGGCGCGCGCATGAACGCCTCGCCGACCAGGAACGCATGAACCGCATGATCGCGCATGCGCTGTACATCGTCGCGTGTGCGGATCGCCGATTCAGTGATCACAAGCTTGTTTTCAGGAATGCGCGGCAGCAGCGTGATGGTGGTATCCAAGGTAGTTTCAAACGTACGCAGGTTACGGTTATTGATACCAAGTAGCGCAGTTTTCAGCGTCAGGGCTGCCTCAAGCTCGTCAGCATCATGAACCTCCACCAACACATCCATGCCAATCTCATGGGCGCAGGCTTCCAGTTCGCGCATCAGGCCATGATCCAGTGCCGCCACGATCAGCAAGATGCAATCCGCGCCCCAGGCGCGCGCTTGATAGACCTGATAAGGATCAATCATGAAGTCTTTGCGCAGCGCAGGAATGCTGCACGCTGCACGCGCTTGCTTCAAATAGGCGGGAGCGCCCTGGAAAAACTGCTCATCGGTCAAGACCGATAAACAAGCAGCGCCATGCTGCGCATAACTGGTGGCGATCTCGGCGGGACGAAAGTTTTCGCGCAACACGCCTTTCGATGGTGATGCTTTCTTCACCTCGGCAATAACGCCGGCCTTGCCAGCGGCGATCTTGCTACGGAGACTAGCCTCGAAACCACGAATCTGGGCGCGCGCCTCTGCGTTGCTTTCGACGTCCCGACGCAAGCTAGCGAGGCCTTGCTGTTTTTTTACGGCGCGGATTTCATCCGCTTTAACGTCAAGAATTTTGTTCAGAATATCTGCCACGGGCCGGCTCCTCAGGCAGATGCAAGCGATTGCGTCAGCTTGGCAAATTGCTCCAGCTTGACGCGCGCCGCACCGGAAGCAATCGCCTCGCGTGCGCGATCAACACCATCGCCCATACTGCCAGCAATGCCAGCGGTGTAGAGGGCAGCACCGGTATTCAATAGCACGATGTCACGCGCCGGGCCTGCTTGGTTGTCGATCACTTCATGAATCTTGGCAATCGATTCAGCTGCGTTGGCAACCTTCAAGTTGCGGCTCGAACTCATCTGCAAACCGAAATCTTCCGGGTGGATGTCGTATTCACGAATCTCGCCATCCACCAACTCGCCGACCATCGTCGCGGCACCCAAAGAGACTTCATCCATGTTGTCACGCGCCCAGACAACGACCGCGTGTTTGGCGCCAAGTCGTTGAAGCACCCGTACCTGAATGCCGACCAGATCCGGGTGGAACACGCCCATCATGATGTTGGGCGCGCCAGCCGGATTGGTCAGTGGACCCAAAATATTGAAGATCGTGCGTACGCCCAATTCTTTGCGAACCGGTGCAGCATGCTTCATCGCTGCATGGTGGTTTGGCGCGAACATGAAGCCGATACCGGTTTCTTCGATAGTGTGTGCAATCTGCGCTGGCGTGAGATTGATATTCACGCCAAGAGCTTCGAGTGCGTCAGCACTGCCGGAAGAAGATGAAACACTCCGGCTACCATGTTTCGCTATACGCGCTCCGGCCGCAGCGGCGACGAACATCGATGCTGTCGAGATGTTGAAAGTGTGCGCACCATCACCACCGGTGCCGACAATATCCACCAAGTTATCGGGGTTCGCCACTTCCACCTTGGCGGCAAACTCGCGCATAACTTGTGCGGCAGCTGCAATCTCACCAACCGTTTCCTTCTTGACGCGAAGCCCCATCGTGAGTGCGGCGATCATTACCGGCGACATCTCACCACCCATGATCTGACGAAACAGCGCCAACATCTCGTCATGAAAGATTTCTCGGTGCTCGATACAGCGTAGCAGCGCCTGTTGTGGACTGAGTGTCATCCTTGTCTCCGTCACTGATTGAGAAAGTTCTTCAGCAGCGCGTGGCCATGCTCTGAGAGGATCGATTCCGGGTGAAATTGCACGCCCTCGATCGGGAACTGTGTGTGCCGCACACCCATGATCTCGCCGTCGTCGGTCCAGGCAGTGACCTCAAGACAATCCGGCAATGAATCGCGCTCGATTGCGAGCGAGTGGTAACGGATGATGGTGTACGGGCTGGGTAGATTCTTGAATACGCCCACCCCGGTATGCTTGATCGGGGATGTCTTACCGTGCATGACTTGCTGCGCGCGAATGACCTTGCCGCCAAACGCAGCGCCCATGCTCTGATGGCCGAGGCAAACGCCCAAGATAGGAAGCTTGCCGGCAAAGTGCTGGAGCACAGGTACCGAGATGCCAGCTTCATGCGGGGTGCAGGGCCCGGGTGAGATACAGATGCGCGAGGGATTCAGCTGCTCGATTGCTTCGATCGTGATCTCATCATTGCGAAAGGTACGAACGTCTTCACCCAGCTCGCCGAAATACTGCACCAGGTTGTAGGTGAAGGAATCGTAGTTGTCGATCATCAGTAGCATCACAGTTCCCCGTCCAGTCCGTCTTGCACCTGCTCCGCCGCACGTAATACCGCGTAGAACTTATTTTGGTTCCGGCCGCTACGCTTAACCTGCACTTCTTGCAGGTTAGCCTCCACCGAAATAAAGCGCGCTGATTGGTGGGTAAACATCATCTTTCTCCATCGAGGCCAGCTGGTACTTGTCCGGCAGCTCGCAGCATTGCTGTTGCTTTATTTTGGTTCCGGCCGCTACGCTTAACCTGCACTTCTTGCAGGTTAGCCTCCACCGAAATAAAGCGCGCTAATCGATGATTGAGCATCACAGTTCCCCATCCAGTCCGTCTTGCACCTGCTCCGCCGCACGTAATACCGCGCGCGCTTTATTTTCTGTCTCCAACCATTCCATTTCGGGGATGGAGTCGGCGACAATGCCGGCAGCGGCTTGTGCATACAGCATGCCGTCTTTAATCACGCCGGTCCGGATAGCAATGGCCAAATCCATCTCGCCACCGAATGACATATAGCCGCAGGCGCCGCCGTAGATGCCGCGTTTAACAGGCTCAAGCTCGTCGATCAATTCCATCGCACGCACTTTCGGTGCGCCGGATAAGGTGCCCGCAGGGAAGGTGGCGCGCAGCACATCAAGATTACTCATCCCCGCTTTGAGTGTTCCCTCGACATTCGACACGATATGCTGCACGTGGGAATATTTTTCGATGACGAATTTATCAGTCACTTTCACACTACCGATCTCGGCAATACGACCGATGTCGTTGCGTGCGAGATCAATTAGCATCACGTGTTCCGCGATCTCTTTAGGGTCTGCCAATAATTCATCGGCAAGTTTGGCATCCAGCTCGGGTGTCGCGCCACGCGGGCGTGTACCTGCGAGTGGGCGAATGGTGACCTTACGCTGCCCGTCACGGTTGGTTTCATTGCGCACCAAAATTTCGGGTGAGCTACCAACGATCTGCATATCGCCGAAGTTGTAGAAGTAAAGGTAAGGCGAGGGATTCAGCGAGCGCAGCGCGCGATACAAAGACAATGGCGAATCTACATACGGCTTACGAATGCGTTGACCCACTTGTACCTGCATCAAATCACCGGCCATGATGTAGTCCTTGGCCTTCAGCACCGCCGTCAGAAAATCTTCTTTCTTGAAATCGCGAATCGCCTCGGTGCGAACGGAAGCCGACGTTACCGGCACATCCACCGGACGATGCAGCATGGCGCGCAGATCTTTCAAACGCTGTCGGGCACGGCTATAGGCTTCGGGTCGGGTGGGGTCAGCGTAGACGATCAAATACAGCTTGCCGGAGAGGTTATCGATGACGGCGAGTTCTTCGGTCAGCAGCAGTTGAATATCAGGCAGCTGCAGCGGGTCGGGTGGCGCGCTATTTTCGAGTTTGCGTTCGATCATGCGCACCGCGTCGTAGCCGAAGTAACCGGCTAATCCACCGCAGAAGCGCGGCATTCCGGGACTGAGTGCTACTTTGTAGCGCGCCTGAAATTCGGCAATAAAATCCAGCGGGTTTTGATCGGAGGTCTCGATCACTTCGCCGTTGCGAACAACTTCGGTGTGCTGGCCCGACGCGCGCAGCAAGGTGTTTGCCGGTAGGCCGATAAATGAGTAGCGACCAAACCGCTCGCCGCCTACGACAGATTCCAGCAAGAAGGTGTTTCGGCCCTGCTGCTGCGGTTGTGCAAGTTTGAGGTACAGCGTGAGCGGCGTCTCAAGGTCTGCGAATGCCTCGGCGATGAGGGGAATGCGGTTGTAGCCTTGCGCGGCCAACGATTGAAATTCGAGTTCAGTCATGTTTCTCTCCGGCTGCCACAACACGGCGGCAGCGCCCTAGGCAATAAACCATCCAGCCTGTCCAGCTGGTGATGCAAGATCAGATCGGCGCGTGCCAGCGTCGCCACAGCCAGGCCTCGAAGGCACCGCGCGGGATCAGTTTGGGTATATTGACGAGAAACATCGGAAGGAAAGCAGTCTTGGTTCAACAAAGCGGTTTTGTCACCGCGCGAATATACCATCGGGCGTCGTACCGGTGGCGTCGCCGGCCGAACGCTTCAGCCGGGCCGCACAATCAGGCTCAGACGTTCAGACTTGGGCAAGCTGTTGGCGCATGGCGTCGATGACCGCTTTATAGTCGGGCTTGCCAAAAATTGCCGAGCCTGCAACGAAAGTGTCGGCGCCTGCCCTCGCTACGTCGGCAATGTTCTCAACTTTAACGCCACCATCAACCTCCAGCATGATCTCGCGACCGCTGGCATCGATCATCTGCCGCACAGCAGCGATTTTCTTCAAGGCTTGGTTGATAAAAGACTGACCACCAAATCCCGGGTTGACCGACATGATGAGGATGAGGTCGAGCTTATCCATCACATGCTCAAGGTAGTGCAGCGGTGTGGCCGGATTAAACACCAGCCCGGCTTTACAGCCATGATCATGGATTAACTGCAATGTGCGGTCGATATGCTCGCTGGCTTCCGGGTGGAAGCTGATGATATTGGCGCCCGCTTTGGCAAAATCCGGAATGATGCGGTCGACCGGTTTAACCATCAAATGCACATCAATGGGTACTTGCACGTGCGGCCGAATCGCCTCGCACACCAGCGGGCCTATCGTCAAATTGGGTACGTAATGATTGTCCATGACATCAAAATGGATGATGTCGGCACCAGCGGCAACGACATTTTTGACTTCATCTCCCAAGCGGGCGAAGTCAGCCGACAGGATGCTGGGTGCGATGCGATAAGTGCTCATGGGTGTCTTTCTGAGTACGAGTGCCGCATTCTACTCGCCGGCATCCATGAAGCTGCTTGCAAGTGCCCGTGATTTCGTGTGGAATCGCCATCTTTCTGATCTGACACTGCGACAGGTTGCCATGGCTGTCTATGAAATGAGCATTAGCGTGAGAACACAGTACCTCGAAGAGCAATCCGAGCCGGATCGTTCGCATTATGTGTTTGCGTACGCAGTGACGATCAAGAACACCGGGTCGGTCCCGGCCCAGCTGATCTCCCGGCACTGGGTCATTACAGATGCAGGCGGCAAAATCCAGGAGGTGCGTGGCCTGGGCGTGGTGGGCCACCAACCCTTGCTGCAACCGGGCGAGCAGTTTGAATACACCAGCGGTACATCGCTGGCTACGCCTCAGGGCTCGATGCATGGCGAGTACTTTTGCGTCGCTGAAGATGGCCATCGCTTTGAAGTGCCGATACCTGAGTTTGGGCTCTCACTACCGCGCACGCTGCACTAGTCGAATGCGATCATCGCAGCGCGCCACCAGCTTGCCTCTGCTTTGGCTAGTGCTCAGCTTGGTCGCTGGCTGTGCGACCAAGCCGGCGCGGCAGCCGGCTCAGACGCAGACCGTGCCGGCGACGGTCGTGTCTTCTGGGGCGCCTGTCGCGCCATCCTCTTCATTGCCAACCCCTCCAGCACCGCCCTCATCCGCACCGCCCTCATCCGCAGATTCAACGCGCCCGGCCGACTTCCTGCAGCGAGCCAATTTTAATGACCTACCTGGTTGGGCGGATGATGACCAGCGCGAGGCGTGGGCGCCCATGCTGGCATCGTGCCGCGCCTTGGCGGCCAAGCCGGAATGGAAGGCGGTGTGCGCAGCGGCAGGCTTGGTCGACGGCGCTGATGCTGTGGCGGTACGTAAGTTTTTTGAACAGTATTTCGTCCCGCATCAATTGCGCAACCCGGACGGGAGCACTCAAGGGCTGGTGACCGGGTACTACGAGCCGCTGCTACGTGGATCAAGAAAACGCGGAGGCGTTTTCCAGACGGCATTACACAAGCCGCCGGCTGATTTGCTGACGATTGAATTGGCCGGGCTTTACCCGGAGCTGAGAAACTTTCGTTTGCGTGGCCGTGTGGTGGGCAATAAGGTGGTGCCTTACTTCGCTCGTTCGGAACTAGAACAGCAAAGCGCACTTGCTGACACCGCTTTGCTGTGGGTGGATAGTCCGATTGAGGCGTTTTTTCTGCAGGTGCAGGGGTCGGGTCGTGTGTTTCTTGCTGATACCAATGAGACCGTTCGACTTGCCTATGCCGACCAGAATGGACACCCTTACCGGTCAATTGGCCGCTACCTTGTCGACCGCGGCGAGCTCACGCTGGAGCAAGCCTCGATGCAGGGCATACAGGCCTGGGCTGCGAGTAACCCGAGACGTCTGAAAGAGCTGCTGGATGCGAACCCGAGCTATGTTTTTTTCAAAGAAGAGGCGATCAGTGATCCCAGCGTCGGACCAAAGGGTGCGCTCGGGGTGCCGCTAACGGCGCAGCGTTCTATTGCGATTGATCCGCAGTTCACCCCGCTTGGAGCGCCGGTGTTCTTGTCTACTACGCGCCCTAATAGCAGCTCGCCGTTGCGGCGTTTGATGCTGGCGCAGGATACCGGAGGTGCGATTCGCAACCCGATACGCGCCGATTTTTTTTGGGGCTTTGGCAAAGACTCGGGCGAGCTAGCCGGCAAGATGAAGCAACCCGCACAGATGTGGGTGTTGCTCCCAGCAGCGCTTGCCGTCAGTGCGCGATGAAACTTGCTTCGTGCGGCTGCGTTTGCTTATTGAGCAAGCCGTTATCGCAATAACTCATCCAAATCGTGAACACTGCATGCATGGTGTCGCGGTGCAGAGTTAACCAATCCAACAGCAACTTTCCGCCCGCATGTCGCGCATGTGCCACTGAGCCTCTCAATACCGCGCTGTGGGCACAGTGCAGCCCACGCAATACCCGCGCATGTTGCTCAAGATGGCTTTGCCGTGACGGGAAGTCGTAAGCTTCCATGAGCTCTTGCTCCAACCAGAAAAGATGCTCGATGGTTCTTATCACGGCATGGTACGCATCGGGTACGCTGATATCGGGGCAATGCTGAAGCAGAGCAACGGACGACCGCAGCGCCTGCTCTGTTGCACTAATTTCATCGAGTTGTTTGCACATAGTTTTTAATAGATGAGAGTCGAAAACGAAAGACGGCTAAAAAAGCTGTAAAAAATTTGGCGTGCGAGCTGAGGCCCGTGAAGTAAATCGCCAATGAACGTATTAGCCGTGCGGAGAAGTACCCCGAGCACGGTAGATGAGATTTTGTGGAAAGCTTTAAGTAGACCTTCGATCGATCACAACGATCCATAAAAACCGGAATCTCTTGGCGTGATAATCAGCCGGGATACAATTTCTGGTCAGATTCCAAAACTACCGAAGGAGCGAGGAATGCAATACGAAAATATTCTGGTCGAGACCCATGGCAAGGTGGGTCTGGTGAGGCTGAACCGCCCCAAAGCCCTCAATGCGTTGAATGACGCCTTGATCGACGAGCTGGGTCATGCGCTGCTCGCCTTCGACAGCGATCAGCAGATCGGTTGCATGGTGATTACGGGAAGTGAGAAAGCATTTGCCGCAGGTGCCGATATTGGTGCTATGGCGAGCTACAGCTACATGGATGCCTTCAAAGGTGAATACATCACGCGTAACTGGGAGAAGATTCGACAGATTCGTAAGCCTGTGATTGCAGCCGTTTCCGGTTTCGCCTTGGGCGGCGGTTGTGAGTTGGCGATGATGTGTGACTTCATCATCGCAGCAGAGAACGCAAAGTTCGGTCAACCGGAGATCAAGCTCGGCATCATGCCGGGCGCAGGTGGGACCCAGCGCTTGCCACGCGCAGTTTCCAAATCCAAAGCCATGGACATGTGCCTGACCGCGCGCATGATGGATGCCGCTGAAGCCGAGCGCGCCGGCTTGGTGTCGCGTGTAGTTAGCGCGGAGCGATTGATTGATGAGGCGCTGGAGGCTGCGAACGTGATCGCGTCGATGTCGCTGCCGTCGGTGTTAATGATCAAAGAGTCGGTAAACCGCGCCTATGAGTCTTCTCTGACTGAGGGTGTCTTGTTTGAACGCCGTATGTTCCACAGCACTTTTGCAACCGACGATCAGAAGGAAGGCATGAAAGCATTTCTGGAGAAGCGTCAGCCGAGTTTCAATGATCGCTGAGATCAGACAGCGCCGCGGATTTATTGTCAAAAAGCTTACGCGGCAGCTCGCCTTACTCAGAATGAGGCGGCAGCCCCGCGTCGGTTCGGCGCGCCGTGCCTCGTGGCGAATCTAACGGGCGGGTTGACGCAAGTTCAGGATTCGGTCATAATTCCGCTTCTTTGCTGATCGCGGGCCATTTCTAAGCAAGTGCGCCGCTTAGCGAAAGACAAAACAAAGTAGCAGTTGACGAAGTTGCTCAGGCAATTCATAATCTC
>VGHX01000019.1 GCA_016868055.1 Betaproteobacteria bacterium
AGATCGGTCGACGGTAATATCGCGCTTGCCTTGGGGATGCCGGTGGAGCTGGGCAGCGTGTGGATCGCGATTGATGAAATCGACGCTCCGTGGCCAGATCTGGATGCCGTCATCCCACAACCCGGCACACATCCACACACAGCAGCGGGCGGCGATGACACTGACGCGCCGACGCAGGCCGCAGCCGCAGAAATCTCTTCCAGCGTAGACAAGCACAAGCCCGAAGTCGATAAGCAACGGCGACGCGCCAAGTGGATGCTAATGACATCGGTGACAGCTCTGGTAATGATTGCACTCGCGGAGATAGGCGGTGCGAGCTGGCTGGCAACGCGCCCGGTCGAAAGCGTCGCCCCCGCAGCACCAGCGGAGCGGAACGACACCCTCATCACCCAATTAAAACAGCGGCTGGCAGACGTTGCTTCCGGAAGATATATGTCCGTGTTGCCGGGTCGCGATGGCAAGCCGGAGATCATTGGTTACATGAGCGATGAAGCGATGGAATCGGCTGTACGTGATGCCATCCGCAAGATCGTCAATACGCCCGCAGTCCATCTGTATGTCGACCAGCAGCTGCTTGTGCAGACACGCAAAGCCGCACAAACCATGAAGGACCCTACGCATGCCTTGTTCGAGGTCTCCGATGTCAGGAACGGCGTTGTAGTTTTAAACGGTACGGTAATTTCGCAAGCAGCAAAGGATGATCTCGCCGAATCTCTGCGTAGCCGCGTGCCGGGCTTGCGCGGCACTGAAGCCCCATTACGGATGGCAGAAGAGTTGCCAGCCTTGCTGCAAGAGAGGATGGCGGCAGCAGGTCTCGCAAAAAAGCTGCAAGTAGTCGAGCAGCAACCGGAATTCGTGGTGCGCGGCGCGCTGAGTGAAGATGACCTTCCTCGATGGGAAAACCTGCTGATGGCTTTCTCGGAGCAGTTCGGCCGTTTACTACCGATCCGCGCGACGATCATGCCGATTCCCCGCACCTTACCGGTGAATGTACAAACCGTGATCGGTGGTCCTATGCCTTTCGTTATCACCGACACGGGCGAGCGTATTGGGCCCGGCGGATCAGCCGGTAATCACACGCTATCCTCGGTGGGTGACAAGGAAGTCATTTTCGAAGGTAAACAACGCATTCGTATCCCTCGCTAACATTTTTTTGCAGGAGCTCGCATGAAAGAACCATTCGCCCCGCCAGAACTGACTGACGACATGGTAGCGACACTGGAAGAATTTCTACCCGGTGGAAGTCTTGCAGACGGCAATGGCGAAGCGCTCAATGCTGCGATCAGCACCGCACTCACGCATATGGAGCAGCGGCTTGCGATCAGGAGCCGCAAATCTCAATCACCAGAGCAGTTTGAAGCGCTATCAGCGGCGCGCCGGGCGGTACAGGGCGGCGAGCTTGCCTGGCAGTTATATCAGGCGGGCCTTTCAACCAAATAAGGTCGTACACGCATTCAACCAATCACCATCAGAGGAACCTATGTCACTCGCAAATACCGGACTAAAAAACATTTACGACAAGCTTGCGCCGAAGATGTCTGACAACGAGAGTTTACTTCGAGGCGAGCTGGATAATATCCAAGATGGCGGTGATGTGACGACCGCGCAGCTGCTGAAGCTGCAGTATCTAATATCGCGTTATACGGTTACCGCAACCGTATTTGCCGCGATCATTAAAGATCTTGGTGATTCCCTCAAGGGCGTGGCAGCAAAAATCAGCTAATAAAAGTGGGGGTGCCGGCGCGCTTCGCGCTACTTCAGTTGCTCTAGCCTGATTCGACTGACCTTACCTGCCACGGTGGGCAACGCCTCGATCGCTGCAATCGCTGCATCGGCGTGCTTTTCTTTCGTCTCGTGCGTCAGGATAATTAGATCGGTCTGCGTCTCGCCCTCACCGGCTTCTTTCTGCAGCATCGCATCAATGGAAATCGATGCGTCCGCCAGTAGGCGAGTGACGTCGGCTAATACGCCGGGCTTGTCAGCCACCCGCATCCGAAGGTAGTAGCTGGTAGTGACTTCCGACATCGGCAGAATAGGCGTATCGGCCATCTCATTGGACTGAAACGCAAGGTAAGGCACCCGATGCTCGGGGTCGGCAGTAGCGAGGCGGGTGATGTCGACCAAATCGGCGATCACGGCGGACGCAGTCGGTTCGGAACCCGCACCTTTACCGTAGTACAGCGTGGCACCGACCGCATCACCATTCACCACGACTGCGTTCATCGCGCCTTCGACATTGGCGATTAATCGGGTAGCAGGAATCAACGTCGGATGCACGCGCAGCTCGATACCCGACGCAACCCGACGCGCAATGCCAAGCAATTTAATCCGATAGCCCAACTGCTCGGCATAGCGGATATCGGTTGCCGATAACTTGGTGATGCCTTCAACATAGGCTTTATCGAACTGCACTGGCACACCAAAAGCAATCGCCGACATGATGGTAGCCTTATGTGCAGCATCCACACCTTCGATATCAAAGGTAGGGTCCGCCTCTGCATAGCCGAGTGCTTGTGCCCGCTTGAGCACGACATCGAAATCGAGTCCTTTATCGCGCATCTCGGACAAGATGAAATTGGTCGTGCCGTTAATAATGCCGGCAATCCATTGGATACGGTTTGCGGTCAGTCCTTCGCGCAGGGCTTTGATGATTGGGATGCCGCCTGCAACGGCGGCCTCGAATGCAACCATCACGCCCTTGTCTTCAGCGGCACGGAAAATTTCGGTGCCGTGCTTGGCGAGCAAAGCTTTGTTCGCCGTGACGACATGCTTGCCGTTGGCAATCGCTGTCATGACTAGCTCACGAGCGATGCCGTCACCACCAATCAGCTCGATCACGATATCGATGGACGGATCGCTGACTATGCGCCGCGCGTCATTCACGACTTCGACCGAACCGCCCGTGATCTGCTTGGCACGTTCGGTATCGAGGTCAGCCACCATCACCACCTCAATAGCTCGGCCGGCACGACGACGAATTTCTTCTTGATTACGACGCAGCACGTTGAAGGTGCCACCACCCACAGTACCAATGCCCAATAGTCCGACTCGGATTGGTTTCATCACAGATGCTTTCATGTCAGTGGTTGTTTAGCGTGCGTGGCGTCGGCGATAGCCATCTAGAAAATGCGCAATGCGGCCGAAAGCTGCCTCTAGATCATCTATGTTCGGCAGAAACACCAAGCGGAAATGATCCGGGCTTGGCCAGTTGAAGCCGGTGCCTTGCACAATCAGCACCCGCTCCTCGGCCAGCAACTCATAGGCGAACTGCTGGTCGTCTTGAATCGGATAAATCTTTGGATCAAGCCGCGGGAACATATACAGCGCTGACTTCGGCTTGACGCATGAAACACCAGGTATGTCAGTCAACAGTTGGTGCGCCAGATCGCGCTGTCGCGTCAAACGACCCTGCGGCGCCACTAAATCATTAATGCTTTGGTAGCCACCAAGCGCTGTCTGAATCGCGAACTGACCTGGCACATTGGCGCATAGCCGCATCGATGCCAGCATGTTCAGGCCCTCGATGTAATCTTTCGCCAAGCGCTTCTCACCAGAAACGACCATCCATCCGGCGCGGTAACCACAAGAGCGATAGTTTTTTGAGAGCCCATTAAGCGTGATGAACAGCACATCATCAGCCAACGAAGCGATCGAGGTGTGGGTATTACCGTCGTACAGTACTTTGTCGTAGATTTCGTCAGCAAACACAATCAGTTGATGCTGACGAGCGAGCTCAACGATTTGCTGAAGTACCTCGGTCGGGTAGAGCGCGCCGGTGGGATTATTCGGGTTGATAACCACAATGGCGCGCGTATTTTGCGTGATCTTGCTTTTGACATCGTCGATATCCGGGTACCAGCTCGCCTGCTCATCACACATATAGTGCACTGGGTTCCCGCCCGACAGGCTGACTGCTGCAGTCCACAACGGGTAATCAGGTGCCGGTACAAGTACTTCATCACCACTGTTGAGCAAACCATTCATGCTCATCACGATCAGCTCGGATGCGCCATTACCGAGATAGATATCGTCGATGGTGACGCCGGCGATCTTTTTCTCCTGGCAGTACTGCATGATCGCCTTGCGCGGTGCAAACAGGCCTTTCGAGTCGGTGTAACCTGCCGCATTGCCCATGTTGCGGATCATGTCCTGCACGATCTCTTCGGGCGCATCAAAGCCGAACGGCGCCAGATTACCGATGTTCAGCTTGATGATCTTGTGCCCCTCTTCCTCCATCTGGCGGGCTTTTTCCAGCACCGGGCCGCGAATGTCGTAGCAGACGTCTGCCAGCTTGAGAGATTTCTGGATGGTTTTCACTACTGGCTCTTAAATGAGGTGGGCCGGGCGCGCGGCCCTGGTGCTGTGCACTTGGCCACACTCGAAAAACAGCCATTTTGCCCCAAGTTGGCTCGTTTTTCCATGCGGATACGGAGGATCGCGATAAAATCGGGGTTGTTATGAAGCTGCATGTCACCCCGACCCAGCACTACCAGACAGTCACCGGCTACGATCAGGACTGGGTAGAGATCAATGCGGTTCGCTTTGATTCCAGCCTGATCGTATTACCCGAGGTCGCACCGAGGCCTTGGCCGGTAGGCGGTTTCGATTCACTTGAGGCGAAAGATTTCGAGCCCGTTGCGTCGCACTGCCCCGATCTGCTGATTCTTGGCACAGGGCGCAAACAACGATTTATTCACCCGCGGCTCATTGGCGTACTGCTCGCGCAGGGTATCGGAGTAGAGTGCATGGATAATCAGGCCGCGTGCCGGACCTATAACATCTTGATGGCCGAGGGACGCAAAGTCGCGCTGGCCCTGATCATGCAGTTCACCGAATCGTCGATGTAAAGGAAAGCTATGAGCGAACGCCCTTCGATCTTGAACATGACCGTGCCGGATTTCACTGCTGAGGTAACCGGCAGCGGTGCTTTTCGTTTGTCCGAGCACCGAGGCAAAAAAGTGATTTTGTACTTCTACCCCAAGGATAATACCCCGGGGTGTACCGCTGAGAGCTTGCAGTTTCGCGATCTTCACACGCGCTTCGTTAGCGCCGGTGCCGAGATCTTCGGCATCAGTCGCGACAGCCTGCGCTCGCACGAGGGCTTCAAGAGCAAGCTGGGATTACCATTCGAGTTGATCTCGGATACCGACGAAAAAGTGTGCGCGCTGTTTGATGTCATTGTCATGAAATCCATGTACGGCAAAAAAGTGCGCGGGATCGAGCGCTCGACATTCGTGATTGACGTTGACGGCAAAATAGTGAAAGAATGGCGCGGAGTTAAAGTTCCGGGTCACGTGGATGAGGTGCTTGAATTCATCGAAGGACTCGGCTGAAATTATCTAAGCCATGGAATCTTTTAAAGTATTTATATAAGCGGCTGTTCGGGGAGAGGGTTTTAAGCCTTCGTCTTGAGCAGCCTTTCTTTTTTTCCGGCCGGTATTTACTCACCGCTATTTCTTTAATTGCGTCCAATCCCCAAAAGAGGTTCTGATGCCCCTGCCTAAAATGCCCAGTAAACCCGCAGCATTACTCTCCCAAGCTGATTACCCGAAGGCAGAAAAAGGCAGAACCGTCCGACCAGCAATCGCGCTGGTCAGCAACACCCCGATAGCAAAAGTAAAGACGGAGTTGCCGAGCCCACCCAAACCTGGCGAGCGCAAGGCTCGGGCCGAGGCGACGGGCAAGTCGCAAACTAGCAAGCTGGCCGATAAACGCGGCATTACCAAGCTGTTTGTGTTGGATACCAACGTGCTGATGCACGATCCGACCTCGTTGTTCCGCTTCGAGGAGCACGATGTTTACTTGCCGATGATCACGCTGGAAGAGTTGGACAACCATAAGAAGGGGATGTCCGAAGTGGCGCGTAACGCGCGCCAAGTCTCGCGCTCGCTGGATGCGCTGGTTGCTGATATCTCGGAAGGCGCGATCGACAGCGGCATTCCGCTCAACAAACTGGGCAATAAAGATGCCGGCGGCCGCCTGTATTTCCAGACCAAGCTGCAAAATTGGGCGCTACCCGAGGGACTTCCAGAGGGTAAGGCAGACAATCAGATTCTTGGTGTAGTTCGCGCCTTGCAGGCGCAGCAGGGGCGGCCGGTGGTGCTGGTGTCAAAAGACATCAATATGCGCATCAAGGCGCGCGCGCTCGGGCTTCCGGCGGAAGAGTATTTCAACGACCATGTGCTGGAAGATACCGATCTGCTCTACTCAGGCATCCTTCAGCTACCAGATGATTTCTGGGTCAGCCATGGCAAGGGCATGGAGTCTTGGCAAGAAAACCGTCATGGTTTCAGTACAACCTATTACCGAGTGACCGGGCCTATGGTGCCAGCAATGCTGGTCAACCAGTTTGTGTATACCGAGCCTAAAAACGGTGAAGCACCGTTTAATGGTCAGGTGGTTCAGATCAATGGCAAAACTGCGGTACTGCGTACTCTGCGTGATTTTGGGCATAGCCGAAATAATGTTTGGGGTATCACGGCGCGTAACCGTGAGCAGAACTTCGCCGTAAACTTGCTGATGGATCCTGACTGCGACTTCGTTACCCTGCTCGGCCAAGCCGGCACAGGGAAGACGCTGCTCGCGCTTGCTGCAGGTCTTGCACAAGTACTCGAGTCAAAGGTCTATAACGAGATTATCGTCACTCGCGTGACAGTGCCTGTTGGCGAAGATATTGGCTTCTTGCCAGGTACCGAAGAAGAGAAGATGGGGCCGTGGATGGGTGCGTTCGATGACAACCTCGAAGTACTCAATAAATCGGATTCAGACGCTGGTGAGTGGGGACGTGCAGCAACACAAGAATTGATTCGCTCTCGGATCAAGATAAAGTCGCTCAACTTCATGCGTGGCCGCACCTTCGTTAACAAATATCTGATCATCGACGAAGCGCAAAACCTGACACCGAAACAAGTCAAGACGCTGGTCACACGCGCTGGCCCCGGCACCAAGATTGTTTGCCTTGGTAACATCGCACAGATCGATACGCCTTACCTGACCGAGGGCTCCAGCGGCTTGACCTACGTGGTGGATCGTTTTAAGGGCTGGTCACACAGCGGGCATGTAACGCTGGCGCGTGGTGAGCGTTCGCGGCTTGCCGATCACGCGAGTGAAGTGCTCTAGGGCTACGCGGATATCATAATTCGCGGTGCTTGGAATGGCTAAAGAATTTGGCGGCCCACCCACCAGGCAATCGCTGCCATAAAGGCTGAGGCGGGAATCGTGAATACCCATGCCCACACAATGTTGCCGGCAACGCCCCAGCGTACCGCAGACATTTTGTGTGAAGAGCCAACGCCAACAATCGCACCGGTGATGGTGTGGGTAGTTGACACCGGGATGCCCATAGCGGTTGCAATGAACAAGGTCATCGCGCCGCCTGTCTCGGCGCAGAAGCCACCCACCGGCCGTAATTTGGTGATGCGCTGACCCATGGTTTTAACGATACGCCACCCGCCAAACAAGGTACCGGCACCAATCGCGAGGTAACAACTCACGATGACCCACGTCGGTGGGCGCGCATCTTCGGCGGCGACCATACCAGCAGAGATCAGCAGCATCCAGATAATGCCCATAGTTTTCTGGGCATCATTGCCGCCATGACCCAAGCTGTACATCGAGGCAGACACCAGTTGCATGCGCCTGAACCATTTATCAACACGCTGTGGATGGCTTCGCACAAACAGCCAGGACACCAGCAGCATCATCAACGACCCCAGCAAAAATCCGAGCGCGGGGGAGAGCACGATGAAGGTAATGGTTTTGATCAGGCCGGCGGAAATCAAAGCACTGGTGCCCTCTTTCGCTACCGCAGCACCCACCAAGCCACCGATCAAGGCGTGTGATGACGAAGAAGGAATACCGTAGTACCACGTCAGCAGGTTCCATACGATCGCGCCGATCAAGGCACCGAACACGACATAATGGTCAACAACAGATGGCTCTATGGTGCCTTTACCGACAGTCGTCGCCACCTTCAACTGAAACACAGCTATTGCAATGAAGTTGAAAAATGCGGCGAGCGCTACCGCTTGATGGGGCTTCAGCACGCCGGTTGAGACAACCGTCGCGATCGCGTTCGCCGCATCGTGGAAGCCATTCATGAAATCGAACAGCAGCGCCAAGATGATCAGTAGCGACAGCGTGTAGAAGTTGATAGTGAGCGTCTGCATGGGTCAATCAGTACGAGGTGATGCGGAAGGTCCGGATCAGGCGTTCTCGACAATAATGCCCTCAACGATGTTGGCCACATCCTCGCAGCGATCAGTCACACTCTCCAGGATTTCATAAATCGCTTTTAGCTTGATCAGGTTGCGTACATCTGGTTCCTCGCGAAACAATTTCGACATAGCCGCGCGCATCACATGATCGGCGTCGGACTCAAGCCGATCGATCTCGGAGCAGATCGCAAGAATTTCGCGCACATTATCCATACTGTGCAAGAGCGATACCGCAGCCAGCACTTTTTCGCAGCAGGCCTGACTGAGTTCAGCCAGCCGCTTGGCCTCTGGGGTAATGGCCTTGATGTCGTACAGTGAGATCGTCTGCGCTGCATCCTCCATCAAATCGAGGATATCATCCATCCGCGTGATCAGCTTATGGATATCTTCGCGATCAATCGGCGTGATGAAAGTCTTATGAAGTAAATCGAGTGCTGCGTAGGTAATTTTATCGGCCTGCTTTTCGATGGACTCGATTGCGTGTACCCGATGCTCAAGATCATCGAAATTCGTCATCAGCGCAACCATCTCTTTGCCGCCTCTAACGCACAACTCGCCGTGCTGAATAAAATAGTCGAAAAACTTGCCCTCAGTCGGCATTAATCGCCCGAACATACTGCTCTCCTTCCCCCTGCAGAGTGTCGTATTACGTCTGATTTTTTATTGGTCTAGTCACCGGCCCCGTACACACTTGCTGCGCCGGTGTAGTTATCAAATTTTGTGAACTGCCCAAGAAATGTCATGCGAACTTGGCCAATCGGTCCATTACGCTGCTTTCCAATAATAATTTCGGCTGTTCCTTTATCGGGTGAGTCTGGGTTATACACCTCGTCGCGGTAAATAAAGAGAATCAGATCTGCGTCTTGTTCGATCGCGCCGGATTCTCGCAAATCTGACATCACCGGTCGGCGATTTGGTCGTTGCTCAAGCGAGCGGTTTAACTGGGAAAGTGCAATCACCGGGCAATTGAGTTCTTTCGCCAGGCTTTTCAGGTTACGTGATATTTCCGATATTTCAGTCGCGCGGTTTTCACCAGGCGCGTTCGCTGACATCAGCTGCAAATAGTCAACGATGATGAGACCAAGCTTGCCGCACTTTCGGGCAAGACGACGCGCGCGTGAACGAAGCTCGACAGACGACAGCGCGGGTGTCTCATCAATAAAGATCGGGGCATCATTCATTTTCTGGATGGCGCTGGTGAGCTTCGGCCAGTCTTCATCCTTCAAGCGCCCGGTTTTCAGACGCTGCTGGTCAATGCGACCCACAGAACCCAGCATACGCATGGCAAGCTGCGTACCGCCCATCTCCATGGAAA
The DNA here is from genome assembly GCA_016868055.1 of Betaproteobacteria bacterium. GTDB lineage: Bacteria > Pseudomonadota > Gammaproteobacteria > Burkholderiales > Burkholderiaceae_D > Pernthalerella. The sequence continues at coordinate 9,532 of VGHX01000019.1, forward strand.
ATATTGCGACTGGCAAGCCACTTTCGATCGCAACATTCTCGCCAATGTTGACGGAGAACGCAGTTTTTCCCATCGACGGCCGGCCCGCAACAATGATCAAATCGCCTTCCTGCAAGCCCGAAGTCATACGATCTAAATCAAGCATACCCGTCGGCACACCAGTGACATCGTTGGTACTGTCGCGAGCGAATAGCTCATCAATCCGCTCGACCACATGCGCCAGCAATGGCTTAATCTCGACGAAACCGGCTGCGCCTCGGTTACCTTCCTCAGCGATCGAGAATATCTTCGACTCCGCCACGTCAAGCATCTGCCTGACTTCCTTACCCTGCGGATTAAACGCATCTCCCGCGATTTCATCTGAGACGGAAATCAATTTGCGAAGGATGCCGCGATCTCGAACGATCTCGGCATAACGCCGGATGTTAGCCGCAGAGGGTGTGTTCTGAGCCAAGGCATTAAGGTAGGCAAGGCCACCCACCTCTTCGGCCTTACCCAATAAAGACAAAGACTCGAATACGGTAATGACATCGGCCGGCTTGGTAGCCGCTACCAACTTGGCGATCTGTTGAAAAATCAGACGGTGGTCAAAACGGTAGAAATCCTCCGCACTGACCAGATCAATCACACGGTCGAACGCCGTGTTGTCTAACAGCAGCCCACCTAAAACAGATTGCTCCGCCTCTATCGAGTGCGGAGGAACGCGCAAGGCGTCTAGTTGGGGGTCAGAACGGTCATTCATTGCGCCGAATTATACCGCTTACCACTGCGCCTCAATTTCAGTTTTAATAATTGCCAATGCATTATCGCGCAGCCTGCGACGGGTCACAACAACCGTCATCCAAAAAAATAGCCGCCTGCTGGCGGCTACTGTTACGAGCGCGCTAGCGCACCTTACTCGCCTGAGACAACTACCACCACCTCTGCGATGACATCGGTGTGTAATGAAACAGAGAGCGGATACTCGCCGACGGCTTTCAATGAGCCATGTGGCATGCGGATCTGCGCCTTGTCCACGGTGAAACCCTGCTTGGCAAGGGCCTCGGAAATGTCGTGGTTAGTCACCGAACCAAACAAGCGGCCATCAACACCAGCCTTCTGTGAAACAGGCACACGCAGGCCACCGAGTTTCTCGGATTGCGACTGCGCAGCCGCCAGTCTTTCCGCAGCGGCTTTTTCCAGATCTGCACGCTTTGCCTCAAACTCGGCAACGGCCTCTGCCGTTGCACGTCGCGCGATACGTTTCGGGATCAGGAAGTTACGGCCGTAACCGTCCTTCACGCGTACGACGTCACCCAAGTTGCCAAGGTGCGCCACTTTTTCCAGCAAAATAACTTGCATATTGTTCTCCAGGTATCTCGTCGGTCAGCGCTTGTTAAGCGTTGTGCAGATCGGTGTACGGCAGCAGCGCAAGGTAACGAGCGCGTTTGATCGCGGTGTCGACCTGACGCTGATAGTGAGCGCGAGTGCCAGTCAATCGTGCTGGCATGATCTTGCCGTTTTCCTGGATGAAGTCTTTCAGCGTATCGACATCCTTGTAGTCCACCTGCTCTACTTTTGCGACGGTGAAGCGGCAAAACTTCTTGCGCTTGAATAGCGGGTTTTGTTGCTTGCGTTTTTCTTTGAGTTTGCTCTTGTCGAACTTTTTGCCAAATGCCATGACGTTGGCTCCTGTATTCAATAAATGGTTTCAATCGCCGAAAGATGAAACACCAGGGATTTACTGTTGCGATTCTTGCGGGCCATGAAGCCAGTGAATCTGAACATTTTTCCCATTTCAGCGCGCTCCAGTTGGTCTGCGATTTCTCCGGCTGCGATCACCGCAACCTCAAACTCGACTTGCCTGCGGGTGCTTGCCTCAACCTGCTCCGACGCATGCAGCAGTTTTGCCGCAACAATCGGAATGCCAGCCGGTGTGTAGCGCTTGACTTCACGCTCGGCCAAGGTTGCGATGCACTGAAAGTGGTTATCTCCTCGCTCGGTCAAGGACACGTCGCCAATCAGGCTGCGGGTGCCTCTGCACGTGCTGCCTTGCCCGCATCTTCTTTCTGCACACTCTTCATGATCGGCGAAGGCGCAGTCTCGGCCTTCTTCATGCGAACGGTCAGGTGACGCAGCACGGCATCGTTGAACTTGAAGCCGGTTTCGAGCTCGGACAGCGTTTCGCCGTCGCACTCGATGTTCATGCACACATAGTGGGCTTTGGCGAGCTTCTGAATCATGTATGCCATCTGGCGACGGCCCCAGTCCTCGACGCGGTGAATCTTGCCGCCGCGGCCGGAAACCAAAGTCTTGTAGCGCTCGATCATCGCGGGCACTTGCTCGCTTTGGTCCGGATGGACAATAAAAACGATTTCATAGTGACGCATTGAATCTCCTTGTGGTCGGATTATAAAAATCGCCCACCCCGGCGTCAGGACGAGTGTGGGAAGAGGAAATCTGGTGATGATAACCCTTTCCTCATGAAAACTCAATGGAGACAGCATGTTAGCCAGGCTCTCTGCACAAAAAGCTTGCAAATTTACGATGACTGTATAAAACTACAGGCTGTGGATTCAACCAGCGCCCAAAGGGTTGTCAATGAACAAACTTACCGCCCGCCAAGAACAGATTCTCGGCCTGATCCGAGAGGCCATCGAAAACACCGGCTTCCCACCCACCCGGGCCGAGATCGCGCAAACCTTGGGTTTTCGCTCGGCCAACGCGGCTGAAGAGCATCTTCAGGCGCTGGCGCGCAAAGGCGCCATCGAGATAACGCCGGGTGCATCGCGTGGCATTCGGTTGCTGGAGCGATTGGCCGAGGGTTCGCGCCTTGCGCGATTCGGCATCGGTCAAATGTCGCTGCCTCACCCCGATTTAGCGCAGTTTTCGTTGCCGCTGGTAGGTCGGGTTGCCGCTGGCTCGCCCATTCTCGCTCAGGAGCATGTCACAGCCACGTACAACGTCGACCCTGCCCTGTTTACTGCCCGGCCGGACTACCTGCTGAAAGTACGCGGCATGTCCATGCGCGACGCCGGCATCTTGGATGGCGATCTGCTGGCCGTCAAAAAAGCTGATTCAGCGCGCGACGGGCAAATCGTGGTGGCTCGCGTCGATGATGAGGTCACCGTTAAACGCTTCAAGCGCAATGGCAGCGCGATTGAGCTGTTGCCTGAAAATCCGGATTTCGCCACTATCCGCGTCGAACCCGGACAGCACGAGTTTGCGCTGGAGGGCCTGGCGGTTGGTCTGCTACGCGCTTGGGGTTAACACAGCGACAAAGGGTTAACGACGAAAGGTTAACGACGCAAGGTTAACGACGCAAGCGTTTCGCACGTTGGGTATTTCGACGCAGCTGGTTGAGCAAGATGCGTTTGAACACAGAAGCGACTTCAGTCTTTTCTTATCCGCTGTCGCTTGGAAATCAGCTGCGTTGCAATCCCTCGCAGGATATTCACCTCTTCTATCTCCAGCTCGGCCCGGGCAAAAAGCCTTCGCAGACGCGGCATCAGCTTCTTGGGATTGTCCGCATCCAGGAAATCGATCTCGATCAGCGCTTTCTCAAGATGGGCAAACATGCCCTCGATTTGCTCTGCACTGGCACGCTCACCATGAAACCCGACCGCTCTTTCGCTGCGAACTTCACCCATGCCGGCAAGTCTGCATTCGTAGGCAATCACTTGAACCGCTTGCGCCAGATTCAATGATGAATACATCGGGTTAGCTGGCACACTGACTAACGCGCTGCATTTGCCGACCTGCTCATTCGAAAGCCCGTAACGCTCGCTGCCGAAGACCAGTGCCGCCCGCAATGAGGCGTCAGCAGCCAGATGCGCTGACAGTTGGCGCGGCTCGAAAAACGGCGGCGAAAACTCTCGCAGGCGCGCAGATAACGCGACGCTGAAGTTGCAACCGGTGAGCGCCTCCTCCAACGAATGAGCGATGCGCGCAGAGGCAAGAACATCGTGCGCGCCACTAGCTAAAGCGATCGCTTCTTCATGCCTTGCGGCGTCCGGGTCACGCGGGTTCACCAAGACCAAATCAGAAAACCCCATGGTCTTCATCGCGCGAGCGGCTGATCCGACATTTCCAGGATGGCTAGTATCGACCAGCACAAAGCGGGTGCGCTCAAACATTGTCGCCATCAAGCCCGAGTATGAGTTCATTTACAATAGTGCGCATCGCACGCGACGTCGCCGTAGCTGCATCGCTCCTTTTCTCTGACGCCGGATTCTAACGGAACCACCATGCAACCCATGCTCAACACCGCGGTGAAAGCCGCGCGACGTGCTGCCACCATCATCAACCGTGCCTCATTCGACCTGGATCAGGTGCGCGTGTCACGTAAGGGCCCGAACGATTTTGTGAGTGAAGTCGACCAGGCTGCTGAGCAGGCCATCATTGATGTGCTGAAGCAGGCATACCCGGATCACGGCTTTATTGCGGAAGAGTCTGGCGTCTCGCAAGCCGCAGAGAGCAATGCTGAAAACGTCTGGATTATCGATCCGCTCGACGGCACCACCAACTTCATTCACGGTTTCCCGCAGTACGCGGTCTCGATTGCGCTTAGGCAGCGCGGGCAGATCACGCAAGCCGTCATCTATGATCCCAATCGTAACGAGCTTTTCACTGCCAGTAAGGGTGATGGTGCGTTCATGAATAACAAACGGATTCGTGTCACCAAACGCGACAAACTGGCTGATGCGCTGATTGGCACCGGTTTTCCGTACAGCGATCTCTCGGGTCTGGACGAATATCTAAAGATGTTCAAACTGATGACTGAAAAATCCGCAGGACTGCGCCGTCCGGGGTCAGCGGCACTCGATCTGGCCTATGTAGCCGCGGGACGTTTGGATGGATTTTTCGAAAAGAAGCTCAAGCCCTGGGATATGGCGGCGGGTGCGTTGTTGGTGAGCGAAGCGGGTGGCATCATCACCGGGTTCTCGGGCGAGGCCGATCACTTCGACACCGGCGACGTGATTGCGGCATCACCCAAGGTATTTGCGCAGATGCTGGCAGTGCTGACGCCGTTCGCGTAGGAAGTAACAACGCTGGACATTTATCCGTCGTGAGTTCGATGTCCGGGGTTTGCGCGACGGATGACACTTTAGGCAGCGGCGGCCAACAAGCTTAGCAAGCTACCGAACTTTGATCATAGCTGTTAGAATCCGGCCGCGGCGATCGTTCCAGTCTCCTTGCCGTCCTTCCGATTCATTCCCTCGAGCCTTTGACTGGCGCCCTTTCGGGTGGCGGTTCGATTATTTTCTAATTTATGTCTTTTGCTGAACTCGGCTTGGCCGATCCCATCGTGCGCGCCGTCACGGAACACGGCTATACCCAACCTACCCCAATCCAATTGCAGGCGATCCCTGCTGTACTCAAGGGCGGAGATTTACTCGCTGGTGCGCAAACCGGCACTGGTAAAACCGCGGGCTTCACGCTGCCGATGCTGCAGCGGCTCAACGGCGGCAAACGTCCCGCGCCACGACACGTACGCGCACTGGTGCTGACACCAACACGTGAGCTCGCGGCTCAAGTCAACGAGAGCGTTGTCTGTTACGGCAAATACCTCAAGCTATCATCTGAGGTGGTATTCGGTGGCGTCAACATCAACCCACAAATTCAGAAACTTTCGCGTGGCGTAGACATTCTGGTGGCGACACCAGGCCGGCTGCTTGACCTGATGCAGCAGGGTGCGCTCAATCTTTCTTCGGTCGAAATTCTGGTACTGGATGAAGCCGACCGTATGCTGGACATGGGCTTTATTCGCGATATCCGCAAAGTGTTGGCCGCCCTGCCACCGAAGCGACAAAATCTGCTGTTCTCGGCAACCTTTGCGGATGAGATCAAAGCACTCGCTGATAGCTTGCTGAACCAGCCACAGACGATTGAGGTGGCTCGTCGCAACTCGACGGTTGAAGTTATCGGGCAAAAAATTCACCCGGTTGATCGCGATAAAAAACATCAGCTACTCGCTCATCTCATCACTGAACATCGCTGGTTTCAAGTGCTCGTATTCACACGCACCAAACACGGCGCGAACCGATTGGCCGAGCAGCTCGGCAAATCAGGGATCAGCGCGATGGCCATTCACGGCAACAAGAGCCAAGCTGCCCGTACGCGAGCGTTGTCAGAATTCAAAAGCGCTAAGCTGCAGGCATTGGTCGCGACGGACATCGCTGCGCGCGGTATCGATATCGACCAGTTGCCGTATGTGGTGAATTACGATCTGCCGAACGTGCCGGAAGACTATGTGCACCGAATCGGCCGCACCGGCCGCGCCGGCGCCACTGGCGAAGCGGTGTCGCTGGTGTGTGTGGATGAGCATGCGCTTCTGCGCGACATTGAGCGCTTCATCAAGCGTGAAATTCCGCGCGAAGTGATCGCAGGTTTTGAGCCGGACCTCAACGCCAAGCCGCAGCCGATACAGCTTCGCAGTCAGCCTGGCGGTCGTCGCAATCAACCGCCGCGTCATCCTCAGGGGAAGGCGTCTGCACCATCACGTTCGGCGGCAAGACCAACGAAAACCTTGTCGGGCAAATCAACGACGTCGATGAACCCATCGAGCCCGACGCCAAGCAAAACAGGGCGCGTCACTGGAGAGTCTCGCCCCGCGGCTCGTGGCGCGGCGCTGCTCGGGCGTCCGGCAGCAAATGCGCAAAGTCGCAAGCTACGCAGCGGAGAGCGCTGAGGCCTTACCCTCAAAACTCACCGCTGGCTGTGCTAAATTGCGCGGCATGCCCAACCACAGGCCGCTTTTCTTGCGGCCTGTTTTTCTGTGAACCCAGCGCAGATGAACGCCTCCGATCGGATTAGTGCAGAAAAGCACACGCCAATGATGCAGCAGTATTTACGCATCAAGGCCGACTATCCGGATTTGTTGCTGTTCTATCGGATGGGTGATTTTTACGAGTTATTCTTCGAAGACGCTGAGCGCGCCGCAAAACTGCTCGGCATCACGCTGACCCAACGCGGTGCCTCAGCTGGGCAAGCGATCAAAATGGCTGGTGTGCCTTATCACTCAGCAGATCAGTACCTCGCAAAATTGGTAAAGCTGGGCGAGTCGGTGGCGATCTGCGAGCAAATCGGTGATCCCGCCACCAGCAAGGGGCCTGTCGAGCGGAAGGTACAGCGCATCGTCACGCCCGGCACACTGACCGATGCAGAGCTGCTGCCTGAAAAAATCGAGCGCCCGCTGTTGGCGCTGAACGTACTACCGCAGCGAAAAGGCATCGTGCTCGGACTGGCCTGGCTATCGCTGGCAAGCGGGCGCTTGCGAATGACTGAAATCGTCACTGATGAGCGTCGGCTGCAGATGCAATTACGCCATGAGTGCGAGCGTCTTGCACCGGCAGAGATCTTGGTCGATAGTCGTGGCGCAGCGCTGATCGGCGCCAGCGTCAGCCCCCGGCCAACCAGCGTCGCTGATTGGCATTTCGAGATTCCGGCTGCGCGCAAAGCGCTATGCGATCAGCTTGGCGTGGTTACGCTTGCGGGTTTTGGCGCTGACAACCTTGAGGCGGCGGTGGGTGCGGCGGGTGCGCTGCTGCTCTATGCACGCAACACCCAGGGCAAGCAGCTGAATCATGTGACCCAGCTGCAGGTTGAGCATGCGCATGAATTCATCAGCATGGATGCTGCAACCCGGCGCAATCTTGAGCTGACTGAGCCATTAAGAGGCACCGAGACAAGTTCACCAACGCTATTCTCACTGCTCGATCATTGCCGTACCGCGATGGGATCACGTACGCTCCGGCACTGGCTACATCACGCGCCGCGTGATCAACTGATTGCCCAATCGCGTCATGACGCTATTGATTTTTTGATGCAAGCGAGCACATCAGAAAAAATCAATGCGCTTCTCGCCAGCGTTCCTGATATCGAGCGAATTAGTAGCCGCATCGCGCTGATGTCTGCGCGCCCGCGAGATCTCTCTGCACTGCGCACCGGTTTGCAGCAGTTACCGGCACTGCGCCAAGCGCTGACGGACACTGCTTCACTGACCGAGCCTGATCTGATCAGCCACCTGCAGAGCGCGCTGGTCACACCAGAAGAAGCGCTACGCTTGATCGAGCAGTCGATAGCAACCGAGCCAGCAGCACTGATTCGAGAGGGTGGCGTTATTGCGCGAGGCTACGACACCGAGCTCGATGAATTACGCAGTCTGTCAGAAAACGCTGGCCAGTTTCTGGTAGACCTCGAAGTCCGCGAACGTGAGCGCACCGGTATCAATAACTTGCGGGTTGAGTACAATAAGGTGCACGGCTTCTACATCGAGGTCACCCACGGCCAGGTGGCGAAGGTACCCGACGACTACCGCCGACGTCAGACACTGAAGAATGCCGAGCGCTACATCACACCCGAGCTTAAGGCGTTTGAAGATAAAGCCTTGTCTGCGCAAGATCGTGCCTTGGCACGAGAAAAACTGCTCTACGAGCAAGTACTGCAATCTTTGGGACAGCACATCAGTGAGTTACAGCGTGTGGCACAGGCCGTGGCGTTAGCTGATGTCTTGGTAGCGCTCACCATACATGCGACCCAACATCAATGGTGCAAGCCGGTGCTTACCGAGCAGCCGGGGATTCATGTCAACCAAGGTCGGCACCCGGTCGTAGAAAATGTTATCGAGCGCTTTATCGCTAATGATTGTCAGCTAACACCTGAAAGGCGCTTACTCCTGATCACTGGCCCCAATATGGGTGGCAAATCAACCTATATGCGCCAACTGGCGCTGATTACGCTGATTGCCTACGTGGGTAGTTATGTGCCGGCGAGTACCGCGCGCCTCGGGCCTATTGACAAGATCTACACGCGTATTGGTGCTGCCGATGATCTCGCAGGTGGTCACTCTACCTTCATGGTCGAGATGATGGAGTCGGCAGCAATTTTGCACGGCGCTACCGAGCAATCATTGGTCTTGATGGATGAGGTTGGACGCGGAACGTCGACCTTCGATGGCTTGGCACTGGCGTGGGCGATCGCCCTGTCGCTGCTCGAGGAGACGCGCGCCTTCACGCTGTTTGCGACGCATTATTTCGAGTTGACACAACTTCCGCAGAAGCACCCGGGCTGCGCCAATGTGCATCTGTCAGCGGTAGAGCACAAAGACCGTATTGTTTTCTTGCATGCGGTGCAGGAGGGGCCAGCGTCGCAAAGCTACGGGCTGCAAGTAGCACAGCTTGCCGGTGTTCCAACCTCGGTGATCCGCTCGGCGCGCCGGTATCTGGCGCTGCTTGAAGCACACTCAACGCACGCAGAGCGCCAGTTTGACCTGTTTTCTGCGCCGACAACCATGTCGCAGGAAGCTACCGACTTTCCTGATGAAATTTCAGATGCAGATCCAGCGCCGCAGCACCAAGCGCTGTTACTGGCTTTGGCTGCGATCGATCCGGATCAGCTCAGTCCGCGCGACGCACTCGACACGCTTTACCAGCTCAAGCGCATCGCCAACGAGTCTGACGACTCGCATTAGTACGCCCCCGGATCAATCAGCGATGACGTGCTAACGCCCTATTGCAGCTGGATGCTACGAAACTGATCACCCTCGTCGTCGTCATCATGATGATGGTGGTGGTGCCCGTGCGGCCCATGAACATGGCCATGGGCAATTTCTTCTGCTGCTGCCTTGCGCACCTCGACCACATTCAAGGCGAAGCGTAATGCCATGCCGGCAAGCGGATGATTACCATCCAAAACGACTTTACCGTCAGCGATATCTGTCACCGTGAATAGACGTGTCTCGGCTTGCGGCTCATCATCAGGCGACCCTTCAAACTGCATACCCACTTCCAGCTCTGCCGGGAACAGGCTACGCGGCTCCACCTTGACCAGCTCCGCGTCGTACTCACCAAAGCCGTCGACCGGCTCAACCTGCACCGCAACCTGATCACCGATTGCCTTACCCTCCAGCGCTTGCTCAATCTTCGGCAAGGTATTGTTGTAACCGCCGTGCAGGTACACCATGGGCTCGTTGCTCTCTTCGATCAGATTACCCTGCGCATCCGATAATTTGTAGTGCAAGGTAACTACCGTATCTTTTGTAATGTTCATATTGATCCTCTTAATTCGCGCGTGCTCATTATACGGCTACGGTGCGCCAAGCCTAGCGCGAGCGCGGGATACCCTTGGTTCAGCACCGATATAATCGGGCTATGCACGTCGACAATGTTCTTGGCCAACTCACGCCACGTGAATTTTTACGAACCTACTGGCAAAAAAAGCCAGTACTGATTCGGCAGGCCATTGCGCAATTTAAGCCGGTTCTGTCGCGCGAGGCCTTGTTCGCGCTCGCAGCACAAGATGATGTTGAGTCGCGCTTGATCACGCACTTTGGCGCGCAATGGAAACTCACGCACGGGCCGCTGGCGTCTCTACCACCCACCACGCGTAAACGATGGACTGTACTGGTTCAGGGCGTCAACCTGCATCATGACGCGGCAGATCAGTTACTCGCTCAGTTCAGGTTCATTCCCGATACGCGACTCGATGATCTGATGGTCAGCTATGCAAGCGACGGTGGCGGTGTTGGGCCTCACCTCGACTCGTATGACGTATTCCTGTTGCAGGCGCATGGCTGTCGGCGCTGGCGTATCGGCAAGCAGCGTGATCACACGCTGGTCGATAACGTGCCGCTCAAGTTGCTGCGTAATTTTGCGCCGAGCAAGGAGTACCTGCTAGAACCTGGCGACATGCTGTACTTGCCACCACAGTGGGCCCATGAGGGCGTGGCTGAGGGCGAGTGCATGACCTACTCGATTGGATTCCGCGCCCCCTCGTGGCAAGAACTCGGCGAGGCGTATCTGGGCTTTTTGGCGGAGCAAGTCGACCTGCGGGGCCGTTACCGAGACCCACAGCTGCAGCCGCAAACGCGGCCGGCCCGGGTGAGTGATGACATGCTGAGACAGGCGCGCCAGCAACTGGGGACGCTTGGCGGCAAACCTCGCGACGTACTGATTTTTCTGGGCGAATATCTGTCGGAGCCCAAGCCGTCGGTGTGGTTTCCATCGGTTCGATCATCAATGTCACTGCCGGCATTCAAGCAGGCAGCCCTGAAAGCGGGGCTGCGACTCGCCCGTCAAAGCCGTATGCTGTACCGCGACAAGTATATTTTTATTAACGGTGAGGCGTTGCAGGCTGGCGGGGATGACAGGCTGATTCTGCAAGGCTTTGCCGATAAGCGCTCACTTTCGCCCCAAGAACTCAGGGGGTGCTCGATTGACCTGAACCAAGCGCTGCTGGACTGGTTCGAGCAAGGCTGGATTCAGTTCTCTTGAGATAGACGGTTTCATGCGTGCAAAGGGGCTGAACCACCGTCAAACCGGCCCAAAATCACTTGCAAGCACTTCAACAACGCCGGTATAATTTCCGTTTAGGAAGTTTTGTCGATGCGGCAGTGCGCAATTTGGCAGTGCCTGTTCGACAGGGCGACCTGAAAGTGCGATAACTACCGGTAGTTATTAAGCTCGCTTTAAGAATCATTTTTCATTCTCACCTGAAGGATAACCATGAAAAAATCGTTGCTGATCGCTTCCCTGCTGGCACTGGCTCTGGCCGCTTGCGGCAAGAAAGAGGAAGCTGCTCCGCCGGCACCTGCCGCTGAGCCACCGAAGGCTGAGGCTCCGGCTGCTGAGGCACCGAAGGCTGACGCACCGGCTGCTGAGGCACCGAAGGCTGACGCACCTCCAGCTGAAGAGAAGAAGTAATTTCTCTGTGCTGACGAACACGCCGGGTACTCTGGCGTGTCGACAAAAAAGTCGCCCTTGGGCGACTTTTTTGTTTTCTTCACATCGCAGTAATTTAGCGTACGCAGCTGATCCAGTCTGAGCCAGTGATCTGATCTGCGATCGTGAGTGCGATGTCGGTACCAGCGATCTCAGGCTCGATCGCCGCTCGCACCAAGTCCGGCGTGTTGTTGCGCTGTGAGAGATGGGCCGCGATCAGCGTGTGTAGTCGCGCTTTGTCGATTTCACGAAGAATCTCTGCTGCCGCATCGTTCGACAGATGCCCGAAAGGCCCTGAAATTCGCGACTTCAGCCAGCCAGGGTAAGCGGACCGCGCCAGCATCTGCGTGTCGTGGTTGAACTCAAGTAGCAAGGCATCACAGCCCGATAGCGCCGAAATCAGGTGCGGCGTCGCATGACCGACATCGGTCAGTACGCCCAGCTTGCTATTGCCATCAGCGATGGTGTACTGCACGGGCTCCAGCGCATCATGCGGCACCGTGTAGGGGCTGATCGTGAAATCACCCATCTCGAAGTCATTGCCATCGCGGCAGATATGAACCTCTACACCGCTCAGGTGTTCTTTCGGCGCGTTTTGCAAGCTACCGAAACTCAGCCACACCGGCAACTTTAACTGCTGTGCGACTTGGAACACGCCGCCTAAATGATCCAAGTGCTCATGAGTGACGATGATGCCAGCGATCTGCTCCGGAGACATCTCCAGTCGAGCAAGCCGACGGCTCAGCTCACGCGGCCCGAATCCGCAGTCCAGCATGACATGGGTTGCTGTGCGGCCGGCGTGTGAGGAAATCAAGAGCGCGTTGCCCTCGCTACCACTGCCTAGACTGGCAAATCTCACGCCCTACGCCGCGTATCAGGCGATAACATTAGCTACTTCAGCTGCTCGTTAAGCAGGGCCAAAATACGTTTTGCGTTAGCGTCGCTGGCATCCGCGCCCTTGTCATTTTGCACCGAGACCTTGCTGCTGGCCTCCGCGCCTTGCACGCGAATCTGGTACCGCAATGCGTCGCTCTTGTCGCTCTTTGATCGGAACAAGCGTGCAAAGAAACCAGGCTCAGCTTTGTTCTTGGCCTCGTCGCCTTGGTCGATGTAACGCACAAAGTAGAGCCCACGGGTGCGGTCTCGGTCCTCGACCGTGAATCCCACACGATCCAGTGCCAGGCCAACCCGACGCCACGCCCGATCAAAGCCCTCGTCAATCTCGACGTGGGTCGCGTCTTTTGAGAGACGCGCACGCTCAGCAGTGGCGGGCTTGGCATCTTTGACTGCAGCTGCCGCTGCCTTGGGCTCTGCGCCGAGGGCTGTCATCAACCGGCGCAAAAACTCCGCTTCCAACTCAGGGTCGGAGGGACGCGCAGTCCATACGGTTGACTGGCTGAACGACTGCCCGGTTACTTTTTCTTCTGCGCCACGATGGCTGATGTAGACCTCGGTGCCTCCATCAGCGCGCCGCTCCAGGCGCGTGCGGAATTTATCCCGCTCGCCGGTCGAATAGAGCGAATCAAACACCTTACCGATGGTGTTTCGTATGAAATCCTGCGGAATCTTGGCACGGTTCTCGGCCCAATCGGTCTCCATCACCCCGGCTTCGGGGTTTTCAACCGCCACCAAGAATCCGTTCTCCTGCCAAAAATCTTTAATCTTGGGCCACAGTAGCTCCGGGGTCTCGCTTGCCACCAGCCAGCGCTGCTTGCCGTCTCGCTCAATCCGCATTCCGGATACCACTGCCGGCGCCACCGCAGTGCTTGGCGCGGCGGCTGTCGCTGCCTTGCCAGTGCCGCCAGGTTGCCGTGCGCTGTACTCGGACGCCGTCGCACTGCCACGCGTGTTGTCGACGTTGTAGGTGCTGTTAGCGCGTGGTGCGTTGAGGTCGGGTGGCACTTCGAGCTTGTTTTTCTTGGTCGACTTTGCCGCACCCTTGTAATCAATTTTTTCTGGCTCGAGCATCTCACTGACGCTACTGCAGCCAGCGATCATGACAAGAAAACCAGGTATCAGCCAGCGTGTGCAAAACCGTCGCGTAGTCAATCGCGTGATAGGTGCAAGGTTCATTTCATTACCGGAAAATAATTCAGTGTGAGAGAGCGTCATTGCAGCACGCCAGATTCGCGCAGTGCGCTGCGTAGTAACTCATGACTTCCCGCGCCAAGCGGCACTAGTGGCAACCGTATGCCCCCCTCGATGCGACCCATCTGCTGCAGCGCCCATTTCACCGGAACAGGATTGGGCTCAACAAACAAACGGCTATGCAGCGGGATCAGCTTGTCATTGATGGCGACCGCGTCTGCGACACGACCCGCCATTGCCGCAACACAGAGCTCATGCATTGCGCGCGGCGCCACGTTTGCAGTTACCGAGATATTGCCTTTGCCGCCGCAGAACATCAGTGCCATTGCGGTCGCGTCATCGCCCGAGAAAACTGCAAATGACTTGGGCACGGCACGCAGCAACTCAGTGCCGCGTGCGATATTACCGGTGGCATCTTTAACGCCCACGATGCCAGGCACCGCAGACAACCGAACAATGGTGTCATTGCTCATGTCTGCTACCGTCCGGCCCGGCACGTTGTAAAGAATCATGGGCAAGTCAACCGCCTCGGCGATGCGCGTGAAGTGCTGTGCCATCCCTTCCTGGGTCGGGCGATTGTAGTAAGGCACGACCTGCAATGAGGCGTCAGCGCCGGCTTGCTTGGCATACGCAGTGAGTTCGATCGCCTCGGCAGTCGAGTTACCGCCGGTGCCGGCGATCACCGGAATCCGACCCGCCACGTGTTTAGTCGCAACCTTGATCAGTTCACAGTGCTCTTCAACCGAAACAGTTGGCGACTCGCCGGTAGTACCCACGATGACTATGGCATCGGTACCCTCTGCGACATGCCAGTCAAGCAGCGCCTTCAGGCTCACAAAATCGAGGGTGCCATCCTCGAACATGGGCGTCACGATTGCGACTATGCTGCCTTGGATCATGGTGGGGTTATCGCGGAAAAGCAAAAGCCGAATTGTATCGGATCAGCCCCGCCCGGGGTCGGATAATCACGTATCAAAGTGCCATCAAAGCGCAACGCAGATTGGTATCGTCGCTGCACCTTCGCGCCGCGCGCAGACACGCTGAATCATGGCTGGCTTTGGCGTTTCAACATAACCATCTTCAAAGGCGATCACATGCCACGCCGGAGCACGCAAGCCGACGTCGAGTAACTCACCACGCGCTAACAAGAAATCCGGGTTCGATGGCTTGCCAAATTGTCCATTGCCGTGAGCGAAGGTTTCGTAGATCAAGATGCCACCCGATTTAACCGAAGCCAGCAGCGCACTCATCAACGCGCGGTGCAGGTAGTTGGCTACCACTACGCCGCTGTACATCGACGCTACCAACGGCCACAGCGCTTGTTGCTCAGCGCCGGATTGTTCCAGATCGATCAAACGCGTCTCGATACGCTCGCCGGCCAAGGTGGCCAGCGCTGCTGCGTCACGATCAACCGCGACAACATCGTGCCCCATAGCCGCCAACAAGCGCGCATGGCGGCCCGCACCACAAGCCAGGTCTAGCACTCTGCCGGCCGGGATCAGCGGTGCAAAACGTTCAACCCACGCAGAGGGCTCGGCGGAGGCATGCGACATTAGCTGTAAGACAGTCCCATTTCTTCACGCACATCGCGCATGGTTTCTTGCGCCAGCTTGCGCGCCTGGTCACAGCCGTCGGCGACGATTGCGCGCACCAGTGATGGATCATCGAGATACTGCTGCGCGCGCTCACGCATCGGCTCTTGCTCTTTCAGGATGCCATCGATCACCGGTTGCTTGCACTCGAGGCAACCGATGCCCGCGGTCTTGCAGCCTTGCACCACCCAATCCTGCGTGGTCTGATCAGAGTACACCTGATGGAACATCCACACGGGGCATTTGTCTGGGTTACCGGGATCAGTGCGTCGCACACGCGCAGGATCGGTCGGCATGGTTCTGATTTTCTTGGTTACGGTGTCGCTGTCATCGCGCAGCGCAATGGTGTTGCCATAGCTCTTGGACATTTTCTGACCATCGAGCCCTGGCAGGCGCGAGGCCTCGGTGAGCAAAGCCTGTGGCTCGACCAAGATCAGTTTGCGGCTACCTTCCAGATAGCCAAATAAACGCTCGCGATCAATCATCGAGAGATTCTGAGCATCGTCGAGCATCGCCTTGGCTTGCGCCAGCGCCTCATCATCACCCTTCTCCTGAAACTCAGACCGCAATTCGTTGTACAGCTTGGCGCGTTTGGCGCCGAGTTTCTTGACTGCTTCTTGGGCTTTTTGTTCGAAGTCTTTCTCGCGCCCGTACAGGTAATTAAAGCGCCGCGCTATCTCACGCATCATCTCGATATGCGGCACTTGATCTTCACCCACCGGTACCATGCTGGCGCGGTAGATCAACACATCCGCCGCCTGCAGCAGCGGGTAGCCGAGGAAGCCGTAGGTAGCGAGATCACGATCAGTGAGTTTTTCTTGCTGATCTTTGTAGGTAGGCACTCGTTCCAACCAACCCAGTGGGGTCGACATCGACAGCAGCAGATGCAGCTCGGCATGCTCGGGGACCTTGGACTGAATGAAAACGGTGGCTTGCGAGGGGTCGATACCGGCTGCCAGCCAGTCAATCACCATATCCCACGTGCTGCTCTCGATGATCGAAGGATCGTCGTAGTGGGTCGTCAGCGCGTGCCAGTCAGCAACGAAGAACAGACAAGGATGCTCTGATTGCAGCCTTACCCAATTTTTTAGCGCGCCATGGTAGTGGCCAAGGTGCATTGCGCCAGTCGGGCGCATTCCAGAGACAACGCGATCAGGATACATGGTGTGTCAGGTGACGAGGAATTTTAGAGGAGCGACCAGTACGGAGAGTAGGCCATTCGCTGCTGCCACCACCGGGATCATCCAGTACTTCAAGAGATTGAGCATCGCCAGCGCGAGCACAATAAAAAAACCATACGGCTCAAGCCGCGCGAACTTGAAGGCATAACGCATCGGCAGCAAGCTTGTCAGGATTCGGCCACCATCCAGCGGCGGCAGAGGAAACAAGTTGAACGCAAACAGCACCAGGTTGACCACGATGCCAGCCTCGGCTACACGGAAGAAATACTCCTCTTGCAACGAGGCGCCATACAACACGAAATACAAAATCATCCAGCCGAGTGCCATCACCAAGTTAGCAGCGGGGCCAGCCAGCGCTACCCACAGCATGTCGCGCTTGGGATGATTCAGTCGCGAGAAATCAACCGGCACCGGCTTGGCGTAGCCGAATATGAAGGGGCTCTGGACCAGCGCCAGCACCAGCGGAAGTGCAATGGTGCCGATGGGGTCGATGTGCTTGGCCGGATTCAGGCTCATCCGCCCCTGAGAGTAGGCCGTCAGATCACCGAAGAACCGTGCAGCGTAGGCATGCGCTGCCTCATGTAGCGTGATCGCGAACAGAATCGGCAATGCATAGACCGCAATCGTCTGGATTGTGTCACTCATCAGCAGAATTCTAGCAGAGCGCTCTGGTAAGACCGAACATCATGGCGCGACAACATGCTAAGCAAACAAGGCGATGTCGCCTCTCCCGTGCCGTAACACCTGCGGGCCGTCACCAGTTAAGTCGACTACAGTGGTCGGCTCTAATCCGCAGCTACCGCCATCGACAACTAACTCTACCTGCCGCTGTAGCGTGTCGCGGATCTCGTCAGGATCATTGAGCGGCACGTCACCACCGGCAGGGATCAGGGTGGTGCCTATCAGTGCCTGATGTAATTCCTGCAGCAGCGACAGCGCGATGGTGTTTTCAGGAACGCGTAATCCTATGGTTTTGCGAGATGGGTGCGATAGCCTGCGAGGCACCTCGCGCGTCGCCTCCAAAATAAACGTATAGGGGCCAGGCGTCGCCGCTTTCAGCAATCGGTACTGCTTGTTATCGACCCGCGCGTAGGTGGCGATCTCGGACAGATCACGACAAAGCAGTGTCAGGTGGTGTTTTTCATCGACCCCGCGAATTCGACGCAGGCGATCAACCGCGCCTTTGTCGTCCAAATGGCAGACCAGGGCGTAGCTGGAGTCAGTGGGTAATGCGACGATACCGCCTGCATGAATAATCTCTGCCGCCTGCCGGATCAGCCTCGGTTGCGGATTATCTGGGTGGATATGAAAGTATTGAGTCATATGAACAAAACAAAAGCGACAGCGTATCAGGCTGTCGCTTCGAGGTACTGATGCAGCCGGAGTCAGCTGCGCTGCAGCGCTGCAATGCGCTCCTCAAGGGGCGGATGGGTGGAGAATAGCTCAAAGAAGCCGCTCGAGTGATTAATGCCCAGCGCGGCCACCGACTGCGGCAGCGCTGCTTCATGTAATGTACTGAGCCGGTGCAAAGCATTGATCATCGGCTGGCGATTACCCATCAGCTGCGCGGCGCCGGCATCGGCGCGGAATTCGCGTTGACGTGAGAACCAAGCCACGATCATGGAAGCGAGTAGTCCGAATACGATCTGACAAACAATCACCGTGACCATATAGCCAATACCGCCGGTACTTTCGTCGTTGCGTGACAGCGCGCGATCGACCACGTAGCCGACAATCCGCGAGAGGAAAACAACGAAGGTGTTCGTCACGCCTTGAATCAGGGTCATGGTCACCATGTCGCCGTTGGCAATGTGCGCCACCTCGTGCCCCAACACGGCTTCGACTTCATCGCGCGTCATGTTCATCAGCAGCCCGGTAGACACCGCCACCAGTGCCTCGTCGCGAAAAGCACCCGTAGCGAAGGCGTTCGGCTCACCCTCGTAGACGGCTACCTCTGGCATACCGATACCCGCGCGATCAGCTAGCCGGCGCACTGTGTCGAGTAGCCAGCGCTCGGTCTCGTTTTGCGGGTGCTCGATCACGTTCGCGCCGGTGCTCCACTTCGCCATCGGCTTGCTGATCAGGAGCGAAAAAATCGCGCCGGTGAAGCCCACCACCAATGAGAACACCAGCAAGCTGCCAACGTTCAGGCCCTGAGAAGTCAGGAAACGATCAACACCCAGCACCGACAGCACGATCGACATGACCGCGATCACGGCGATGTTCGTGAGGACAAACAAGATAATTCTTTTCATGGATCGGTCTCCGAAGAAGACTCAGTGAATATATGCGGATCGTAGCCGCATTCAGAGGCGAATTATGGCCACGTGCGAACGGATGTGGCGACGCTTGGGCCGGAATTCAACTCAGATAAAGCCGAAGGTTTTTTATCAGTGATGTTGAGAATCTCTTACCAATCGTACCAAACCGGCTTGAGATCGGCGGGCAGCGGCGGCAATGAACCCAGGTCCGCCCCGGATTCTGTCACGCCATGGAAGTCTGATCCGCGCGAGGCCATCAGACCCATGTGGCGCGCAACCTGCGCGTAGCGCTGGTACTCCTCCGGCGTGTGACTGCCCGTAACCACCTCGATGCCCTCGCCGCCGATATCTTTGAACGCCTCGATCAGCGCCTGTTGTTGCAACTCGGTTAACCCGTAGCGGGCCGGATGAGCAATTACCGCGCGACCACCGGCGCCGCGAATCCATTGGACCGCGTGCTCCAAATCGCCCCAGCGGTGTGGCACGTAACCGGGCTTGCCCTCGACCAAGTAGTGCTTGAACACGTCCGCCACCGTGGGTCGGATGCCGGTTTCGACGAGAAATCTTGCGAAATGGGTGCGCCCCAGCATCTCGGGATTACCCGCGTGCTGCATCGCGCCCTCAAAGGCACCGTGAATCCCCGCCTGTGCCAAGGATTCAGCAATCTCGCGCCCTCGGCGCTCACGCCCGCCGCGCACCGAGGCAAGCCCCGCGCACAGTTCGGGGTCGTGCTCGTCGACACCCAAACCCACAATATGCACGGTCCTTCCAGACCAGGTGATTGATATCTCGACACCGGCCATGAACCGCAGTCCGACCGCGTCAGCGGCGGCACGCGCCTCGGCGATACCGTCGATTTCGTCATGATCCGTGAGCGCCCACAGCGCTACGCCGTTGGCTTTAGCCCGTTGCGCCAATGCGGTGGGCGTGAGTGTGCCGTCCGACACGATCGAGTGACAGTGCAGATCGGAGTTCAACATGGAGATGCTCGGAAAAGATTTGCTGCGTTCAAGCTGTCATTGTACGCCCGACGCCCTGTCGGCGTGCGCCGCTCACACAGTAAGGAAATCCTCGATCAAGTGCGCCAGCGCCTCAGGCTGATCATGGTGCAACATGTGCCCCGCGTCATTGATCAGCGCAGATCGAACATCAGGGATAACGCGCATCCGACGATCAATCTCGGCGCGAACTTCGGCTTTCGGCCGCATCCAGCGCCACACATCCGTGTGCTCTGCCTCAACCCAGAGTACCGGGGCCGTGATCTGCTGCCAGCAAGCCAGTATCTCCTCGGTTCGATACAAATTGGCGCTCACGATTTTGTGCTTGGGGTCGCCCTGTATGTGCCACTCGCCGTGTGCATCTGACGCCGCCCAATGATCCGATAAAAACAGCGCCCGCTCAGGAGTCAGTCTCGGGTTGTTCTTTCTCAAGCGCTCCGCCACCGCCTCACGGCTCGGATAGCTTCGCATCGACGGCGGTTCGCGTAACTCATCCAGCCACTGCGCGTACCGCTTCGGCGCTTGGGCCGGCACTGCATTGGCGAGCCCGAAACCTTCCAAATTGATCAAGCGCGAAACACGCTGCGGACGCACGCCTGCATAGAGAGTAGCGACATTGCCGCCCATGCTGTGCCCCACTAGGCTTACTGCCTGCTCAGGTGAGATGGCATCCAGCACGGCGTCGAGATCTGCCAAGTAGTCGGGAAACCAGTAGCAATCGTTTGCGACGCGCTCGGATAATCCGAAGCCACGCCAGTCGAGCGCAATCACGTGCCAATCGTGAGCCAAGGCGTCGACCACGAACTGAAATGACGCCGACACATCCATCCAGCCATGCAGCATGAACAGCTTGGGCGCAGCATCTTTACCCCAGTGCCGCAGGTGCATTCGTAGGCCACGCAGGGTCAGAAACTCGGATCGGGAAGTGCTTGAATAGGTCGGCATGGCGGGAACGGGTTCTGGATTGCCTTCGCCGGCGGCGGGGGCTAGTATCCAAGCATGAAATTATAGGCGACACACCGCACACCTCCGATGGCAGCCGTCGATCACTATGACGCCCTCTACCAATCTTTCCGTTGGTGGGTACCTGATAACTGCAACATCGCCGAGCTCTGCTGCGGGCGCTGGGCCAGGCATCCTGAGCACGCCCACCGCGCAGCGATTGTGGTCGATGACGCGACCAAAGAGCATCAGGCTGTCACTTACGCCATGCTTCAGCAAGATGCTAACCGGCTTAGTCATGTGCTGCGTTCGCGCGGCGTTGAATCAGGCACACGCGTTGCGATTGTGATGTCGCAGCGGCCGGAGGTCGCGGTGGCGCATATCGCGTGTCAGCAACTTGGCGCCATCGCCATGCCGCTATCAGTGCTATTCGGTCCGGAGGCGATGGCCTATCGCCTTCAAGATAGCGAGACAGCAGTGGCGATAGTCGATAGCAGCGCGATCGTAGTCATCGATGCCGTGCGAGCGGATTGTCCCGCGCTCGAGCATGTGCTCGCGGTAGATGCGCTGCGTAGTGATCTGGTCGCATGGCACGAGGCACTCGCCGAAGCGCCAAGTGATTTTGCAGCAGTCGTCACTCGCGCTAACGACCCGGCAATTCTGATTTACACCAGCGGTACCACGGGATCGTCAAAAGGTGCGCTGATACCGCAGGCCGCCTTAATCGGCAACCTGCCCGGTTTCGTCGCGTCGCAGAACTGGTTTCCGCAACACGGCGATGTGTTCTGGTCACCCGCTGACTGGGCCTGGACAGGCGGCTTGATGGATGCGCTGCTTCCGACACTGTACTTTGGCCAAACGATTGTCGCTAGTCGAGAGCGGTTCTCGCCGGAGCATGCGTTCCAGCTAATGGAGCGACATCAAGTCACCAATACCTTTCTCTTCCCAACTGCACTGAAACTGATGATGAAAGCAGTACCTCATCCTCGTCACAGCTATCAGCTTAAGCTGCGCGCGATCATGAGTGCAGGCGAGGCAGTCGGCGACGCAGTTTTTCAGTGGACGCAGCAAGCACTTGGGGTCACGGTAAACGAGATGTTTGGACAAACCGAGGCCAACTATCTGGTGGGTAACTGCGCAGTGCAATGGCCAGCGCGTGCTGGCAGTATGGGCAAGCCCTATCCCGGGCACCGGGTTGCGCTGCTTGACGATACCGGTTCACTGGTGGCGCCTGGTCAGATCGGCGAGGTTGCACTACATCGCTACGATATTCACGGTCATCCGGATCCGGTCATTTTCAATGGCTACTGGCGCAAGCCCGAGGCGAGTAAGGAAAAGTACCATGGTGACTGGTTGATGACCGGCGATCTGGCCGAGATGGATAGCGATGGCTATCTCTGGTATCGCGGTCGCGCCGACGACATGTTCAAGGCAGCAGGCTACCGTATTGGGCCGTCAGAAATCGAGAACTGTCTGGTGAAGCATGCTGCCGTGGCGAACGCGGCCGTAGTGCCCAAGCCAGACGCACAACGCGGCAACCTGATCAAAGCGTTTATCGTCCTCACGCCTGACACACCGCGGGGCGAGCAACAAGACGCTGAACTCATCCAAGACCTGCAGGACCATGTGCGCGCTCAACTTGCGCCGTATGAGTATCCCAGGGAGATCGAATTTATTGATGCGCTACCCATGACAACGACCGGCAAGGTACAGCGCAAAGTGCTCAGGCTGCTTGAACTCGAACGCGCCGGCACTTAATCAGCACAAGCGCATCAGCAAGCGCATAAGCAAGCCGATATACCGACCCGCTACTCAACCAGTTTGTTAAGTTGCTCTGCGTTGAAGCGGTCTGAGGGCGCGACATCCTCTACCGCGATGCCTGCAGCGTTGAGCGCCGCAATAATTTTCTGAAGCTGCATTTCCTGCGACGCCGCATTGTCGATCAGACCGTGCAAGGCTTTGGACAGCGGATCGTCACCATTCGATGTCAAACCATAGGCAGCAAACATGCGCGCTGCCGCATCATCGCGCTCGCCATGCGCATCTTTCTCGATGACCCGTGCCGGGTTTCCCACCGCCGTAGCACCAGGCGGTACCGCCTTCACCACAACGGCATTCGAACCGACCTTCGCGCCATCGCCCACGGTGAATCCACCCAATACCTGCGCACCCGCGCCAATAATCACACCACGACCCAGAGTGGGATGACGCTTGCTGCCTTTGCTTAGTGATGTGCCACCCAAGGTAGCGCCTTGGTAGATAGTGCAGTCATCACCAATTTCTGCAGTCTCACCGATCACGACACCAAAACCATGATCGATGAAGACGCGCTGCCCTATGGTTGCACCGGGGTGGATTTCAATACCCGTCATGGCACGCGAGACATAGGAGATAAAACGGCCCAACCACTTCAGGCCGATGCGCCAGCAAGCGTTTGCCCAGCGGTGCATTATGATCGCGTGCAAGCCGGGGTAGCACGTCAACACCTCCCAGCGACTACGCGCCGCGGGATCACGCTGCATGATGCTGCTGATATCTTCGTTGATACGGCTGAACATGTCAGAACTCCGGGACTGATCCCGACATTTTACCCACGCGACGCAACCAACCGCTGCCGGCGTGCCTCATACAAGCACACCCCGGAAGCAACCGAGACATTCAGACTCTCAACCGCCCCCATCATCGGCAGGCTCACCAGACGATCACAGTTCTCGCGGGTCAGGCGTCGCATCCCCTCGCCTTCCGAGCCCATCACGAACGCAGTGCCGCCGGTATAGTCAAGATCGAACAGGCTCTGGTCGGCGTCATCAGTAGTGCCAGTGAGCCAGATATCGCGCTCTTGCAGCTCACGCATGGTGCGTGCCATATTGGTTGCCGTGATGTAGGGCACGGTGTCTGCAGCGCCGCTGGCGACTTTGCTGGCGGTGGCATTCAAACCTACAGCGCGGTCCTTGGGCGCAATCACCGCATGCGCACCAGCGCCATCGGCTACGCGCAAGCAAGCGCCAAGGTTATGCGGATCCGTCACGCCATCAAGCAGCAGCAAGAGCGGCGGACCTTGAATCATGTCGAGTAACTCAGCCAGGTTACGCGCTAACGATAACTCACCCGCGCGGGCAACTACACCTTGATGGCGACGCGTTCCAACCATCGCATCCAGGCGCTGATCATCTGCCTGTATCACACGGACATTCGCACCCTTGGCGGCACGCAGCAAATCTCCCATGCGCCGGTCATGCCGGGATGAATCGACATAAATTTCTTGCACGGTCGAGGCATCCAGCCGCAGACGCGCGGTCACCGCGTGAAAGCCGAAAATAAGTTTCGATTTCAAAGTCACCTACTTACGCTTTTTACGGCCAGTGCGCGATGCACCACCGCCATTCGTCTTCTTCGCGCTCTTGCGTGCCTTGGCGCTTTCTGGTTTGGCGGCAGCGGCTTTTTTGGTCGTTTTCTTTGCTGCTTTTTTTGCGCCAAACAACCCGCTACGCACGTGCTCTGCATCGGCACGACGCGACTCTTTCTTGATCTGCGTGTGGATGTCCGGCTGGTGAACTAATCTCAGGTCAATACGACGCGCATCCAGATCGACCCGACTGACTTGCACGGTGACTCGGTCGGTCAGTTGATAACGAATACCGGTACGCTGGCCGCGCAGCTCATGGCGAGCCTCATCATATTGAAAATAATCAGCGCCTAAATCCGTCACGTGCACCATACCTTCGATGTACAGCGCATCCAGCTGCACAAAAATACCGAAGGATGCGACACCAGAAATCGTGCCGGTAAATTCTTCGCCCAGTTTGTCGCGCACAAAATAGCACTTCAGCCAAGCCTCAACATCACGCGATGCCTCATCGGCACGCCGCTCATTCGCCGAGCAGTGTATGCCGAGTGATTCCCAGATCGCCAAATCACCTTCCGCACGCTTCTTGCCGCTGGCGCGATCCCGCGCGAGTAATTTGCGCGCCATCGGCGAGAGGTTGGTGTTCAGTGTCTCGGTTTCAATACCCTTGGGATGGTAGCGCTTGCCTTGCAAAATCGCCTTGATTGCGCGATGGGTCAGTAAATCCGGGTAGCGCCGAATCGGGCTGGTGAAATGCGCATACGCCTGATACGACAAGCCAAAATGGCCAATATTCTCGGGACTGTAAACCGCTTGCTGCATCGAACGTAGCAGCATGGTCTGCAACAGCACCGCATCCGGCCGGCCGTGGATTTTGTCCATCAGCTGCGCGTAATCCGAAGCCGCTGGTGAATTGCCACCACCGAGTGATAAACCGAGCTGCTTGAGGAACGTACGCAGCTGATTCAGCTTTTCTTCCGATGGGCTTGCGTGGATACGGTACAGCGCCGGGTGCTCATGCCGATGCACAAAGTCTGCGGCGCAGACATTGGCGGCGAGCATGCATTCTTCAATCACCCGATGCGCATCATTGCGCGTACGCGGCAGGATCTTCTCGATCTTGCCAGCGGCATTGACAA
>VGHX01000020.1 GCA_016868055.1 Betaproteobacteria bacterium
ATATTCCTGGTCGGCGTCGAGCCGGTTCACAGAGCTGGGCGGGTGTGTTGAATACACATTACTGGTTCGACATCAAGAGTAATCTCGCTGGCATCATCATGACGCAGACCTTGCCATTTGTTGAGCCACCGCTGATGGCGGCGTACGAAGAATTCGAAAAGGCAGCCTACGCCTAATCCAATAGCTTCAACTCCGCACACGGTGATCACAATGACTGTATTTGAGTAGTCAAGTGTGCGGAGATTTCAGTGTATCTATAACCTTACCTCGTCGCCCAGCAGTAAAGTTGGCCTGTCTCAGGCGTCAGCATAAAATTAGACCTATCCATTAAAGCAAGCTGGGGAAGGTCATGACCGATTTCACTACTGGGTTGGAGCGACGGGTGGTCAACCATGCGCCGCTGACCCCGCTCGACTTTATCGCTCGTGCCGCTGATGTGTACCCCGATCGGCTGGCCGTGGTGCATGGCAAAATCCGTCGTAACTGGCGGGAAACCTACAAGCGTAGCCGCCAACTCGGTAGCGCTTTGCAGCGGCGTGGCATTGGTAAAGACGATACGGTTGCCGTTTTACTGCCAAATATTCCGGCTATGGTCGAGTGCCACTTCGGCATACCGATGGCGGGCGCAGTATTAAACACGCTCAATACGCGATTGGACTTGGCGTCGATCTTGTACATGCTGCGCCATGGTGAAGCAAAGGCGCTCATCGTCGATACCGAATTCGTGTTACTGGTCGAGCAGCTACGTCAGGCCTTACCTGAACTCCCAATTATCGGTGTCAATGATCAAGAAGCGGATACGCCCAATGTACCCGATGACTGGACCGATTATGAAGCGCTGCTATTAACTGGCGATGCGGAATTCGATTGGCAGCCACCGGCAGACGAGTGGAATGCCATTGCGCTGAATTACACCTCAGGCACGACCGGCGATCCAAAAGGCGTGGTGTATCACCACCGAGGCGCGGCCTTGAATGCAATCTCAAATATCCTTGAGTGGGACATGCCCAAGCATGCAGTGTATTTATGGACGCTGCCGATGTTTCACTGTAATGGCTGGTGTTTTCCCTGGACGCTGGCGGCAAGAGCGGGAGTGAATGTCTGCTTGCGCAAATTTGATCCGCAGCACGTGCTTGCGCTAATCGCCAAAGAAAAAATCACGCATTACTGTGGCGCGCCGATACTACAAAGCGCTTTAGCTAACGCACCTGCTGAATGGCGCATAGACATTCAGCATAAAGTCTCGACCATGGTTGCGGCAGCGCCGCCATCATCCGCGGTGTTGGCGCAGATGGTGGAGATGGGCTTCGATATCACGCATGTGTACGGTCTCACCGAGGTTTATGGGCCTGCCACGGTATGTGCAAAGCAGGAGGACTGGTCTGCACTACCGCTACCCGAACAGGCACAAAAAAATGCGCGACAAGGCGTGCGCTATCACCTCCAGCAATCAGTCACAGTGCTTGATCCCGAGACGATGCTGCCGGTGCCTGCTGATGGCGAGACGATCGGCGAGATTATGTTTCGAGGGAATATTTGCATGAAGGGGTATCTGAAAAATTCAGCTGCAACTGAAGCGTCATTCAAAGGTGAGTGGTTTCACACCGGCGATCTCGCCGTCATGAACCCCGATGGTTATGTAAGGATTAAAGACCGCAGCAAGGACATCATCATTTCTGGCGGCGAGAATATTTCTAGTATTGAGATAGAAGACGCGCTATATCAGCATCCGGCCGTCATTGCTGCCGCCGTGGTAGCGGCGCCTGATGCCAAGTGGGGTGAGGTGCCTTGCGCGTTTATCGAAACGCGTGCAGGTATAACACTTACTAAGGAAGAAGTCATCGACCATTGCAGGAAGTTACTTGCAAGCTTCAAGGTACCAAAAATTGTTATATTCAAAGATCTACCAAAAACCTCGACTGGCAAGATACAAAAATTTGTTTTACGAAAAGAGGCAGGCTCAACGAACGCCATCGACCAGCATTGAGTCTGACTACTCGCTCCCAAAAGACAATGCTATTTCAGGAACCGATGCTGCTTTGATGCGACGTAGCCGTGGCGTTTTCATAGGAGCTACGCATGTATGCCAATTCAACCAGTTTCGCCCCTACCAACTCTAAGCTTAACTAAGCCGCTTCGCCGAGTTTGGGTTCCACACTACCCACGCCTCTTCTTCATCAATTACACGCAGGTATTCAGCAGCCGGTTCTGAAAAATAAGCCGGCAAAACACTCAGGCTTACCAGATCAGCCAGATCGAGCAAGTATGCGTAAGCGCCGTGACCAAGATCAGATCGCGCTATGCGAGCTGCAGCGTAGTCGCGGGATTGAGCCACCCGAGAACCCGCATACGGCATTGCTTGAGGCCCACGGCTACCGACAGCTTATGCAGCTTGTGTTCGACATTCCATCGATCGGAGCCAAGGCTATAGGCGCTGTCAGCAATGCTAGATCGTTCAGAATTGGCCCACCAGGTGCTGATGCTGCCTCAAGTGTCGGAAAAAAAAATCCAATAGCAAAAAGGCTTTTGATTGAAGAATTCGTCAAAAAATTTGAACCATTTTTTGAAATATGGCGTACTACCTCGGCAAAAAAATCCAAGGACATGCGGGGTGTGCTCGTTGTGATTGGCGAAATACATTATGAGCCATCGATAGAGGCTTTCATAAAAAAAGTCATGCTTGGGTTCAGCCGGACCCAGGGCGATCGCTTTTTTAGTGAGGGCGGTCATGAGATAGTCTGCGATGAGCGCGAAGAATTGTACAAGATGGAGCCCGGTGATTGCCGACTGTTGGAAAAAAATTCTGAAGCGTTTCAGTATCTAAGTAAATTAGGTCATGAACTGAATCAAAGGCTGGCTGATTGTATTTTATATCTCAAAGCGCATATACCGTCTGCCGAGGAGCTGGAGAAGGAAAGTACTTTTCATTACATTAAATTTATCGAGGAATATTCTTCCAAGCTACCCATTCATGCGCGGCTGGGCTTCAGCCAAGTATATTCAAAGGCTGAGGCGGCTGATGTTCGTGCTGGGAAGGAAGCTGATAGGCTCATGGATGAGCGTAACCGGTATATGATTGATCAGGTATTAAAGAATCTAACGAATGAGAGAGTAAATTATTTGATTGTTGGGGCAGATCATCTAAAAGGTATACGTGATCTCGTTAGCGATCGCCCTTGCATATTTATGACGCCCAGATCCATCATTGAGAAAGATCCATCGAAGAGCCTCGAGATTGATGTCAAGGATGAGTTATAGCGATGGTCTAATACATGACAGCCATCCCGATTGCTTAAATCGAGGTCATGGGGAGTGCTACATCATATTGGCTTGATCACGGCGGAGGTGCCGGCTAAGCGAAGAGCACTCCGCAGCGATTTGACATCAACAGCTTAATGGCTGCGATTCACCAGACTCTTTGGTACTGCCAGGGTAAGTAGTACACCGATCGCCACAGCGACAGACAGCATATAGACGCCAGCATCCGTTGAGCCGGTGGCATCTTTCAACCAGCCAACGGCATACGGACTCACAAAGCCGGCCAAATTACCGAGTGAATTAATCAACGCAATACCTGCCGCTGCGCCGGTACCGGCGAGGAAGGCGGTGGGCAAACTCCAGAACAGCGGCAGCGTTGTCATGATGCCTGACAAGCCCAGCGTGAGTGCGGCAATCGCCAAGGCACCGTCTTTAGCGAGAATTACGGAAAGTGCTAATCCGATTGCGCCAAGCATGCCCGGTATCGCGACATGCCAACGACGCTCACCTGTTCGATCCGCACTTCGTGCTACCAGAAGCATGACGACTACTGAGACACTGTAAGGAATACTCGAGATCAGACCGATTTCAACTACATCGGTATGACCCATCGACTTGATAATCGTTGGCAGGAAAAAAGAAACACCGTAGACACCCATCACAAAGCTGAAGTAGATCGCAGCACAAAGCCATACCCTGCCCGAGCTGATAATGCGCAGAAAAGATTCTTCTTCTTTGTGTGCCTCATCTTTGGCGATATTGCGGGCTAACAGCGCACGCTCTTCTTCCGTAAGCCACTTGGCTTCGGAAATTCTATCATCCAGCACCATGATGACGACCAAGCCGAGCGCGACCGATGGCAGGCCTTCTAATAGAAACATCCACTGCCATCCTTGCCAGCCATAGATACCGTTGGTGTGTTTCATGATGATTCCGGATACCGGTCCACCGATGACGCCAGCGATCGCAATACCGGTCATGAACATGGCGGTGATTCGTGCGCGTCGGTCAGCCGGATACCAATACGTCAGATAAAGAATAATGCCGGGGAAAAATCCTGCTTCGGCGATACCCAGCAGGAAGCGCATGACATAAAACATCATCGGCGTCGTCACAAACATCATCGCCGCCGAGATCAAGCCCCAGCTGATCATGATGCGGCCTATCCAGACCCGCGCGCCCATCTTGTGCAAGATCATATTGCTCGGCACTTCAAACAAGAAGTAACCGATAAAAAACATGCCAGCGCCGAGGCCGTAAATAGTGTCGGAGAATCCAAGCTGATCTATCATCTGCAGCTTGGCAAAACCCACATTCACCCGATCCAGATAAGCCACTACGTAGCACGCCAGCAGCAGCGGGATCAGGCGCAGCGCTACTTTGCGGTAAAGCGCCTCTTCGGCTGCTTGTTGCGCGCTATCGTTTGTTGTTGTCTCCATGGTCTCCCCGCGGCTGGTTACTGAATGGCATTGTAGCCGCCTCGCTTGCGCGCAAGCTATTTGATGGCGGGGGATGTCAGATTGACTATAATCCCGCTTTGGTGATGCTTATCGAATGACAATGCGCGTCTTTAATTTCAGTGCTGGTCCCGCAGCACTGCCCGAGCCGGTGCTGCAACACGCAGCGCAAGAAATGCTTGACTGGCATGGATGCGGCATGTCGGTCATGGAAATGAGCCATCGCGGTAAAGCATTCACTTCCATTATTGAGAAAGCGTTAGCGGATTTCCGTCAGCTGCTGGGTATTCCCGAGCATTATCAGGTGTTGTTGTTGCAGGGCGGCGCGCTTGCGATGAATGCGCTGATTCCCATGAATCTGTTGGGCGACAAAACATCTGCGGATTACGTCAACACGGGCGAGTGGTCGAAGAAGTCAATTCAAGAAGCACGTAAATATTGCAAGGTGAATGTGATCGCTTCGTCGGAAGACCGGCGGTTCACTTATATACCCCCCGAGGATCAGTGGCGACCTGACCCCAAGGTAGCTTATCGGCATATCTGTACTAATGAAACCATCGGCGGCGTGGAGTATTTTTGGGTGCCTGAGATGAGCGAGGTGCCGTTAGTGGCAGATATGTCCTCACACATCTTATCCCGACCGGTGGATGTTTCGCGTTATGGTGTTATTTATGGTGGTGCGCAAAAAAATATAGGTCCGGCAGGGCTCACCTTCGTTATTGTTCGTGATGACTTGCTGGACCGGGCATTGCCGATTACGCCATCGGTGTTTCATTGGAAAGAGCAAGCCGCAGCGGCATCAATGTTGAATACACCAGCGACCTACAGTATCTATATCGCGGGCTTGGTATTTGAGTGGTTGATCGACCAGGGCGGGTTGGCGGCCATCGAGCAAAAGAATATAGCCAAAGCCCACCGGCTATATGAGTTTATTGATACCAGCGACTTCTACAACAATCCGGTGGAAGCGTCCTGCCGGTCTCGAATGAACATCCCTT
Source organism: Betaproteobacteria bacterium (assembly GCA_016868055.1). GTDB lineage: Bacteria > Pseudomonadota > Gammaproteobacteria > Burkholderiales > Burkholderiaceae_D > Pernthalerella. The sequence goes on from VGHX01000020.1 coordinate 5,714, forward strand.
TCTTTCTGCGAGATGAGCGGCTCAATGAAGCCTTTTTGAGAGGGGCCGAGGAGCGCGGCTTGGTACAACTGAAAGGGCATCGCGCCGTTGGCGGGATGCGGGCTTCAATTTACAACGCTATGCCAATGGAAGGCGTCGAGGCATTAGTCGCCTATATGCAGGATTTTCAGCAGCATCAAACCTGAGGAATTTTTTACTGTCAAAGTAGTCGGACGCATGATGTCTCGACTGTGCTGGCAGTTTTATCTTCGGAGTTATCATGTAGCTCGCTGAGCCTACGTTTGCTCTGTCAACCGGTGAATTCACCGCTGATCAACACCGGCGTGATGAGGTATTGAAATATCTCGAAGCAACTGGCCAACGTCCCATCGCAGACTTGTCCGAGATGTCGGAGTCCGAGCGCTGCAAGTGGTTGTTTTGGAACCTGCACGAAAACCTTGAGGCCATGCGCCATATGGAGCCTGCGCTTCAGGCCCGAGTGAATAGTGTGCAGTACAGCGTGATGGATGATAGCCAATTGAGTACGCATGCTGCGCTCAGCAAGCGACTTGATCTTGCCTGTCGCTGGACCATGGAGCTGAGTTTTCTGGGATGCCCCGAGGAAGTCACGTACCCCATGGGTGATGGCTGGGTAAATTTGCTGATCGCCGATGAAGCGCCCGCTTATCTGCATGTCGCCGCTGGTCAAAAAGCGTATCTCGATGCGGATCACACCACGTATCCGAACCAAATCTATTTGGAAGGGTGGATTTCGGATCGTCTCTGGCAAGACATCCGCCCGCATTTATCTAACCCGAATCCGAGTTGTCGCACCGATGTCGTGCTGCTAGACAGCGCACTATTTCCGGTCAGACGAGATTTTGAATTTGTCACCGGACCGCCGGGTGCGATTGGCGTGACTAATCTCGAGTTTCGTGCGTTCTCTCATCCAACCGAGCGTCGTATGGTACGACGCGCAGAGCCACGGCAGCCACGCTGATATGCATCGCGCACCAGTGCCATTACCCGATGACGAACCATTTGGCGATGATATTCCGCAGCCGGCACCACAGCAGGATCCGGTGCCTGATCCAAATCCGGAGTGGCTGTATTAATCAGGCTTCGATTTCTCGGATGTGTTGAACACGCCTCAGGTACCAGAATAATGCCGCCGAGACCAGACATAGGCTGACACTGTTACCTAGCCAAAAGCCCGCAGCACCGCGTAATCCCTCGGGTGTATTGCCTAGCAGGTCAAAGCCCAGCAAGTAACCACCGCCCAGACCAACACCCCACAAGCCAATGGCATACATCAGCGTAGGTATGGTTGCTACCTTGTACGCGCGCAGTACAAAGGCAGCACCAATCTGCGTCGCATCGAAAAACTGATAGAAAGCGATAAACAGAAATAGCGGAAGCGCGATCGCTGCAACTTGAGGGTCTGGCGTATAGAGCGCCACGATCTGGGAGCGCGTCAGGTAGACCAGTAACCCGATACTGACCGCTACGATAATCCCGAGCCGTATCCCGGCATCACCTGCATGACGTGCAGCAGCTAAACGTCCAGCGCCAATCTCTTGCGCGACCAGCACACCGGTGGCGCTGGCGATCGACAGCGGCAGCATATACAGCACCGTGCCGAAGTTACCAGCGATTTGGTGGGCCGCCAGCGTCTCACTGCCCATGCGCGCGATGAACAATGCCATGAAGGTGAACGAGGTAACTTCAATCAAGTACGACATTCCCATGGGAAGGCCAAGCTTGAGTAATGACAGTTGTGTGTGCCATGCGGGTTTTTCGAAGTGCTGGCTCTGCACATGAAACTGGCGGTAGGCGTCGCCGCGCGCAGCGAGCTGCCAACCAATCAGCAGCGCCGTCCATGCAGCGATACATGTGGCAATGGCCGCGCCGGGTGTCCCCAACGCAGGAAGACCAAAGCCGCCGAAGATCAGCAACGCGTTGAGAGGAAGCTTCAGCAAAACCAGTGTGCCGACTTGTATTGTCATCACAATGCGTGGACGCGATACTGCCGTGTTTAGCGCTGCGAATACGCGAAAGCAGAGCGTTGCCGGTAGTGCGAGCGATAGTAGCGCCAGATACTCGCGGACCTTGCTATCGAGCTGCGGTGGCGCTTGCGCAATGCTGAGCAGTGGATCGGGAAACAGCAGTAATGCGCTGCCAACTACCGATAAAAAAAGTGCGAGCCAAACACCTTGCCGCACCTGATGCCCGATCGCTTCGAATTTTTTTGCGCCATACAGCTGCCCTATGGTGGGCGATAGCGCCTGCATGACGCCCGAGAGTCCGACAAACACGCTGATATACACAGAGGCACCCAGCCCCAATGCGGCAAGGTCGATGGCGCCATAGCGCGCGGTCATCATAGTGTCGACGACACCGTTCATGATCACTGCCAGCTGCGCTACGACGATAGGCCACGCCAGCGAGGCAACTCGCGCGGTGAACGAGGCTGGGTCGCGCGCGGACTCGCGCGTACTCATGGTGTGGTGCGTCGGAACAAGCGGAATAGCTCGTGGCGGTCGGCCGATCGTCGGCCTTGCCACAGCAGCGTGAGTTGCGCATCGACCGATTTCATCTGCGCCCCTTTCGCGAGCAGGCGATCATCTTGCACCAACAGGAATTCGCAGGGCGAGTCCCCGGGGCGGCTGAACTTGACGTGGCCGAGGTACGCGAATGACGCGCGCTGGGCCGGACCAAGATCGACCGCGTCAACGCAATGATAAGAAGCGGGCAGCTTGGCGCCGAGCTGCTCAGCGACCGAGGCATAGCTCTGTCGGTAGTTTAGCCAGGGCAGCCACAGCGTCATCAGCAAGACCCAGCAAAGCACCACGCCTCCGCTTGATAGCACCACAGCGCGCCACAGTACCGAAGGCCGCCGACCAAGTCGCCAGTACAGCAGCAGCAGCCAGCCAATACTCGATGCAAGTGCGATCACCAGCGCAAAGCTGTTGAATTCGGGCTGGAAGCCGGGTGCTGCGCGGAATGCATTTTTTGCGAGCTGCGGTGGCCAACCGGTTTGCTTGGCCAGCCAACCGAGCCAGATGAAGCCGGCGATCGACGATAGCGTCATCACCGAGAACCAGTCGATCGCATTAATGGCGCCGCGCTTCAGTGTTGGCAAACCAAAAGCGGCCAGTATGGCCAGCGGTGGTATCAGGGGCAGCAAGGCATGATCGCGCGCCGCCGGCGCAAATACGCAGGCCAGCGAAAGACTGAGCACTACCGCAAACGGCAGCAGGATATGCAGCGTCATTTGCGAGCGCCATGCGTAAACCGCCCAAGCCGCAATCGGCCAAGCCGGCCACAAAAACCAAACCATCATTTTCAGCACATCGACGATGTGCTTGGTATTGGGCAGATCGAGCTCGCGCCAACCCAGAATTAGCCACTCGCTTATACCGGCGTCTGAGCTGAGCTGTCGGCCAAGCAGCCACGCAGCCGGCAGCGCAATTGCCAAAGGCAATCCGATCGCCAAAAAAGTTTTGAGAACGGCGCGGTAGCGTATCCACCCGACCAGCACAATGCTTGCACTGAGTAGCAGCGGTGTCACCCAACTGACTGTCAGCATCAGCAAGCCGAGCGCAATACCGAGACCGGCGGCAGCACGCAGTGTGGGTCGATCAAATGTATATGCGGCGGCGCACATCGTTACCGCAACCAATGACACCTGCAGCGCGCTGGCGGCAGTCTCGTGGCTGCGCAGCAGTAATCCGAGCGAGGCGAGATAGATCAACAGCGCGCCATCCGCCAGCGTGCGGCCGTAGTCCAGTGCGGCGGGCTGGCCACCAAACGCGAGCTTGAGTGGCTGCGCCTCGGAGCGCCGCCCCAAGATGAAAGCCGTCAGCCAGACCGCAAGCGCACCGATTGCAAAAAACACCAGAATCGATAATCTTGCTGCCAGCGCATCGCCCGCCAACCACCCAGCCAATTTGATCAGCACCGCGCCGACCCAATACGCCAAGGGTGCCTCGTTCAGTGCTTGAAGACCGACGATATTGGGTGTCAACCAATCGCTCAGACTACCGTGCGCCATGGTCCACATGATGCCGAAGCCAGCGGCATCGTCCACTTTCCATGGGTCGCGCCGAATAATGCCGGGCAGGATGTAAAGCAAGCACAGCACGATCAGACCCCAGCGCGGCAAGGCGATGGTGGCTGCAGCAGAGAGTCTGACCGGTTTCATCCGTGGCGGGTTGGGGCGAGGCGTAGTGTCGGGTTGGTATTGTGAATCAAACCAATAAAAATGCCGCGCGAGGCGGCATTTTCAGTGAGGCTTGGCGCTTGCGATCAGTCGCCGCTGGCTCGGGTTTTGGAGCCAACCTTGCCAAACTTCTGGCGGAATTTATCGACGCGACCAGCGGTATCGACAATCTTGTGCTTGCCTGTGTAGAACGGGTGCGATTCAGACGATACTTCGATTTTCACCAGCGGATAATCCTGACCTTCGAACTTGATGGTCTCGCGGGTTTGTATGGTGGAGCGGGTCACAAATTTGAAGTCGCACGACAAGTCGTGCACAACAACTTCGCGGTACTCAGGGTGGATGCCTTCTTTCATTACGGTCTCGCTATGTTTGGGTAGCCAATCGCCACTTCGTCGGTCTGCGCTGCTTCTTGACCCGGTTGACGGTCACTTGCCCGGTTGACAGTATCAGAGATTATATAGGGAAATCAAGCGCTTGGGGGCATTCAGGTCAGCCGCCACCGCGACGCATCATGTCGAAGAACTCCACGTTGGTCTTGGTGGCCTTCATCTTGTCAAGAATGAATTCCATTGCCTCGATCTCGTCCATGCCGTACAGCAGCTTGCGCAGAATCCAGATTTTTTGCAGCACATCGGCCTTGATCAGCAATTCTTCGCGGCGGGTGCCGGATTTGTTCAGGTTGATCGCCGGGTAGACGCGCTTCTCGGCCAGGCGACGCTCAAGGTGGACCTCCATGTTGCCGGTGCCCTTGAATTCTTCATAGATCACATCATCCATCCGGCTACCGGTCTCGATCAGGGCGGTAGCGATGATGGTCAGCGAGCCGCCTTCTTCGATATTGCGTGCCGCGCCGAAGAAACGCTTGGGGCGCTGCAAGGCGTTGGCATCAACACCGCCGGTCAGTACTTTGCCGGAGGCAGGTATCACGGTGTTGTACGCGCGGGCCAGACGTGTGATTGAGTCGAGCAAGATGACGACATCTTTCTTCATCTCGACCAGCCGCTTGGCTTTTTCCAGCACCATCTCGGCAACCTGCACATGGCGGGTGGCGGGTTCATCGAAAGTTGAAGCAACCACCTCGCCGCGCACCGAGCGCTGCATCTCGGTCACTTCTTCCGGGCGCTCATCAATCAGCAGCACAATCAGCGTGACATCCGGATGATTTGACGTGATGGCATGTGCCAAGTGCTGCAGCATCACGGTCTTACCGGATTTAGGCGACGCTACCAACAAACCGCGCTGGCCTTTGCCGATCGGCGCGATCATGTCAATGATGCGACCGGTGATGTTCTCTTCGCCGCGCATCTCGCGCTCCAGCAGCAGTGGCTGGTTCGGGTGCAGCGGGGTCAGGTTTTCAAACAGAATCTTGTGCTTCGATGCCTCTGGCGGCTCGCCGTTGACCTTGTCGACTTTGACCAGCGCAAAGTAGCGCTCGCCATCTTTCGGTGTTCTGACCTCGCCCTCAATCGAGTCGCCGGTGTGCAGATTGAAGCGACGGATCTGCGACGGCGAGATGTAGATATCGTCGGTCGATGCCATGTAGCTGGCGTCGGGTGAGCGCAGAAAGCCGAAACCATCCGGCAGCACCTCAAGCACGCCATCACCGAAAATCTGTTCACCTGATTTCGCGCGCTTTTTCAGGATGGCGAACATCAGCTCTTGTTTGCGCAGTCGCGCGGCATTATCAATATCGAGACTAATCGCCATCTCGAGCAGGGCGGACACATGGAGTGCCTTGAGTTCGGAAAGATGCATGGTCAGGTGCCGTCTCGGCGACGGGCTTTCAAGGTGGGGGAGGGAACAGCGATGATCAGAAGGAGAGAGAGGCGGTAGCGTTGGTGTGCCACCGCCATCAGTATCAGATGTTGCTATCGATGAACGAGGTCAGCTGGCCCTTGGCCAAGGCGCCGACTTTCTGCGCTGCTGGTACGCCATTCTTAAACAAGATCAGCGTCGGGATGCCGCGGATGCCGAACATGGCGGGTACCGCCTGATTCGAATCCACATCCATTTTTGCGACCTGAATCTTGCCGTCATATTCTTTGGCGACTTCTTCCAGGATAGGCGCGATCATTTTGCAAGGGCCGCACCACTCCGCCCAAAAATCGACCAGTACAGGTTTGTCTGACTTCAGCACATCCGCTTCGAATGAGGTGTCGGAAATATGTTTGATGGTGTCACTCATGTTGTCCTCGGCAGGAGGGGGAATCGGCCCGCTTTTTATTGTCTGGCCTGACGGCTTACGCTTCGCCTGCATGGTTCGCACACATCGGAATGTGGCGCTCTTGTTATGGTGGGAAGTCTTGCAGGAGGAGGCGCGGCGGGAACTTCACGCGAATCATAACCGATTTTTCGGCAAGGCGCGGTCAGGCAACGCAGCGCTTGAGCGGTCGCATACAATGCCTGTAGAACCTTGCAACCTTGTCCCAAAACACTGCGCCTCCCGGCGCGCAACGTCAGCGTTTCAGAATTGCCCGTCGCCCGCATGCCGATCAACTGCCATTTCATCCCGCCCGGAGCGCAATTCTGGGCCCAAGCGGCGCAGCGGCTGATTGAGCGGTCTGCTGAATGCAGTGCGCCGCTCTCCGTTTGCATGGTTGTGGTGCCGAGCCCGGCGCATGGTGTCCTGCTCAAGCAGGCACTGAGTGAGCAACTGGGTCACAGCTTTATCCCGCCGCTGATTGGTACGCTAGACGACCACCTGAGGCTGCAGCCGCCCGATGACGCGGCAGACGCACCGGCCAGTAAAACAGAGCGGCTGCTTGCGCTGTACGCCTCGCTACGTCAAACACCTTGGCTGAAGAAACTTTTCGCGGCGCGACGCAATACCGATTTACTGCCGTTAGCGCAAACGCTGATTGCCATGTCCGATGAGCTGACCGCTGCGCTGCTGCCAAGCGCGTTGCTGCAGCCGGACTCGGTTGATGATCGGTGGCGTTCCGCACTGGCACAGCTATCCCCGCGCGGTGTGACCTTGCTATCGGATGAGGCGCAGCTGGTGTGGCAGCTGTGGCAGGTGGAGCGTGATGCGCGTGACCCGGGGGTGAACCGTCACGCGGCCTTGCAACGCATGGCTGGTCAGGCAAGTGCGCCGTTGACCTGGTTTGCAGCGACAAAGCCTGACGCTATCGAAACCACATTTTTGACAACGTGGAGTCAACGCCAACCGGTGGAGCAAATTGAAATCGATTGGCGAGCTCAGGCGGTACCAACTTTGTACGCGCATAGCTGGCCCGAGCTGCTATCGACCGATGCCTCAAGGCCGGATGCAAGTGACCCGTTCAGTACCGCGCCACGCTTGTCGAAGGACGTGCATCCATCCGCAACGTTGGAGGCAGTCTCGAACGGTGCGGTGACTCCTGAGGTGACCATAAAAGGCCGGGTGGCGCTGTGTCCGGCAGTGAGCATGGAGCAGCAGGCGCAATCCGCGGCGCAGCTAATTGTGGATTGGGTTGTCGCCGGTCACCAGCGTATTGCGGTGATCCCGCAAGATCGATTAGTCGCGCGTCGCTTGCGCGCATTACTCGAGCGCGCTGACATTGTGGTGGCAGATGACACAGGCTGGAAACTCTCCACCACGCGCGCGGCCAGTGTGCTGCATGCTTGGATAATGCTGGCCAGCTCCGGTGGTGATGTGATGCGCCTGCTGGATTTTGTGCAGTCGCCCTTTCAACAGCACCCGGCCTATGAAGATGTTGCGCAGCGAAAGTCCATGGAGGCGGCCCTCATTGGCGCCGGTATTGGCGCGGGCTGGGAGGCGATCGCAGATGCGCTGGTTGCGCAGCCAGCCATGCGCGATTGGGTCATTGGTTTAGCCCGCGAAGCGCAGCGTTATAAAGCTGCTCGCAGTATTACTGCGTGGGTGCAGTCAACGCAGCAGGTGCTGGAGTTTGCCGGCTTTGCGCGTGCGATGGCCGAGGACAGCGCAGGCGCGCAGGTGCTGGCGATGCTGGCGCAACTCGCCGCGCATACCGAGCACTTGCAACAAACATTCTCGCTCGCCGAGTGGCGTGCGTTAGTTGATTTACAGTTGGAGCAGACCGTGTTCAACGCAGCACGAGATGATGTGCGCGTGATGATGGTGCCGCTGAGCGCAAGTCTATTGCGGCAGTTCGATGCGGCGATTGTGCTGAGTGTCGATGCAGAGCATTTACCGTCGCGCTCATCCGAGATTTTGTTTTTTGCAGATGCTGTTCGACGCGAGCTTAACCTCGAGACACGCGCGCAGCGTCAGACCGAGCAACTGCGGCAGTTTGCTGCATTGCTGATCAGTTGCCCCGAGGTGGTGCTGTGCTGGCAAGCCAAACGTGATGGCGAGAACGTTGCGCCTAGCCCGTGGGTAGAGCGGCTCGGGTTGACGCTGTCCTTGACCGATCAAGCGGCGTTACCGCTCGTGCAGCCAGAGATCGCAGAAATCTCGCTATCACCGCAGCCGCTGCAGCCGCCGACACCGTCAGCGCCGATGTTATTGCCCAAGACCTTGTCGGCGAGTGGCTACAACACCTTGGTGATTTGCCCGTATCAATTTTTTGCGTCTCGCATGCTGGCGCTGTCGCCACCGGATGAGCTGATCGAGTTACCGGAGCGACGAGACTATGGCCAGTGGCTACATCAGATTTTGCATCACTACCACGAGGCCTTACGCCAAGATAAAACACCAGCAGACCAGCGGCTGGCGTTGATGACGAGTATCAGTGATGCGGTATTTGATCAGGTTGTTTTGAGTAATCCGGCCGCCTTAAGCTTTCGCGCTCGCTGGCTGAAGCGACAGGCGCCGTATGTGACGTGGGCGAATCAGCAGGAACAAGATGGCTGGCAGTTTGCTTTCGGCGAGCAATCGTACGAGCGACTGATCGAATGGGAACAGGGGTCTGTGAAGCTAATCGGCAAGGTAGATCGCGTTGATCAGCATGTATCGGGTGATTCGCGTGTACTTGACTATAAAAGCGGACGCAAGCGCTCGCTGCAGACGCGTATTGCCGAGCGCGAAGATCATCAGCTACCGTTTTACGCTTTGCTGGTAGACCCAGCACCCGAAAGCGCGGCCTATGTCACGATCGACGAGACCCAGCCAGCGATGGTTGAAGCGACGGATCTTGCTGATTGGCGCCAAGCCTTGGTGCAGCGTTTGCGCGATCAACTCACAGCAATAGGCCAAGGTGCTGCGCTACCGGCGAATGGTACGTTGCAAAATTGTGGTCGTTGCACCATGCGTGGCGTGTGCCGCAAGGGGTTGTGGTGATACCGGTCGAGCAGCGCAGCGCTAACGGTGAGCCGTGTAGCCCGGAGCGATTTGTCAGCCTGGCGGCAGACCCAAGTCGCTCGGTGGTGGTAGAGGCTTGTGCGGGAAGTGGCAAGACATGGCTGCTGGTGTCGCGCATGCTGCGGCTGCTGCTCGCGGGCGCACAACCTGCCGAACTACTGGCGATCACGTTCACGCGCAAGGCCGCCGATGAGATGCGTGATCGGCTGCTACGGCTGCTACGTACGTTGGCGCTTGAGAAAAATGATGAGCAGGTCATTCTCGAATTAACACAGCGTGGTCTTACTGTGCAGCAGGCACACCAGCAGTTACCGCTCGCCCGGCAGCTCTATGCAAACGTGCTCGCTAGTTCGCATGGTCTGTCAGTCGACACCTTTCATAGTTGGTTTATTCGTCTGCTGCAAGTCGCACCACTGGCGGCGGGTGTGCCGCACGGTCTGAGTGTAGAAGAAAGCATCGCCGACCTACGCGAGGCGGCGTGGCTGCGTTTTTTTCGCTCGCTTGGACGGCCCGAAAACCAGCCGGTGCAAGATGCGTTGATGGTGGTGTACCAGATCGCCGGTGATGTCGGTGGTAAAGATCTGCTGGATGAATTTCTTGATCAGCGCGCTGAGTGGGAGATCATGTGTCAGTTCGGCGAGCCGCAGCAGCAGCTGATCGAACTCTGCGGCACCGATGGTGAGCGCGACGCGCGGCTGAGTCTCTGGGAAGAGCCGCTCTTGATCGATCTAGCCAGGCAGGCCGCGCGGGTGCTGGCGGCTGGCACCGCGACTCAGCAAAACAAGGCGGTGTTGCTACTGCAAGCAGTGAGCGCAGAGCCATCTTTGGCGGCTTTCGATGATCTGTGCGATGTCTGCCTGACCAAAGAAAACAAACCTCGTTCGATGAACTTGACTAACGCGCAGCGGGCCGAGTTATCAGCGCCTGATATTGAAAATTTTCAGGTGAGTTGGGGAACGCTATGTGAGGCATTGATACGTTTGCGTGCGCGTAGCGCTGAGATGACAGTGCGGCAGCTCAACCTCGCAGTTTTTGTAGTGGGCGCGGCGCTGATCGAGCACTACCAAGCCATCAAGACCGAGCAGAGCAAGATGGACTTTGGCGATCTCGAATTACAAGCATGGCGCTTGCTTACTAACGCCGAGCACGCGGCGTATCTGCATGCCCGTATCGACGCCCGCTACAAACATATCTTGATTGATGAGTTTCAGGACACGAATCCACTGCAGTGGCAGATTGTACGTGCGTGGTTGGAGGCTTATGGGCAGGATACGCAACGTCCCAGCGTATTCATTGTGGGCGACCCCAAGCAATCCATTTATCGCTTTCGCCGCGCCGAGCCGCGCGTGTTTCAATCCGCACGCGTGCTGCTCGGCGCTTATGGTGCGGTACAGCTGCGCACCAGCGTAACCTACCGCAACGATAACGCAATCGTCGATCTGTTAAATCAGACGATGCATCAAAACCCGCTTTACGCGCCGCAGGTCACTGCAAGTCATACCGCCGGCGCTGTGTGGCGTTTGCCGCTGTCAGATGACGAGCCAATCGCGGCACCACCCAGCGATCGTATCGCGTTACGTGACCCGCTGACGCAGGCACCGGTCGAGGTAGACGATCAACGCCGTGAAAAAGAGGCGGTTCAAGTGGGACGCGCGCTGCGGCAAGCGCGCGGTGCGTTTACGTATCAAGGCCAAGCGCTGCGTTGGTCGAACATGATGATTCTGGTGCGTAGCCGCACCCATCTACGATCCTATGAGCGCGGATTACGGTCGGTAGGTATTCCATTTATCAGCAGTCGTACCGGTGGTTTGCTGGATACGCTTGAGGCGAATGATCTGATCGCACTGCTGCGCTGGTTACTCATGCCAGCCGATGATCTGGCACTGGCCAGCATCTTGAAATCGCCTATAGCTGCTTGTACCGATCAGGATTTGATTGAACTAGCAACAGATACGCGTCATGCCCATTGGTGGCCCAGGCTACAGCAAGCGGCCAGTGAAAAAACCGGTCATGCGGCGCTGATTCGTTTGCATGACTTGCTTCAGCGCTGGCTGTCTTATGCATCGTACTTACCGGTGCATGATCTATTGGATCGTGTGATTCATGAGGGCCAGCTGCTACAGCGCTACGCGATCGCCTCGCCACCGGAAACCCGTGCGCAAGTACTGGGTAACCTTGAGGCATTTGTTGCGCTGTCATTAGCTTTGGATGCGGGTCGCTACCCAAGTATCGCGCGCTTTCTTGAGCATTTGCGGCGTCGTCAGCGCGGTAGTGAGCGCGACGCGCCCGATGAAGCGGAAGTCGATGCGGCGACTGACGCTGTGCGTATCATGACAATTCATGCCGCCAAGGGATTAGAGGCCGAGCTTGTTGCGTTGATGGGTACGAACCATAGTGATGCGGGTGTAGACAGATCAGGCGTGCTGTGCGATTGGCCGCAGGACGCGCCGGCACCGATGCATTTTTCTGTGTTCGGTAAAAAAGCAGAGCGCGGCCTCGCGCGTGCCGCACTGTTTGAGCAAGAAGAAAAATTCAGACAGCAAGAAAATTGGAATTTATTGTATGTAGCAGCGACCCGCGCTCGCCAACTTTTGATCATCAGTGGCACGCACTCGGGTAAAAACGAGCAGCAGGGTGTGGCAGCGGGCAGCTGGTACCAGCGGTTGCTATCAGCCCCGGAGTTCTTGCCCGAGCCCACGCCGGCGTCCGAGTCTGCTGCCACTGCGCCGTTCTCCCTTCAGCTCTTTACCCCGCCATCACTTCCAGTGAGCGCTAAATTGATTGCGGCCGATACTGAGGCCACGCTAGAAGGTAAGCGGCTGCATGCGTTGATGGAACGCCTGACCGCAACCGAGCAATGGCCATTAGTGATACCTGAGGCCAAGCAGGCGGCACGCTGGCTGATGTGTAGCGAGTCAGAGGCGCGCGTCGTGTGCGAGCAGGCGCTACGTATTTTGTCGAGCGATGAGTTAACGCATTTTTTTGATCCTTCGGTGTACCAATTTGCACGTAATGAGGTCGAGCTGGTTCACAACGGCGAATGGATGCGCATCGATCGTCTGGTTGGTTTCGAGGATGGGTTGTGGGTGCTTGACTACAAGCGTCATCTGCTGGACCAGCAGCAAGCGGGCTACTGGCAGCAACTGGCGCGCTACCGGGACGCGTGTTTGGCACTATTTCCCGGGAAGGCCGTGCGCACCGCGCTGATCACTGTGGATGGGCGTATTTGGCAGTCTGATCAGTCCGATCTTGCCTTCTGAGTAGGCGCTCAGTGCGAAACTGATAACTTTCTTATCCGAATGCGCCTGATGAAGTTTCGATGACAAGTATCTGAATGTATTGACGGAAATTCTTCCGCACGACTATAGTGCCGCATGATTTTCGATTTCCAATCCTTGTTTGATAAAGTCAAGCACTTGACCGAGATGGCGCAAAGCCTACGCAGCGAGAATGCATCTTTGCGTAATGAAATCGCGGTGTTGGTTGACCATAACGCCAAGCTCGAGCAACGCATGCAGGAGGCGCATGATCGGGTAGCAAAGCTGATTGATCAGTTGCCGACCCCTGAGACCAATAGAGAAGCCGCATGACCACGCTTGATGTAACCATCATGGGTCAAGCTTATCGCTTGGCGTGCAAGGAAGGCGAGGAGCTGGCGCTGAAGCAGGCGGTCGCTTACCTGGATGAGCGCATGAATGCTGTGCGCGAGGCAGGCAAGGTTAAAGGTACCGACAGAATCGCCGTGATGGTGGCCTTGGGTATTGCAGCAGATTATCTCGCGACGCGTATCGCAGATGGCCCTTTAGCGGATTTACCTGTGGCGGACGTGCGCGAAAAAATCAATGCAATGCACGCCCTGCTTGACGCTGCTCTAGCGCAGCAAGAAAGATTGTTTTAATCGCGTGTTTTGCGCATGTGGTGAGTTGACACATGACGTGATTGCGGTAGACTGAGCTCTCCTGCCGTGTACGCGTTTGCCAATATTCCTTGAACCATTCACGCGCATCGGCTACGGGATTCGTTTAGTAGGCGTGAGCGTCGCTCGTCCGACGATCCCAATACTGAACTACTGTGGCCACCTTGAACCGAAAGGTTCGGGATGCCGGCTAGCGGCACAGGCGGGACTTTCTTCAGGCGGTTGCATGCGTTAAGCTGCAACCGCTCTTTCATTGGCGATGATAAAAAAACGATCGATTCAAATGCGCTATTGGTTGATGAAATCCGAGCCGGATGAAACCAGCATCGACGATGCCTTGGCCGCTGAGGATTCGCGTGTCGCCTGGACCGGTGTACGCAACTACCAAGCGCGGAATTTCATGCGCGATGCCATGCAGGTTGGCGATGGCGTGTTGTTCTATCACTCCAGCTGCGCGGAGCCCGGTATCGCAGGTATTGCCGAGGTCGCGAGTCACAGCTACCCGGACCCCACCCAATTTGATAGCCGCAGTCCGTATTTTGATGCTGCCGCTACACCCGAGCAGCCGCGTTGGCTGTTGGTGGATGTTCGCGCAGTAAGAAAGACACGATTGATCTCATTGCCGGAGATGCGGGCGCATCCCGAGCTATCGGACATGATTTTGCTGAAACGCGGTAATCGCTTGTCGATTACGCCAGTGACTGAGCAAGAGTGGCGTTTTATTCTGCAGCGCTTGGTTTGATCGCGAAAAAGATAAATTATCGGATGATGAAATCCTCGCCAGCTGAAATCGTAAGCTAATACTTGGCTGCCCGACTTGTAGTTTGGGCGAAATAGCTTCTCTTGCGTATGTCCCAAATTGGGACTAAACTGCGTCGATGCGTGTGATCTCCCAAGCAAAATTAAAGGCGTTCTACACCAAGCACCCCGATGCCGGACAAGGACTCAAGGCATGGTACGACGAGGCGCGTAAGGCTACCTGGGAAACACCGCAGCAAATCAAGGATCAATATCGGAGCGCAAGTTTTGTAGGGCAGAACCGTGTCGTATTCAATATTCATGGGAATAAATATCGACTGGTTGTTGCGGTGGCCTATAAGTTTGGTGCGGTTTATATCAAGTTCGTCGGCACCCACAAAGACTACGACGGAATTGATGCCGAGAGTGTTGATCAATAAAGCGAGATAGAACCATGGAAATCAGACCGCTGCGTACTGAAATTGATTACAAAGCCGCGCTTGAAGCAGTAGCGCCATACTTTGACCAAGAGCCTGAACCCGGATCGTTGGCGGGAGACCGCTTCGAGCTGCTTCTGATGGTGATTGAGGCTTATGAGGCAAAGCATCACGCTATTGACACGCTAGATCCGGTAGAGGCGATTAAATTCCGTATGGAGCAAGCCGGGCTAACACCGAAGGATTTGCGTCCGATGATTGGTCAAGCCAATCGCGTATACGAAGTATTGAATTACTCAAGGCCGCTGACGCTGCCGATGATTCGGCGTTTGAATGTCGCGCTGGGAATTCCAGCCGACGCCTTGATTGGTGAGCAAAAAATCCGTCGAGCGGTCGGTAAAAAGTCTGGAAAATCTACTGTTGGAAAACTTGCTAAGCATACAAAGCCTGCCACTGCTACTAAGCTCAACCTAATCAAGCCGGTTAAAACTGGTCGGCGTAAAGTACAGGCAAGAAAAACTACGTTGCCTCGCTAGGTGGTTACGACAACTAGACACGACAAGGCTTTTACCAGTGAAGACTATTCGGAGTCACTGCTGCTAATGCTGAATGCGGGCTTTACAAGAGGGTAGAGATACCTGGCTGCTCTTGATGCAAACAGCTTTCGTCAGAAGCTACAGCCTGTGGGCGTTCATTCTTTGAACTGATCACGAAGAAGATTTTTCTGTACCTTGCCCATGGTGTTACGCGGCAGTTCTTTCACCATATGTACCTGTTTCGGTACTTTAAAATTCGCAATCGTGTTTTTCAGCGTTTGAATAATGGCTTGCTCGGATAGCGCGGCGTCAGCACGCGGTACGACGATGGCAATGACCGCTTCGCCGAAGTCGGGGTGTGGCACCCCGATGACCGCGGATTCCAGTACACCGGGTTGTTCATCGATGATTGATTCAATTTCTTTCGGGTAGACGTTGTAGCCGCCGGTGATGATCAGGTCTTTACTGCGACCGACGATACTCAGGTAGGCATCGTCATCAAAAAATCCGACATCGCCGGTGTTGAAATAACCATCATCGGTAAATTCTTCGGCGGTTTTTTCAGGCATTTGCCAGTAGCCTTGAAATACATTCGGGCCCTTGACCTGGATCTCACCAACCTCACCAATGGCACATGAGTCCCCTTCGGTGTTTACCACGCGTACCGATACGCCGGGTAGTGCGGGTCCCACGGAACCAGGTTTACGCTGACCGAGATAAGGATTCGAAGTCAGCATCGCTGTTTCGCTCATGCCGTAGCGCTCGAGAATTGTGTGACCAGTACGATCAGAAAATTGTGCGCAGGTATCGGCGAGTAACGGCGCAGATCCTGATACGAACAGGCGCATATTCGAACACTTATCGCGTGTAAAGAGGGGGTCTGCTAATAGTCGAACGTAGTAGGTGGGTACGCCCATGAAGATGGTGGAACGCGGCAGATGGTGAATGACTTCAGCACTATCGAATTTCGGCAGAAAAATCATTTTGCTGCCGTTATACAGCGCACCATGTGCTGCCACGAATAGTCCGTGAATATGAAATAGTGGCAGCGCATGTAGTAGTACATCATCTTTCTGCCAGTGCCAGACATCGTGCAACACCGTGATGTTTGAAGCGAGATTTCCGTGGGTGAGCATGGCGCCCTTGCTGCGACCGGTTGTACCTGAGGTATACAAAATGGCAGCAAGGTCGTCGGGATCACGATGCACCGTCTCGAAGCGATCGCTAAAATGCACTGCGCGCGATAGCAGACTGCCGCTGTTCCGGCCTTGGTTAACTTCTCGCGAAACCTCATCCAGTGTGAAGATATGCGAGGTGCCACGTGCAAATGCCGTCTGTGCGATCCAGCCAAAATTTTTCGGCGCACACACCACTACCGAAGGAGAGGCGTTCTCGATGAAGTACGCCATCTCAGTAGCGCGATAGGCAGTGTTCAAGGGTAAATATACAAAGCCGGCGCGCACCGTAGCGAGATACAGCATCAGTGCTTCGGGCGATTTCTCGACCTGCGCCGCGATCCGCGCGCCTGCCGGCAAGTTGAGGCTGGCAAACAGATTGGCGATTTTTGCGCTGCCGCGCTCACAATCGCGCCAGCTGTAATAAAGCCCATCGCTGGTTTCTAACCAGCAGTCATCCAGGTCATCCGGAAAGCGTGCTCTGAAGATGGCGTAAAGATTAGTATTCACGGCGCGTTACACGATGCCTCAATGCTCGGCACTAGAGGTCTTGTTGGCTTGCTCGGGCTCGGGTATGGCCATTGCGTCAGCAGGATGTCGATAGGCAAACCACAGCAACAGCATGCCGAGCATAATCATAGGCAGCGACAGTAGTTGGCCTGCAGAGAGACTCCAGCTGCCGATAGCGACCTCGTAATCCGGCATCCGGAAGAATTCGGTGAAAAACCTTGCGCAGCCATAGCCGGCTGAGAATACGCCACTCACCGCGAGATAGGGACGGGCTTTACGTGCAAATAGCCACAGCAAAATGAATAGCAGCACGCCGTCGATAAGCGCCTGATAGATCGGCGAGGGGTGACGCGGTAACGCATCTACATTCGGCCAGATCATCGCCCAGGGAAAGTCTGCATCGGCGACACGTCCAGGTAGTTCGGCGTTGATGAAGTTGCCGATACGACCGAACGCATACCCCAGCGGTACCAGTGGCGCGATAAAATCCATCACGGCCATCCAGCGCCGGCCATGTAAGCGCGCCCACATCCACATCGCAATGAGCACGCCTAAAAAACCGCCATGAAACGACATGCCGCCTTTCCAGATGGCGATGATCTCATCGGGATTAGCGAGGTAGTAACCGGGGTGGTAGAACAGAACCTCGCCAAGCCGGCCGCCAATCACGACGCCGAGCACACCGTAAAACAGCAGGTCATCGATATCGGTCGAGTGCCATGCCTCGGCGGCGATATGCGGCTGACGCAGCCGTAATCTTCCTAGTATCAAGAACTGCACAAAGGCCGCTAGATACATCAAGCCGTACCAGCGAACGGCGAGCGGGCCGATCGCAAGCGCGATCGGATCAGGCAGAGGATGAATCAGCATTCAGAAATTTTCGCAGATTGCCGTGACGGGCGAGGATCAGTTTGCATTACCAATTTCCGGGCGTACTAGATGGGCTCAGACCCCTGCATTGGGAATCGGCATTCCCATAACCCAAGGTATTATAGTCACTTGCTTGCCGTCGCTCGCGCAGGCACGCCGCCTTATTTTTGTATAACGGAGACCGAATGGACGCTAACGAACGCTCGAAACATATTACCGAAGGAGTCGAGCGTAGCCCGAACCGCGCGATGTACTACGCCATGGGTTACACAAAAAATGACTTCAACAACCCCATGATTGGTATCGCCAACGGGCACTCCACCATCACACCTTGTAACTCCGGATTGCAGAAACTGGCGGACGCCGCGATTGCCGCTACCAAGGCGGGCGGGGGTAATCCACAAGTGTTTGGTACGCCGACTATTTCTGACGGCATGTCGATGGGCACCGAGGGTATGAAGTACTCATTGATCTCGCGTGAAGTCATTGCAGATAGCATCGAAACTTGCGTACAGGGCCAATGGATGGATGGCTGTGTCGTGATTGGCGGCTGCGACAAGAATATGCCGGGCGGCATGATTGCCCTCGCGCGCACCAATGTGCCAGGGATTTATGTGTACGGTGGCACCATCAAGCCGGGTAACTGGAAGGGCACGGACCTCACTATTGTGTCCGCGTTTGAAGCGGTTGGTCAGTACACTGCCGGCAAAATGTCGGTGGAAGATTTCGAGGGTATCGAGCGTAATGCGTGTCCCTCCACCGGCTCTTGCGGTGGTATGTTCACCGCTAACACCATGTCATCGTCATTCGAAGCACTAGGGATGTCGCTGCTGTACTCGTCGACCATGGCCAACCCCGACCATGAGAAAGTCGATTCGGCCGCGGAATCAGCGCGTATCTTGCTGCAGGCGGTCAAAAACAATCTAAGGCCGCGTGACATCATCACTCGTAAATCGATTGAGAACGCGGTAGCAGTGATTATGGCCACTGGCGGCTCGACCAACGCGGTGTTGCATTTCCTGGCGATTGCCCATGCCGCAGATGTCGAGTGGCATATCGATGATTACGAGCGCATGCGCAAGAAGGTGCCGGTGATTTGTAATTTGAAGCCCTCGGGTCAGTATGTGGCGACTGATTTGCGCGCGGCTGGTGGCATTCCGCAGGTGATGAAGATTTTACTCAACGCTGGCTTGCTGCATGGCGACTGCATCACCATCACCGGCAAGACCATGGCCGAAGAGCTTGCGAACGTGCCTGATCAGCCACGAGCTGATCAGGATGTGATCATGCCGATCGAAAAAGCGATCTACAAACAAGGGCACCTTGCGATCCTGAAGGGCAATCTGTCACCTGAAGGATGTGTTGCCAAGATCACCGGTTTGAAGAACCCAGCGATTAAAGGTCCGGCGCGCGTTTTTGATGATGAGCCGTCCGCGATGCAAGCGATTCTGGCAGACAAGATCAAGGCTGGCGACGTGCTGGTACTGCGCTACTTGGGACCAAAGGGCGCACCGGGTATGCCGGAGATGCTGTCGCCAACCTCGGCGCTGATTGGTAAGGGGCTCGGCGAGTCGGTTGGCTTGATCACCGATGGTCGTTTTTCTGGCGCTACCTGGGGCATGGTGGTCGGCCATGTTGCTCCTGAGGCCTACGCGGGCGGTAACATCGCGTTAGTTCAGGAGGGCGACTCGATTACCATTGATGCGCACCAGTTGCTGATACAGCTGAACGTAGCCGATGACGAGCTCGAGCGGCGTCGTAAGGCCTGGAGTCCTCCTGCGCCCAAGTACACCCGCGGTGTACTAGCCAAATTTGCCAAATTAGCATCGAGCGCAAGTCGGGGTGCGGTGACTGATTAAACCAAGTGTGAGTGAGTGTAAAGTTCTGCGCGTCGATTCGCTTGCAGCGCTACCGTATCAGTGGCGCTGATCTTGCCGGTGATCTTGTCGCTGGTCGGCGTTCATTCAGTCGTCGAGCAAGCAAGTGCAAGCCTGACTTGGGTGATCCGGCTTGTAAAACGCGCTACAATTCGCCCGCTTTAAATTTTGAACGGAGAGACACACATGAAAGCTATTCTGGTCGCTGCCGTAGCCGTTGCAGCTTTTGCTTCCAACGCGGCGCTCGCCAGCGAGCAACTGGCAAAAGAAAAAAATTGCCTTGCTTGCCACGCGATAGATAACAAAGTGGTTGGCCCAGGTTACAAGGAAGTCGCGGCCAAGTACAAGGGCGACAAGTCAGCAGAAGCCAAGCTGGCCACCAAAATTCAAAAAGGTGGTAGCGGCGTATGGGGTCAGATCCCGATGCCCGCTAATCCTCAGGTAAGCGAGGCGGAGGCGAAGAAACTGGCGGCGTGGGTTCTCTCGCTGAAATAATCGCACAGACGTGAATGTAAAAGCGCTCCCGACAGGAGCGCTTTTTATTTGTGACGCTCGTAGGTGTGACTCTCGCAGTTATGGTTTTCGTGATATCGCTTTCGTAATTTGATTTTCGTAGTATGGCTTTCGAAACATAGCTTTCGTGTTTATTGCCGTTGTGTTTTTCGCGCACGCTCTCTACAGAATCAGCTAATACTTAGCGCACCACCGCGATTTGTGAGCGCTTGCCCGCTTCGTAGGTATACAGCGTTAACGTGCCTTGTTTCATATCGCCACGCTCATCGAATTCGATCTTGCCGGTGACGCCTTGATAACTGGTTTTGGCGAGTTCAGGTAGATACTTCGCGGGTTCGGCCGAATTGGCGCGCTTCATTGCGTCGGCCATCACCATCACTGCGTCGTACACATAAGGCGCATAGAGCTTTACCTCCGCACCAAATTTTTTCTTGTAGTCAGCGCGGAAGTTATCCATCGCTTTTTTTCCGCTGTCCTCTACGCCACCCGCCTCAGCGCAGACCACCTGCCCATCACCCATTGCACCTGCTGAGAGTGAGGGTAACTGCTCGGTACAGATGCCGTCACCGCCCATGAATTTAGCGTTGATGCCGAGTTGCTTCATCTGCCGCAGCATCGGTCCGCCCACCGCATCCATGCCGCCGAAGAAAACCAGGTCAGGCTGCTTGCCTTTGATCGCGGTAAGAATTGCATTGAAGTCGGGTGTTTTATCGTTGGTGTACTGGCGGGCAACGATGTTAATGCCCGCCGCCTTTGCGGCTTTTATAAACTCATCGGCAACACCCTGCCCGTAGGCAGTGCGGTCATCGACGACGGCTACATTTTTCGATTTCAGGGTATTGGCCGCGTAGCGACCTAATGCACCGCCCAACTGCCCGTCGTTGGCAACCACGCGGAAAGCCCCCTTGTAGCCCTGTTGGGTGTACTTGGGATTCGTCGCTGATGGCGATATCTGCGGAATGCCATGGTCGTGATAAATCTTGGACGCCGGGATCGTGGTACCCGAGTTGAGATGGCCGATCACACCATTGACTTTTGCATCGGTGAGTTTCTGTGCGACTGAAGTCGCCTGCTGCGGATTGGCGCCATCGTCTTCGGCAATGAGTTGAAACTTCACTTTCTTGCCGCCCAGCGTCATGCCTTTTGCATTGAGCACGTCAATCGCCATGCGTGCGCCATTTTCGTTATCTTTGCCGAGATGCGCGATCGAACCCGATAACGGTCCCACATGACCGATCTTGACCACCTGCTCCTGAGCGACTGCAGATGAGGTCGCGACGCAGAGCGCGAGCAGAGAAAGACGACTCAATTTGAACTGCATGGATAGCCTCCGTGGGTGCAAGCTGAATATTATTCTTGAAATAAATTGCTATAAATAAGCAAGGTAAACCAAATTGCGATGTAATGACAATACGGTTGGCGCTGATAATCAATTCGGCAAGTGTGTGGGCAGCGTAGTTTAGCCGCGCGCAGGTAGCGAGATCAGTGCAGGTGCTGTGTGGCTAGCCGGCTCGCCGGTAAACGCGAAATCAACTTCCGGCCGACGTCCGACCATGATATCTGCGACTGCGCGACCGGAGCCGCAGCCCATGGTCCAGCCCAGCGTACCATGCCCGGTATTCAGAAATAGGTTGCTGTATTTCGATCGCCCAATATACGGAACATTGGATGGGGTCATCGGGCGCAGCCCACTCCAATACACCGGGTTTTCATAATCGCAGGCGCCAGGAAACAGCTCTCGGGTGCGGCGCGTGATAGCCTCGCAACGCACCTCGTTCAATGCACGCGAGTAGCCATTAATCTCTGCGGTGCCTGCCACCCGCAGCCGATCGCCCAGTCGCGAGATCACCAGCTTGTGGCCATCATCCGTCAGCGACACCATCGGTGCCAGTTGAGGTTGCGTGACCGTGTACGTAGCCGAGTACCCTTTGCCCGGGTAAATCATCAGATCAATACCGATACGTTTGGCTAGCGGTTGCGAAAAACTTCCCAAGGCCAGTACATAGCTATCGGCTTGCAATTGCTGATGCCGCCCATGCTCGTCGATCACTTCAACGCCAGCAATCCGTGAGGTTGCGCCGCTACCTTCGGTGAGCAGCCGCGTCACGATGGTATTGAAGATGAAGCGAGTGCCTATCTGCTCGCACGCGTGCGCGAGACCGGTGGTGAATTTATAGACATCGCCCGACTCATCGGTTGGTGTGAAGTCAGCCCCCACTAGTTTTGGTCGAATCGACGCTAGCGCAGGCTCTAGCCGCACGGCTTCGTCCGCGTCAAGGCTTTGACGCGGACAACCTAATTCACGCATCAGCTGCGCTGCAGACAATGACTGCTCGAATTCAACCGGGTCGGTATAAAAATGCAGAATACCGCGCGTTTCACAGTCGTAGTCAATACCAGTCTCGGCACGCAGCGCTTGAAGGGTTTGTCGGCTGTACTCAGCGATGGCGACTATCTGACGGATGTTATGCGCTGCGCGTGCCGGAGTGCACTCACGAAGAAACTGCAACCCCCAGCGCCATTGCAGCCATTCTGCGCGCGGCCGAAACAAGAGTGGCGCATCGTCTCGACTTAACCAACGCAGTAGCTTCAGTGGTGCGCCCGGGTTTGCCCAAGGCTCGGCGTGCGATACGGAGATTTGGCAGCCATTAGCGAAGCTGGTCTCCTGTGCTACGCCGGGTTGACGGTCGATGACGGTGACCTCATGGCCAGCTTTTTGCAGAAACCAGGCCGAGGCAGTGCCAATTATGCCGGCACCGAGCACAATCACTTTCATGTTGAATCCTGTGTTGAATAACTTGCGCTCATCTTGCGCTGATCATCACACGATAAGGTGCAACAGCGTGCGCTACGATGAGAGCTTATCTTTACGCTGCAACTGCGGACAATCAGAGATTGTGTGCCTTGAGCGCGGCGATTTCTTGTGCGACTGCACTGCGAACTTCTTCTTGCAGTCGCATCTCGAGCGATGCGCCGAGTTCGTAGGCCACCTTGCTGGAAAGTTCCGATGTCGCTGCTTGCGCTGCAATTGGCAAGGCGTTGGTCAGCGTGTTAAGCAGCTCCGCTTGCAACTTCGCACCGAGCGCTTGGGGTAGGTGCTCACGAAGCGCTGCCTCAACCAATACCGGCAACTGTAGTGATAATTCTGAAATTAGTCGATCCGAGAGTGCCTGCTCTAATTGATCAAGCGCCACGGACGATTGCGCCACCGACTGCCTGACGGGCGAAGGGGTATCGATCACATCGGTTAAAACAGGAATGTCTTGCTCAGGTTCGTTCATGAGGAGTCAGCCACGTGATGAGTGAGCGGGTAGCCGCGCTGCTGATAGTACTTGTAGCGCTCGCGACCTGCAATCAAATCCTGCTCGTCATTCGATACCAGCTCGAACATGCGCTCGAAACGCGCAAAGAATTCCGGAGTGCGGCGTGAAATATTGACAAGCACGTGATGGTGCGGTAACGCTTTGTCGCAGTCATCAGTCAAGATAATCGGCGTCTGCTCTGCCAAGGCATCGCCCGCGACCACATGCGGCAAAAAGTCTTGCTCAGAAAAAGTCCATAGCAAGCCATCCATTTGTTCGAGTTGTGCATGATCTTCGGTGAGCACAACCAGCCGGGTTTTCGCTGCTTGCGCTTTGCGTATCAAGCGACAGGCGTAGTTGAGCTTGTCCGGTACTTTGCTATGAAAATCGATGCGCGTCACGGGTTTGCCTGCACCATGCCGTTGTGTCGGAGCAGCGCATCAATACTGGGTGCGCGACCACGAAATGCGGTGAATGATTCCAGCGCCGGACGCGAACCGCCGACGGACAAGATTTCGCGATGAAACGCGATGCCGGTCTCGGCCAGACGATTCGGGTCGCCCTGCGCTTCTTCGAAAGCGCCATAAGCGTCAGCGGACAACACCTCGGCCCATTTGTAGCTGTAGTAACCGGCAGCATAGCCTCCGGCGAAAATATGCGAGAAGGAATGCTGAAAACGGTTGAAGGCGGGAGGAATGATGACGGCGACTTGATGCCTGACCTCAGCCAGTAATTCTGCGACGGTTTGTTGGCCATTCGGTTGGTAATCAAAGTGCAGGCGCATATCGAATAACGAAAACTCGACTTGTCGCAGCATTTGCAAACCGGATTGAAAATTTTTGGCGGCGATCATTTTGTCGTACAAGGATCGCGGCAAGGGCTCGCCAGACTCTGCGTGTTCTGTCATGTGCTGCAGAACATCCCACTCCCAGCAGAAGTTCTCCATGAACTGCGAAGGCAGCTCGACTGCGTCCCACTCGACGCCTGAGATGCCCGACACACCGAGCTCATCGACCGCGGTGAGCATGTGGTGTAGACCATGCCCAAACTCATGGAACAGCGTGATGACTTCGTCATGGGTGAAATAGGCCGGCTTCTTGACCCCGTCAACGACCGCGGGTTCAGTGAAATTGCAGGTGAGGTAGGCAATCGGTGTTTGCAAATCACCGGCGAGATTTTTACGACCACGCGCATCATCCATCCATGCGCCACCGCGTTTACCGTTTCGTGCGTAAAGGTCCAGATAGAACTGCCCGACCAGCTGACCTTTTTTCTCGATGCGATAGAACGTGACGTCTTGGTGCCAGAGCGGGCTATTGTCCGATTTGATGTCAACACCAAACATGTTTTGTATCAGCCGGAACAAACCGCCAATCACGCGATGCTCGGGGAAATAGCGTTTTACTTCCTGCTCCGAAAATGCGTAGCGTTTTTCGCGCAGCTTCTCAGACGCATAGGTGATGTCCCATGCCTCCAGCTGATCGAGCCCCAACTCAGCTTTGGCAAAGGCGCGTAGCTCTGCTAAATCATTTTCAGCGAAGGGTCGCGCGCGTTGCGCGAGGTCATTCAGAAATTGAATTACCTGTGATGGTGCGCTGGCCATTTTCGGCACCAGCGATACCTCTGCGAAATTGGCATAGCCAAGACATTTGGCTTCTTCGTCGCGCAATTGAAGAATATCCGCGATAAGCTGCGTGTTATCCCAATCGGCATTCTCACCCAGCTCCGAAGCTTTCGTGGCATTCGCGCGGTACAGCGTCTCGCGCAGCGCTCGGTCATCGGCATATTGCAGCACCGGGAAATACGAGGGGAAATGCAAAGAGAAGCGCCAGCCCGTTTTGCCTTCGCGCTCGGCGGACGCCTGCGCGGCTTGCTTCACGTCCTCCGGAAGCCCCGCCAGACGGGCCTCATCCTCGATATTGAGTTCGTAGGCATTGGTCGCATCCAGCACATTTTCTGAGAAGCGCGTTGACAGCGCAGCTAGCTGCTCCTGGATTTCAGCGAAACGCGTTTTCTGTGCATCAGCGAGTTCCGCACCACCCAAACGAAAATCACGCACCGCGTTGTCGACGATACGCTTGCGCGCTGATGACAGTGTTGTGTATTCATTGCTGGCCTGAAGCGCTTTGTACTTCTCGAACAGCTTCAGGTTTTGGCCCAGTTCAGTCCAGAACTCGGTTACCTTCGGTAAGTTCTCGTTGTACGCTGCACGTAGCGCCGGCGTGTCGACCACGCCATTCAGGTGGCCCACAACACCCCATGCGCGTCCCAGACGTTCAGTCACTGCCTCCAGTGGCACCACGAACGCATCCCACCCAATGACCGCCGATTGCTCGAGTTGCGCGACGGTTTCGCGCGCCTCGTGAAGCAACTGCGTGATGGCCGGTGTGACATGCGATGTGTCAAACAGGTCGAAGCGTGGCAGGTCGGTGAAATCGAGTAGGGCGTTGGTGGTCATAGTGTTTCAAGTGTTAGCTGTGTGCAGCGCGCTCTGCCGCTTCAATCGTGTTTACCAACAGCATGGTGATCGTCATGGGACCGACGCCACCCGGTACCGGCGTGATCCAGCCAGCAACTTCTGCAATGGGCGCGTAGTCGACATCGCCGCATAATTTTCCGGCGTCATCACGGTTCATGCCGACATCAATGACGACTGCACCTGGCTTGACCATATCCGCGGTCACGATGTTCCGCTTGCCGGTGGCGACCACCACAATATCTGCATCTCGGGTGTGATGACCGAGGTCGCGTGTCTTCGAATTACAGATGGTGACCGTGGCGCCGGCTTGCAATAGCAGCATGGCCTGTGGCTTGCCAACGATGTTCGATGCACCAACCACGACTGCGGTCGCGCCACGCACCGGGTAGTTGATCGATTCCAGCATCTTCATCACGCCATACGGTGTGCAGGGGCGGAATAAAGGCTGACCCGTCATCAGCAAACCGGCATTGCTAATATGAAAACCATCCACGTCTTTTTCGGCGGCGATCGCTTCAATGACTTTGTTGGCATCGATATGCGCGGGCAGCGGCAGTTGAACCAGGATGCCGTTGATTTTTGGGTCGTGGTTCAGCGCATCGACACGCGCCAGCAATTCAGCTTCCGACATGCTGGCATCGTATTTTTCCAGCACCGAGTAAATCCCGTTTTCTTCACAGGCTTTTACCTTATTCCGGACGTAGACCTGGGATGCCTGGCTGTCGCCCACCAAGATAACGGCCAGGCCGGGTTGATGACCTTTGGCGGTGAGCGCGGCGGCGCGTTGGGCGACTTCGCCGCGTAGTTGGGCTGAAAGCGCATTTCCATCGATGATTTTTGCAGACATGGCGGTGAGAGATATCGGGTTAACAGAGCCGGCATTATAAGAGTGAGGGGAAAAGTTTGATTCGAGGCAAACCCTTGGCATTCCGCATCCCTGCGCAAAGCGCCTGCTTTAAAGTGCGATCCGCTGCGCGTTTTCATTTAAATAATTTACTGCATTATGAAATCATCTACCGTATTTTGAAAAATCAATGAAGTCCTGATACACTTCGCCCGATTGAAGTCGGGCTAAATTTCGGGGTAATGTCATCCTCCCGAACGCTTGAAGACATGCACCAGCCACCAACGACACTGGAGACTGATATGGCAGCGCAAATCGACACTATCCTGGCGCAAGCCGCCAACGATCCCGATGTAATGGAAACCCGCGAGTGGCTGGATGCACTCGAGTCCGTCATCGAACATGAGGGCGCTGAACGGGCGCACTACCTCCTTGAGCGCATGGTGGATTTGGCCCGTCGTCGCGGCGCGCATATTCCGTTTTCCAGTAATACCGCCTACGTCAACACAATACCGGCGCATCTCGGGGAGCACTGCCCGGGTAATCTCGAGTATGAAGAGCGCCTGCGTTCATGGATGCGCTGGAATGCGATGGCGATGGTCGTCAGAGCCAACCGTACCGATGGTGATTTAGGCGGTCACATTTCCAGTTTCGCTTCGCTGGCGAACATGCTTGGAATTGGTTTCAACCATTTCTGGCATGCGCCCTCCGAAAACCACGGTGGCGATCTGCTCTATATACAAGGCCACTCCGCGCCCGGTATTTACGCGCGCGCTTTTCTGGAGGGGCGTATCACTGAAGAGCAGATGCTGAATTTCCGGCGTGAGGTGGATGGCAAGGGCCTGTCGTCCTACCCACACCCGAAACTGATGCCTGATTTCTGGCAATTCCCAACGGTGTCGATGGGGCTGGGGCCGATCATGGCAATCTATCAGGCGCGCTTTCTCAAGTATCTGCATGCGCGCCAGATTGCCGACACAGCCAATCGCAAAGTATGGGCGTTCTGCGGTGATGGCGAGATGGATGAGCCGGAGTCGATGGGCGCGATTGGTATGGCGGGCCGCGAGATGCTCGACAACCTGGTGTTTGTCATCAACTGTAATTTGCAACGGCTCGATGGTCCGGTGCGCGGCAACGGAAAAATTATTCAAGAACTGGAGGCCGATTTCCGTGGCGCTGGCTGGAATGTCATCAAGGTGATCTGGGGCTCGAACTGGGATGACCTGCTGGCGCGCGATAAAGACGGCGTGCTGCAACGGATCATGATGGAAACCGTTGACGGCGAATACCAAAATTACAAAGCCAAAGATGGCGCCTACGTGCGCAAGCATTTCTTCGGTAAAGACCCGCGTGGTCTGGAGTTGGTTGCCAACTTGTCGGATGACGATATCTGGCGCTTGCTGCGCGGTGGTCACGACCCACACAAGATTTACGCTGCGTACAAAGCCGCGCAAGAGCACAAAGGTTCGCCCACCGTGCTGCTGGTAAAAACGGTGAAGGGCTACGGTATGGGCAAGTCGGGTGAGGCGCGAAATACAGCGCACCAGACCAAGAAGCTCGACGATGAAGCCATCCGCGAAATGCGTGACCGCTTTGGTATACCGATTCCTGATGACCAGCTGCACGAGGTGCCGTTGTTCAAACCATCCGACGACGCGCCAGAGATCAAATACCTGCATGAGCGTCGCAAGCAATTAGGGGGTTACCTACCGCAGCGCCGGCGCAAGGCCGACGAAGTGTTGCCGATACCGGAGCTCTCCGCGTTTCAGGCGGTGCTTGATCCAACGGCCGAAGGCCGCGAAATCTCTACTACCCAAGCCTATGTGCGTGTCCTGACAGCGCTACTACGCGACAAGACACTTGCGCCCCGCGTGGTGCCGATTCTGGTCGATGAGGCACGCACCTTTGGTATGGAGGGTTTCTTCCGACAGATCGGTATCTTCAGTCAGCAAGGTCAGCTGTATGAACCGGTTGATAAGGATCAGGTCAGCTACTACCGCGAAGACAAGGCCGGTCAGATTCTGCAAGAAGGTATCAATGAAGCGGGTGCCATGAGTTCCTGGATTGCCGCGGCGACCTCATACTCCACCAATAACCGAGTGATGATTCCGTTTTATATCTTCTACTCGATGTTTGGATTGCAGCGCGTTGGCGATCTGGCGTGGGCTGCGGGCGATATGCGCGCGCGTGGCTTCCTGCTTGGTGGCACTTCTGGTCGTACCACACTCAACGGTGAAGGTTTACAGCACGAGGACGGCCACAGCCATATTCTCGCCTCCACTATTCCCAATTGCTTGCCGTATGACCCGACGTTCGCGCATGAAGTGGCGGTCATTATGCATGATGGCTTGAAGCGTATGGTTGAGAAGCAAGAGGAT
>VGHX01000021.1 GCA_016868055.1 Betaproteobacteria bacterium
GATTTTGGGTAGACCGGCAGCATCCGACATGACTCAAATCCGACAAAAACAAACGGTTCGATTGTATCAGCAGAGCAGACTCAGATGTGTAGTGACTGTGTAGTTAATAAAAATACACTAAAAGGCAAGAAATATTGAGCAAATACATCGATTTTTTTGCGTTTTTTGCATAGACCAAACTGCATTTTGAGTCCGGCGCGTCTACCAGTTCCACCACCGAGGCAGATGCTCGCCGGACAAGCCGGCGGCGCGCGCCGGATTATCGCTGATTTGAAAGTGAGCGGCAACCCGGACTGCCTTTTTCAAGGCCGAGGGCTTACTGCATATGCTGTCCGCCGTTAATGGCGATATTGGCACCGGTCAAGAAAGCAGCTTCCTCCGAGGCGAGGTAAGCAACAAGACCTGCCACCTCCTCGGGCTTGCCTAAACGCCCCATCGGAATCTGCGGCAGGATTTTGGTCTCCAATACCTCCGGCGCAATCGCGGTGACCATCTTGGTGCCGATGTAACCGGGCGAGATGGTGTTGACCGTGACGCCTTTGCGCGCAACTTCATAGGCCAGGGCCTTCGAGAAGCCGTGCATACCGGCTTTCGCGGCCGAGTAGTTGGTCTGACCGAAAGCACCTTTCTGGCCGTTGACAGACGAGATATTGATGATGCGGCCCCAGCCACGTTCAACCATGCCATCGCAGACCGGTTTGGTCATATTGAACACCGAGTCGAGGTTGGTTTGCATCACCGCATCCCAATTCAACTTATCCATTTTCTTGAAGGTCATGTCGCGGGTGATACCCGCATTATTGACTAACACATCGATCGGTCCCATGTCTTTCACGATTTGCGCCACGCACGCTTGCGCCCCATCGAAATCAGCGACATCACATGCGTAGGCGCGGAAGGTATAGCCTTTCTCTTTCATTTCGGTCAGCCAAGCGTCTGCTTTGGTATTACCGGGTGAGTAGGTGGTCGCCACCGCATAGCCCATGTTCGCCATCTTGATGCAAATCGCCTCGCCGAGGCCGCCCATACCACCTGTTACCAGTGTCACTCTGCTCATGTTGTTCTCCCTTTACTCGTGTACTTGCTTGCTGACAGATCAGCGTTCGATGGCGAGTGCCACACCCATGCCACCGCCAATGCACAGGCTTGCCAGGCCGCGCTTGACATCACGCCGGATCATTTCGTGGATCAGTGTCACCAGCACACGGCAGCCCGAGGCACCGATCGGATGGCCGATAGCGATAGCGCCACCGTTAACATTGATCTTGCTCGTGTCCCAACCCATTTCTTTGTTAACCGCGATGGCTTGCGCGGCGAAGGCCTCGTTAATTTCCATCAGGTCGAGATCTTTATGCGTCCAGCCGGCTTTTTGCAAACAGCGCTGACTGGCCGGTACCGGCCCCATACCCATGATGGTCGGGTCCAGCCCTGCAGAGGCATAGGCTTTGACTTTTGCCAGCGGCTTTAAGCCCAGTTGCTGCGCTTTTTGTGCCGACATCATCATGACTGCGGCAGCGCCGTCATTCAGACCAGAGGCGTTACCCGCGGTGACGGTACCTTCCTTGTTGAACGCAGGACGCAAGCTGGATAACGAATCCAGCGTTGTACCTGCCTTGATATATTCATCGCTATCGAAAACGATAGTCCCTTTTTTACTGACGATGTCGAGCGGCAGAATCTCATCTTTGAACGTGCCCGCTTTTTGCGCTGCTTCTGCTTTGTTTTGCGAGGCCAGTGCAAATTCGTCTTGCTCGGTGCGCGACACGTTAAATTTTTTGGCGACGTTCTCTGCGGTGATGCCCATGTGATACTGGTTATAGACATCCCATAAGCCATCAACAATCATGGTGTCGATCAGTTTGGCGTCGCCCATGCGGAAACCATCGCGCGAGTTATTGAGTACATGCGGCGAGGCACTCATGTTTTCCTGACCTCCGGCGATCACGATGTCAGCATCGCCACACAAAATTGCTTGCGCTGCCAGATGAGTGGCTTTCAGGCCGCTACCACACACTTTATTGATCGTCATGGCAGGCACCATGTCAGGCAAGCCTGCCTTGATCACTGCTTGCCGCGCAGCGTTTTGTCCGACGCCCGCGGTGAGCACCTGGCCCATCAACACTTCACTGATCAGCGCGGGATCAATGCCGGTCTTGGCGACCAGGCCTTTGATGACATGGGCGCCGAGTTCGGCGGCAGGGACTTTGGCGATGGTGCCGCCGAATTTTCCAACCGCAGTACGCGCGGCGGCGACGATAACAACTTCACTCATTATTGTTCTCCGTTGGGACCTTCGATGAAAAAACCTTTACCGATCGTGCTGAGCGCGCATCACGCAAGCTCAATCACAAAGCGCTTCATGCTAGCAATCACGACCTGAAAATTTTTGACTAGGGTCAACTTCATTCAACACTGCCGTTGAATACAGTGGCGCTGACCTTTGCGCAGCGTAGAAAGCCGGGTTACGCCCGCCGTCGCTGCAGATCGACAGAGGTGGCAACACCGTTGCTTGCGTAGCAGAGATTATATTTCAGCAAAGTACATTGTTACAGCGTAAATGCGCTGATGACGCATGTGTTAGAGATGTTGCCGGTGTAGCAGGCGAACAGGTAGCTGTTTGTTTGCTAACGCACGATTCAAAATCTTGTAGGTATCGAGATCGAAAGCCGGACGTGAGGGTGATTGTTCGAGCAAATCATGGACGTCATTGTCAGCATGCGCGGTACCAAGATAGCACCAGTTGTTAACAACATGGACATCGGTGCGCGCTGCGCCGCGTTCGATAAGGCCGACCGCACCGGCATAAGGCCAGGTGTCAATCCGCAACTTGGCGAGTGCTGCCTCTAGCCGGGCGCGGTGAAATGATTCAGGTTCTTTACCGAAGCACACACCGTTGCAGCGTTTAAGTTGCCAATTGAAGCATGGTTTCTGCAGGCCGCTGCGACGTTCAAGCCCAAGCTGTACCAGGCAAAGCTGATGCGACTCGGCAAGCGAGCGCAACGCGTTATCGGCTTTGCGTTTGCTGGAGAACAGACCGAACAAACGCTCTGCGCGGCCAAAATCCAGCTCGCTGGCGTGAGTGAGCACGGGCATGACATGTCCTTGCTCGTTCTCTCGCAGCTGCCAGGCGCACAAATCACCTTGTCGCCGCAAGAGTCGGTTATGGACGGGTTGCAGATCTTTGATTAGCCTTGCCTCAAGCAATAGCGCACCGATCTCGCCAGCGGTCTCTCGCACTTCGATGCGATGCAGCTGCTGCGACAGTCGCATTTCTTTATATTCTTTGTGATCGGCATTGAAGTGCGACAGCACACGCTGACGTAGGCGCACACTTTTTCCAACATACAGCGGCAAATCGTTTTCGCCATAAAACAAATACACGCCAGGCGAGTCGGGGATGTCATCGACTGCATTACTCGGCAGATGCGAAGGTAAACTCGGACGCTGCAGCAACGTGCGCAGCGCGGCATCAAATGTTTCAGAGGGAAGGCTGCTGCGCAGCTTTTGCCATAGCTGCCAAAGTAAATCGGCATCGGCGAGCGCCCGGTGTCGTGTATCTGCGTTTAACTGGTGTCGCGCTACCAAAGTGTCTAAATTGTGCTTACCCTCTTGCGGATACAGCGCACGCGATAGTTTGACCGTGCACAGCACGTCTGGCTTGAAGCTGAAGCCAAGCTGATCGAAAGCATTGCGCAGGAAGCCATAGTCAAAGCGTGCATTGTGCGCAATGAACAGCGCGCCTTCCAGGCGCTCGTGAAGTGAGCTAGCCAATTCGGCAAAGGTAGGTGCTGTACGCACCATCTCATTGCTGATGCCAGTCAGGCTTTGAATGAAGGCGGGTATGGCTTGCTCGGGGTTCACCAGTGTTGACCAGTGCGTCGCTACGCCTGAACCGTCGACTTCAACGACGCCGATCTCGGTGATGCGATCAACCGCTGGATTAGCGCCCGTCGTTTCCAGGTCAACGAAGACCATCCGGTCGATAGTCATGGCGAGCGAACGGCGTCCAACTAGCCGCCCCAGCTATCCTTCAGCGTGACGATACGATTGAAAACAGGACGACCGGGCGTTGTGTCGACGCGATCAGCCACGAAGTAGCCATGGCGTTCGAACTGAAAACGCTCGTCCGGTTTCGCTTGCTCGGCGCCGGGCTCGAGGTACGCGTTAATCACGACCTTGGCATTCGGATTCAGTGCTTGTTTAAAGTCTTTACCGCCTGAATCCGGATGCGGATCTTTGAACAGGCGGTCATACAGCCGTACTTCTGCTGGTACTGCATGCGCGGCAGACACCCAATGAATATTGCCTTTGACCTTGTAATTGTTGGCACCGTCGGTGCCGCTCTTGCTATCGGCAAAGTAATTGCAGTGCACCGCAGTGATATTGCCATCCGCATCTTTGTCGCAGCCAGTGCACTCAATCACAAAGCCATAACGCAGACGTACGCGGTTACCAGGAAACAGCCGGAAGTAGCCTTTGCTCGGCACTTCCATAAAGTCTTCTTGCTCTATCCAAAGCTCACGCGAGAGCGGGAAGTGACGGTGGCCGCGCTCAGGATGATGCGGATGCACGGGCGCACTGCAAGGCTCGCTGCTGCTCTCAGGGTAATTGTCGATGATGAGCTTGAGCGGATTGAGCACGGCCACGCTACGCGGCGCAACAGGATCAAGATCATCACGCAGGGCGCCCTCCAGCACGCTCATGTCAATCCAGCTATCCGCTTTCGCGACGCCGATGCGTTCAGCAAATAGCTGAATCGATGACGCGGTAAAGCCACGACGACGGATACCGGCGATGGTGGGCATGCGAGGATCATCCCAGCCATCGACGATTTTTTCTTCCACCAACTGCAGCAACTTGCGCTTGCTGGTAATGGCGTAAGTCAGATTCAAACGCGCGAATTCAAACTGCTCAGGCAAAGGCTTCGGAAAAAATCCGCCTTCGGCGAGCCGCGCCAGAATCCAATCGTAAAACGGTCGATGATCCTGAAACTCAAGCGTACAGATCGAGTGCGAGACATGCTCAATCGCATCCGACACCGGGTGCGCGTAGTCATACATCGGGTAGATGCACCATGTATCACCGGTGCGATGGTGGTGCGCATGCCGAATACGATAGATCGCCGGGTCCCGCATGTTCATGTTGGGCGAAGCCATATCAATTTTTGCGCGCAGGATGTGCTCGCCGTCTTTGAACGCACCCGCCTTCATTTTCCGTAGCAGATCCAGCGACTCCCCAGCAGGTCGGTCACGAAAGCGCGAATTCTTGCCGGGTTCGCTGAAGCTACCGCGGTTAGCGGCCATCTCCTCGGCGCTCTGACTATCGACATACGCATGCCCGGCGCTCACCAGCCATTCGGCCATCTCATACATCAGGTCGAAATGATCGCTGGCGAAATACTTGTGCTCGCCTTGTGTATCACGCCAGGAGAAGCCCAGCCACTCAACACTGTCGATGATGGTATCGACGTATTCTTGTTCTTCTTTGGTCGGGTTGGTGTCATCAAAGCGCAGATGACAGCGCCCGCCGTAGTCGCGCGCTAGCCCGAAGTTGAGGCAAATGGATTTCGCGTGGCCGATATGCAGATAACCGTTCGGCTCGGGCGGGAAACGGGTGATGACGCTCGGGAGCGCTGCGCCTTGTCGGTCAATTCGGCCGGCATACTTGCCGCTCTGCTGGTCCGCTTCAATAATGCCGCGCAAAAAATTTGACGGCGCGACTGGCGCACCGTTGCCGCTGTCATGGCTCATGGATAGGCAAGATAATGGGTGAAATTGCTTCACGCATTTTACCGTAGCGCCGGTTTTCGATTCGGCGCGCGAAACAAATCAATGGAGTCGATCGATGTGGTCTTTTCCGAAAATCATTGCGCACCGTGGTGGTGGCACGCTGGCGCCGGAAAACACACTGGCGGCCCTGCGCTGCGGACTAGCGCACGGCTTTCGCGGGGTGGAGTTCGACGTGATGGCCCTGACCGATGGCGAACTAGTGCTGATGCACGATACTGAATTAGGCCGCACCGTCACCGGTAGCGGCTCGCTGGCTAATCATGCGTTTGCCGAGCTGAGTGCCGCCGATGCAGGCGCATGGTTCTCGCTAGAGTTTGCTGGCGAGCGTGTACCCAGCTTTGCGCAGGCGGCGCAGTTTTGTTTGCAGCACGGCCTTTGGATGAATGCCGAGATCAAGCCGCTACCGGGATGTGAGGAGATAACAGGCAGCGAGGTCGCCAAGGCCTGCGCCGGACTACCCGCTGATGCGGTATTGGTATCCTCGTTTTCAGTCGAAGCCCTGCAGGCGGCGCGAGCGGTGGCACCCGAGATCGCGCGCGGCTTGCTGGTCGAGCGCGTGCCGCCCGACTGGCATCAGCTACTCGATCAGCTCGGCGCGGTGTCACTGCACGCGCAGGCCGATACCCTGACGGCGGCGCAGGCCGGCGAGATCAAGCGCGCCGGGTTTGGCTTGATGTGCTACACCGTCAACGATCCGGCTCAGGCGCGCATGCTGTTCGATTGGGGTGTTGACGCGATCTGCACCGATCGCCTGGACCTGATTCCACCGGATTTTCAGTAGCAAGGCGCCCCGAGCGGGCGCCCCCTGACGGGTATAATCGCCAGCTTTTCGGCAGCCCATCTGTCGAATGCACCACACCTTTATCGCGCACCATGAAAGCATCCGACATCCGAGATAAATTTCTTCGCTTCTTTGAATCGAAGGGCCACGCTGTTGTACGTTCATCAAGTCTGGTGCCCGGTAATGACCCGACACTGCTGTTCACTAACTCGGGCATGGTGCAATTCAAAGATGTGTTCCTTGGCACCGAGAGGCGTGACTACGTGCGCGCCGCGTCCGTGCAGCGCTGCCTGCGCGCCGGCGGTAAGCACAATGATCTTGAGAATGTAGGCTATACCGCGCGCCACCATACGTTTTTCGAGATGCTGGGTAATTGGTCGTTTGGTGACTACTTTAAAAAAGAGTCGCTGGTCTGGGCGTATGAATTACTCACCGATGTATACGGTCTGCCCAAAGAAAAACTCTGGGCCACGGTGTATCACACGGATGACGAGGCCTACGACATCTGGACCAAAGTGATCGGACTACCACCCGAGCGAGTGGTGCGTATTGGTGATAACAAGGGTGCGCCGTACGCCTCTGATAATTTTTGGCAGATGGCAGACACCGGGCCCTGCGGCCCGTGCTCCGAGATTTTTTTCGATCATGGCCCGGATATCTGGGGCGGGCCACCGGGCAGCGCCGAGCAGGACGGCGATCGCTACATCGAAATCTGGAATAACGTGTTCATGCAGTTCGATCGTCAGCTTGATCCTGCAACCGGCGAATACACGCTCACGCCGCTGCCTGCGCCCTGCGTGGATACCGGTATGGGTCTGGAGCGACTTGCGGCTGTGCTGCAGCATGTGCACAGCAACTATGAGATCGATCTGTTTGATCGCCTGATTCGTGCAGCAGCGCGCGAGACAGGCGTGAGTGACCTGAGCAACGCCTCATTACGGGTGATCGCTGACCATATTCGTGCGTGTGCCTTCCTGGTCACCGATGGGGTGGTGCCGGGCAGCGAGGGTCGTGCTTATGTGCTGCGCCGTATCGTGCGCCGCGCGCTGCGACACGGTAACAAGCTCGGCCAGAGTAAGCCTTTCTTCTACAAATTGGTGCCCGATCTGGTAATGGAAATGGGCGAGGCTTACCCCGAGTTGGCCGAAGCTGCCGAGCGCGTGATGATGGTGCTCAAGCAGGAAGAAGAGCGTTTCGGCGAGACGCTGGATAACGGGATGAAAATCCTTGAGGCGGCGCTGGCAAAAGACCCGGGCCGGCTCGATGGCAAAACCGCGTTTACGTTGTACGACACCTATGGTTTCCCGCTTGATCTGACTGCGGATATTTGCCGCGAGCGCGATGTGACGCTGGATGAAGCCGGCTTTCATGCGGCGATGGAAAAGCAGAAATCCGTTGCGCGCGCCGCTGGAAAATTTGAGATGGCGGCCAGCGTGGAATACAGCGGCCCGAAGACAGCCTTCACCGGCTACGAAAAACTGTCAGATCAAGGCAAAGCGCTGGCCTTGTTTGTGGACGGTGTGTCTGTGCAGCGTATCGACGCAGGGCAGGAAGCGATGGTCGTTCTCGACACGACACCGTTTTATGCAGAATCCGGTGGTCAAGCCGGTGACGTCGGCGTGATTGAAACGAATCAGGCGCTATTCGAGGTATCCGATACACAAAAAATTCAACCCGACGTTTTCGGGCATCACGGCAAACTACACAAGGGCGCATTGTCTGTCGGTGACATGATTGCGACCAAGGTCGATGCCCATGTGCGTGCGGCGACCATGCGGAATCACTCGGCAACTCACCTGATGCACAAAGCACTGCGTGTGGTACTCGGTGGCCATGTTATGCAGAAAGGCTCGTTGGTTGATAAAGATAAAACCCGCTTTGACTTCAGCCATAACGCACCGTTAACCGCGGATGAAATTCGCCGCATTGAGGCGCTGGTCAATCACGAGATTTTGAGTAATGCGGCAACATCTGCGCAGCACATGGGCTACGACGATGCGATCAAGGCCGGTGCGATGGCTTTGTTCGGCGAAAAATATGGCGATGTGGTGCGTGTGCTCGGTATCGGTTCGTCGACTGAGCTGTGTGGTGGTACGCACGTCGTTCGCACCGGCGATATCGGCTTGTTCAAGATCGTGTCCGAGGGCGGTGTGGCAGCAGGTATTCGGCGAGTCGAGGCGGTCACTGGCGAGAACGCGCTGGCGCTGGTGCAGTTACTCGCTGCGCGAGTGAACGAGGCAGCCGCTGCCTTGAAAGCGCCACCCGATGAGCTGAATACCCGTATCGCTCAGGTACAAGAGCAGGTGAGATCGCTCGAAAAAGAGCTCGCTTCGTTGAAAGCGAAAATGGCCTCGGGGCAGGGCGATGATTTGTTGGCGCAAGCGGTCGATATTCATGGCATCAAGGTGCTGGCCGCGACCCTGGAGGGCGCTGATGCACCGACTCTGCGCAGCGTGATGGACAAAATGAAGGACAAGCTCAAGACCGCTGCCATTGTGCTGGCGACGGTCAACGACGGCAAAGTCAGCCTGATCGCTGGTGTGACTGCTGATGCCACCGCCAAAGTAAAAGCCGGTGAGCTGGTGAACCACGTGGCGCAGCAAGTCGGCGGTAAGGGCGGTGGCCGGCCAGACATGGCGCAGGCGGGCGGCACCGACCCAAGCGGCTTGCCGGCGGCGCTGGCCTCGGTCGGCGGCTGGGTAGAGCAGCGGCTGGCGGGGTAGGGCCATGGAATTTCACAAGGACTTGGACGCGCGCGGACTGAAATGTCCGCTTCCGATTTTGCGTGCGAAAAAAGCGCTGGCCGACATGGGTAGCGGGGATGTGCTGCGCGTCCAGGCGACCGATCCCGGCTCAGTGCGTGATTTCAATGCCTTTGCGCGCCAGACCGGTAATGACTTGCTGTCGCACGAGGAGCATGCGCAGGCGGAACCCAAGGAGTTTGTGTTCTACCTGCGCCGTAAGTAGAAACGCGTCGTGACTGCGGTCGCACCCGTTGGTGCCTCTGGCGGTGGTGTAGCAGTCGGCGCTGGCGTCGTCACCGGCGCGGCGATTTCACTCGACCTGCCGTTCCCCCCTATAATTTCGCGGTTAACGTTAACGTCAATGCGCCCCTGATGGGGCGTTTTCGAGGATTCCCATGAAAGTGCTGGTACCGGTCAAGCGCGTGGTCGATTACAACGTGAAGGTGCGCGTGAAATCTGATGGCAGTGGTGTCGACATCGCAAACGTCAAAATGTCGATGAACCCGTTCGATGAGATCGCAGTAGAAGAAGCGATGCGGGTCAAAGAGGGCGGTAAGGCCACCGAAGTGGTGGCGGTATCCTGTGGCGTAACGCAGTGCCAAGAGACCTTGCGAACGGCAATGGCGATAGGTGCAGACCGTGCGGTTCTGGTTGAGACCGGCGCTGATCTCGATTTGCAACCGCTCGCTGTGGCCAAACTACTCAAGGCCTTGGTCGATAAAGAGCAACCGCAACTGGTTATCCTCGGCAAGCAGGCGATTGATGATGACTGCAATCAGACCGGACAGATGCTCGCGGCCTTGCTCGATTGGCCGCAAGCCACCTTTGCATCCAAGCTGGTCATTGAAGACGGCAAAGCGGTGGTGACGCGCGAAGTTGATGGCGGACTTGAGACGATTTCGCTGACCCTGCCCGCCGTGGTGACCACCGACTTGCGCCTGAATGAGCCGCGTTATGTCACCCTGCCCAACATCATGAAAGCCAAGAAAAAACCGCTTGATATCGTGAAGCCGGATGAGCTCGGCGTGGATGTATCGCCGCGCTTGAAGACCCTGAAGGTAAGCGATCCGCCCAAGCGATCAGCGGGCGCCATGGTGCCCGATGTGGCCACCTTGGCCGCGAAATTGAAGAACGAAGCCAAAGTCATCTGATCAGCAGCGCGCGAAACTCGCCAGCCAGATTCAGAGACGAGACAAGCACTATCGAAGAGGAATCCTAATGACCGCACTTGTCATCGCCGAGCACGACAACGCATCGCTCAAGGCAAGCACATTGAATACGATTACTGCGGCGTCGCAATGCGCCGCTGATATCCATGTTCTGGTTGCCGGCCACAATTGCGATGCAGCCGCTGCAGCTGCTGCGCAGATCACTGGCGTATCGAAAGTTATCGTTGCTGATCATGCTGCGTTTGCAGATGGTCTGGCTGAGAATGTCGCCGCGCAAGTGCTGTCGATGGCGAAGCAATACAGCCATGTGCTCGCACCAGCAACGGCGTACGGTAAAAACATTTTGCCGCGTGTTGCGGCTTGTCTGGATGTTGGTCAGATCTCGGAGATCACCAAGGTCGACTCGCCAGATACGTTCGAGCGTCCGATCTACGCGGGTAACGCCATTGCTACTGTGCAGTCGATCGATCCTATCAAAGTGATCACCGTGCGGGCGACAGGCTTTGATGCTGCTGCTCAAGGCGGTAGCGCGACGATCGAGAAGATAGACGCTGTGGCGAGTGCCGGCAAGTCGGGTTTTGTGTCGCGTGAGTTAGCGAAATCTGACCGACCCGAGCTCACTGCGGCAAAAGTGATTGTGTCTGGTGGCCGTGGCATTGGCTCAGCTGAGAACTTCAAGATTCTTGAGCCACTCGCCGACAAGCTGGGCGCAGCCATGGGTGCGTCACGCGCCGCCGTTGATGCTGGCTATGTGCCGAATGACTGGCAGGTAGGACAAACCGGCAAAATCGTTGCACCACAGTTGTATATCGCCGTTGGTATTTCAGGTGCGATCCAGCATCTCGCCGGCATGAAAGACTCGAAGACCATCGTCGCGATCAACAAAGACGCTGAAGCGCCGATTTTCAGCGTGGCGGATTATGGTCTGGTCGCAGATTTGTTCGAGGCAGTACCGGCGTTGGTGAAGGAACTCGGCTAATCCCATCATGCATTAGGTAAGCGTCGGCAGCCGCTTGGTATTTTGACGCGAGCGTTACCTCGTGTTCTATTGTTCAGACCACAAGTAAAAAATCCGGAGACATCCATGAGCTACGTCGCCCCAGTGAAAGACATGCTATTCGTCATGAACGAACTCGCCGGAT
Organism: Betaproteobacteria bacterium; assembly: GCA_016868055.1. GTDB lineage: Bacteria > Pseudomonadota > Gammaproteobacteria > Burkholderiales > Burkholderiaceae_D > Pernthalerella. Next base: position 11,626 of record VGHX01000021.1, read on the forward strand.
TGCATGCAGTCAGCCAAATGCCGGGCTGTGAAGACGCAACGCCCGACACCGCTGAGGCAGTGCTGGAGGAGAACGCGAAATTCTGCGCTGAGGTATTGGCGCCGCTGAATTGGGCGGGTGATCAGCAGCCGAGTGTCTGGCGAGATGGGGTTGTCAGTACGACGCCTGGTTTCAAGGAAGCGTTTCGCGGTTTTGTGGAGGCGGGTTGGCAGGGCTTGCAGCATCCGCAGGCGTTTGGCGGTCAAGGGCTGCCCAAGTTACTGGGCACGCCGTGCACGGAAATGATCAACGCCGCTAATTTATCGTTTGCGTTGTGCCCGTTGCTGACGGACGGTGCGATTGAGGCGCTGATGACTGCGGGCAGCGAGGCGCAGCAGCAGATGTATATTCCGAAAATGGTGTCAGGTGAATGGACCGGCACCATGAACCTCACCGAACCGCAAGCAGGCTCTGACCTTGCACTGGTGCGTTCACGCGCGCTACCTCAGTCCGACGGCACCTATAAAATTTTTGGTACCAAGATCTACATCACCTATGGTGAGCACGACATGGCCGAGAACATCATTCATCTGGTGTTGGCGCGCACGCCTGATGCGCCGGAGGGTGTGAAAGGTATCTCGCTGTTCATCGTGCCCAAGTTTCTATTGAATGCCGATGGCTCGGTAGGTGCGCGTAATGATGTGCATTGTGTATCGATCGAGCACAAGCTGGGCATCAAAGCCAGCCCCACCGCGGTATTGCAATACGGTGATAACGGTGGCGCAATTGGCTATCTGGTTGGCCAGGAAAATCGCGGCTTGGAGTATATGTTCATCATGATGAACGCCGCGCGCTTTGCGGTGGGTATGCAGGGTATTGCAGTGGCTGATCGTGCTTACCAAAAAGCGACGCAATATGCCAAAGACCGGGTGCAGTCGCGTGACCTGGCGGGTTCGTCGGGAGCGGTCGCCATTATTCATCATCCGGATGTGCGACGCATGCTGATGAGTATGCGTGCGCAGACCGAGGCTGCGCGTGCACTGGCCTATGTCACAGCCGCAGCTTTCGACGCTGCCCATTACCACCCCGATGAATCAACAAAAGAAGCGAATCTGACTTTCTACGAATTCATGGTGCCTATCGTCAAAGGCTGGTCAACCGAGATGTCCGTCGATGTGGCTTCGACAGGTGTGCAGGTGCATGGCGGTATGGGCTTTATCGAAGAAACCGGCGCGGCACAGTACTACCGAGACGCACGGATTCTGACGATCTACGAAGGGACCACCGCCATTCAGGCGAATGACCTGATTGGTCGCAAGACCGTGCGTGATGGCGGCGCTGTCGCCAAGGGCATCATCACGCAGGTTCGTGGCACAGCGGCTGAACTGAGCAAGGCGGATCATGCTGATCTGCATGCGATCTCGCGCCGCTTATCTGGTGCTGCTGACGCCATGGAGCAGGTGGTGGATTTCATGGTCGCCAATGTCAAGTCAGATACCAAAGCGGTGTTCGCCGGCAGCGTGCCGTATCTGAAAATGGCGGGCGTGGTGCTGGGTGGTTGGCAGATGGGCCGTGCTGCACTGGCGGCGCAGCAGAAATTAGCGGCGGGTGACGGCGACGCAGAATTCTTCAAGACCAAGATCGCAACGGCGCGCTTCTTCGCTGACCATTACGTGGCGACAGCCGTTGCATCGCGTGACGCGATTGTCGAGGGTAGTGCGGGTGTCATGGCGCTGGACGTAGAGGCATTCTGAGTAATTCATTTCAAAAAGACAATCTATTGAAGGGTTGCCTGCAGCCGGTTTCGTGACAGTCTCGGCCAATGAGCTTGTCAAAAGTGGTATTTATCGGGTGGGTGATGCGGTAGCCAGGGTGTTGACGGATTCAAGAGAGTCCGCGGACTTGGTCTAAGGGCTTGAAACCAGCTATAATCTCGGTCTTTTTCCCTGCCCGTACCCCTTTTTGTCGAGAACATTATGGTCGTGATTCGTCTGTCCCGTGGCGGCTCCAAGAAGCGCCCGTTTTACAACATCGTCGCCACTGATTCGCGCAACCGCCGCGACGGTCGCTTTATCGAGCGTATCGGTTTCTACAACCCGATCGCCTCGGGCGCCGCAGTGGGCTTCAACATTAATCAAGACCGCCTCGCCCATTGGCAAGGCGTTGGCGCGCAATTGTCGCCAACCGTTGAGCGTCTGGTGAAATCTTCCGGCAAGAAGGCAGCGTAATTTGACCGCTGGCAGCAGCTCGGGGCCAACGATCCCCGATGATCTGGTGCTGGTGGCGCATGTGTCGGGTGCGTTTGGTATTGCGGGTTGGGTCAGACTAAAACCCTATTCGGCTGAGGCGAGCGCACTGACTACTGCAAAGACCTGGTGGTTGGACAAACCGGCTTTGCATGATGTTGAAGTTTTGCAGGTGCGGGCTCAGGGTGAAGACGTGGTTGCTCACCTGATGGGGATTGAGAGCCGCGATGCCGCAGAGGACCTGCGCGGCTCTACGGTATATATTCGGCGTGCGCACTTTCCGCCGCTGGGCGAAGAAGAATTTTATTGGGTTGATCTTATCGGCCACAACGTGATCAACCTCGCTGGTGAGTCCTTGGGTGAGGTGGTTGGTCTGATCGACAATGGTGCGCACCCGATATTGCGGGTTCAGCCATCGCCAGTGGGTGATCGGGCAGCTCAGGAGTTGCTGATTCCGTTTGTGGACCACTTCGTCAGCAAAGTGGACCAGTTGAACCGGCATATGACGGTCGACTGGGAAAAAGATTACTGATCGCGCCAGCGACCAGGGGGAGTGATGGAGTTCGATGTTGTGACACTCTTCCCCGAGATGTTCGATGCATTAGTACAGCACGGCATCACGCGTCGCGCGTTCGAGCAGCAACAGGTGGGACTGCATCTGTGGAATCCGCGTGATTTCACGAGTGACAAGCACCGCACGGTAGATGATCGGCCTTATGGCGGCGGCCCCGGTATGGTGATGATGGCGGCGCCACTGGAGGCCGCGATCACGGCAGCAAAAGCAAGACAGCAGCACGCTGGTGTGTCGACGCCGCGCACGATTTATTTGTCGCCGCAGGGCGCGCCGTTGAATCACCGCAAGGTGAAGCAATTGGCGGATGAGCCGGGGCTGGTGCTGTTGTGTGGTCGATATGAGGCAGTAGACCAGCGCTTGATTGAGCGCTGTGTTGATGAAGAGATCAGCCTCGGTGATTTTGTGTTGTCGGGCGGTGAGTTGCCGGCGATGGCGCTGATGGATGCTGTGATTCGATTGCTGCCGGGCGTGTTGAACGACGATGCATCAGCGATTGAAGATAGTTTCGTCAATGGGCTGTTGGATTGTCCGCATTACACCCGGCCCGAAGTATACGAAGGTAAGCCGGTGCCAGCAGTGCTGCTCGGTGGCCATCATGCAGAGATCGCGAAATGGCGCCGCGAGCAATCGCTGACCGAGACATTGCGCAAGCGGCCTGAGTTGATTATTGCGGCGCGTGAGCAGGGATGGTTAAGCGAGGCGGATGAAGCTTTGCTATTGAAACTGCAGTCGCAGTAAAGAGATTTGGTAGTGCAAGTGTTAGTCGTAGTGGCAGCAAGACGCAGTAAGTCGTTGTGGGCGAAAGCCCGATTTTGTTAAACCCCATCCTCTACCGGGCATCGTGTTCAGTAGAGTGCCTCACAAAGCGTCGATGACAAGGATGACGTGGCGTGCCGGCTTGAGCAGCACCGTCTAGACGGTGCCACGCGGTCCGCGGTGTTTTGTGGGGCACTCTTGCGCCGGCAAGATGGTTTAGGAGAAAAAAATGGATCTGATCCAGCAGCTCGAACAGGAAGAGATTGCCCGTCTTGGCAAGAAGATTCCTGAATTTGCACCCGGTGATACCGTGGTGGTTAACGTGAATGTGGTTGAAGGTAACCGCAAACGTGTACAGGCTTATGAAGGCGTTGTCATCGCGCGCCGTAATCGCGGCCTGAACTCAAATTTCATCGTACGCAAGATTTCCTCCGGTGAGGGTGTTGAGCGTACTTTCCAGCTGTACTCGCCGCTGATCGCTTCTATCGAAGTGAAGCGTCGTGGTGATGTGCGCCGCGCCAAGCTGTACTACCTGCGTGAGCGTTCCGGTAAGTCGGCGCGTATTCGCGAAAAGCTGCCGAGCCGCAAGGCAGAATCGGCTGCGAAGTAAGCCCCACCGCATCAAACCAAAGGGCACCCAGTGTGCCCTTTTGTTTTGCATAAGTTGCTTGCTGATCCTGCAGGCCCGACATACTCTCAAGCGCATGATATTTGACCCGGTAACTGCCGACATCGATGCCATCGCCAATGAGCCGGCGCTGCCTGAATCGCGTCTGGTGCCGGATTGGTTAAGGCAGCGCTTCGCGCAACCGGTCAATTGGACACCGGAGTTCGTCGTCGAGCCTGACTTGAATGCTGAGCAGCGCGAGCCTGTACCCGCTGCGGTACTGGTGCCCATGGTGGTGCGGCACGACACGCTAAACCTGCTACTGACGCTGCGCACAGCGCACCTCAATGATCACGCCGGCCAGATCAGCTTCCCGGGTGGTCGGGCCGATGATGATGATACCGATGCGGTTGCGACCGCGCTGCGAGAAACTGAAGAAGAGATCGGCTTGTCACGCCGCCATGTGGAGGTGATCGGTTGTCTGCCGGATTACCAGACCGGTACCGGTTTTCGCGTCACCCCGGTGGCAGCGCTGGTACACCCGCCGTTCGAGTTAGAGGCAGATAGCTTCGAGGTCGCTGAAATCTTCGAAGTCCCGATGGCCTTTTTGATGAATGGCGCGCACCACCAGCGTCGTAGCGCACTATTCCCCAACCGCTCCAGCCGCCGAGGTTTCTACACCATGCCCTATCAGCAGTACTTCATCTGGGGCGCAACCGCGGCGATGTTGCGGAATCTTTACCACTTCCTCCGCGCCGACTAGGCCGCTTGATCAACATGAGATCAACATGCCGCTGGCGTTGTTGGTCGCGCCTTGCCGTAGATTTCGTACTGTCTCCTGCGTCCTGCTTAGTCAGCAATCGGTTGATGAAGCGGCTGTGCGGCCGTTGGGACGCAATCACGCCGCGCCGAGCGGGCAGCCTCAACAAATCCGCTCAATCAGCACCTTGAGAGAGCGGCGTTGCGCTTCCTGTTAAGCTATCGGCTCACGTGAAATTCTCTGCTCCCTCGTCATGACTCTGTTCTCTATCCTGATCGCACTGGTGCTGGAGCAATTCCGTCCGCTGCGCAGAGATAACGTGGTGTACGGTTGGATCATCGCGTTGGCCAGCAAAGTCGAGCAAAGTTTTAATGCCGGGCGACCCGAGCACGGTCGCTTAGGTTGGGTAGTGATGATGTCGCTGCTGGCATTGCCAACGCTGATGATCTACTGGCTACTCGGGGCCGTGAGTGTCGTGGCGCAGTTGGCATGGACGGTCTTGGTGGTTTACCTCACACTCGGATTCAGACACTACAGCCATTATTTTTCTGCGATTCAAATCGCGCTGAACGAGAGTAATCTGCCTGAGGCGCGACGCCTGCTAGCCGAATGGATACGCGCTGATACCAGCGACATGGACGCTAACGAAATCGTCCGAGTGGCAGTTGAGCGCGCCCTGATAACGACACACCATCATGTGTTCGGCATTTTCTTCTGGCTGCTGATGCCGATCGGGCCAGCGGGTGCGGTGCTGTACCGAGTTGCCGAGTACCTGGCGCGTGGTTGGAGCCAAGCGGATCATCTCAAGGACGAGCCGTTTGGCCAGTTTGCCCAACGCGCGTTTCGCGTAATCGACTGGGTTCCCTCACGCTTGACCGCAACAGCATTCGCTATTGTTGGTAATTTCGAAGACGCGGTGTACGCATGGCGCAATTTTGCGCGCCGCTGGCAAAATGAATCCGAGGGCATTATTTTGTCTGCGGGTAGCGGCGCCATGGGTGTTCGGCTTGGTACGCCTGCCGAGTACGCGCCCGACATGCCCGGTGTCGATATTGCAGCGCTCGAAGCCAACCCCGACATAGAAATCTTGCCCGGCGATGAGCCTTCTTTACGAGCACTGCAAAGCGCCGTGGGCTTGATCTGGCGCGCGTTGCTGCTGTGGATTTTGCTGTTGTTGATTACCTCTGTTGCGAACTGGTTAGGTTAAGCGTTGCTCGCCAGATGTTGCTGGCGTTGTCGGTGGCGCCATGCCCACGATACGCACCGCTTCCTATTCTCTTGATGGGTGCGCTCCGGTAAGGTAGCGCCTTAGCCGCCTCTCACGATGTCCAGCTCCTACTCAGCCTCCGCCGCCCCGGCCACTGATTTTATTATTCAGGGGCAGACTAGCGAGGGTCGTCCGTTTCGTCCTAGTGATTGGGCTGATCGCTTATGCGGCATCATGAGTCGTTTTCATCCGGATCAGGTGGGTGGTTTCGACCGTCACTTGCGTTACTCCCCGTATGTCACGCCAGCGCTGATTGAGGGTATGCGGTCTGTGCTGGTGGACCATCGGCTTCATGCTTTAGAGCCACTGGCCTATTTCTTCTTGCGGGACTTCGCGTGCGATAATGATTTGCGTGTCATCGACGCCTGCGTCTTGCCCCTTAGACAGCCCGCCTCCGTCTAAATGCTTTTAATCGGCCAGTAGATTCGATTACTGACTAGTGGTAACGAATTGTTAGTCACTCCACTAACGTTCGCTGACGGAATCAACAGACTTGAGCAAGCTTAATCGGTTAATTCCGAGATTCAGCTTACGTCACGGTGTGTCATGACCGACGATTGTATTCAGGCCGGCTTCAGCTTGATCGAGCTGATGGTCGCGCTCAGCATTGCCGCCATCATCGCTGCATTTGCGGTGCCGGCCTATCGCGAGCACACGCTACGCGCCCAGTTACCGGAGATGAGCGGCGGTCTGCAGCTGAGTGCCTTACGGCTTGAGCAGTACTACCAGGATCATCGCAGCTACCGCAACGGTACCGAATGCGGCATCACGCTACCGAGTAGTGACCGTTTTTTATTTAGCTGTAGTGTGCCAGAGGACGGACAGTCATTTTTATTAACAGCTACCGGGCGTGGTGGCATGGAGAGTTTCGCCTACACCATTGATCACCAAGGTCAAACCCGTACCACCTCTCTGCCTGTGGCTTGGGGTGAGGCGCCGCTGGAATGCTGGGTGATGAAGCGGGGTGCCATATGCTGATCATGGCTCCGGATCAGGCATCGGCAGGATTAACACTGATCGAGCTGCTGATTGTCTTGGTGCTTAGTGCAATCGTTCTGGCGATCGGGGCGCCCGTGATGGGACGCTGGGTACGCGATATCGAGGTCAGGTCGAACGCAACGATGTTACTGAGTGCGTTGCATGCTGCACGATCCGAGGCGCTTTTGCGCAATACCTCGGTCACGCTGGATTTGCCGGATACAGAGGGTAGGCCTGGTTGGCAACTCGCCTGCGCACGAGTGACATCTCGCTGCCCAGCGCAAATACGCCGCAAAGTGGTCGATACCGGAACAGCAGTGCGCTGGGGTGCTGCTAAATTCGGCAGTATGCCAAGTTTCAACACCGCGCTGGGTGCGGGTAGAGAGATGCCTGCGTCGATTCAGTTCGATCATAGCGGCGCCGTACCTGCGATCGCTAGCGGCGTGGGTATTGCACGGCTAGATGTGACGCATCAGCAAGATGCAGAGGCACATCGTATGGTCGTCCTTATCTCAGCCCAAGGTATGGTGCGCGTGTGCGACCCGAGCGCAAGCGCAGGTCATCCGCAGCACTGCCACTAACGCACCATGTATGTTTCGGGCCTCTCATCGCGCAATATCGGCAGCGCACTTATCGAAAGTTTGCTGGCGCTGTTGGTGTTTGTGGTGGGCCTGTTGTCGCTACTTATCTTACTCACGTCAACACTGAAGCAAACTGATAACGCACGCTACCGAACTGAAGCCAGTTTGCTCGCCTCTGATTTGGTGAGTCGTATGTGGTCAGGTGATCGCTCCCTGGACGCCCTTAGAGCACGCTTTGATCCAGTGGCTGAGGAATATCAGCAATGGCTGACGCGGGTGCAAGCAAGTCTACCCGGGGTAACGCAGGATAAGAACCAGCCTAATCTGGTCATCGATGACACGCGCACTGTCTCACTGACACTGCGCTGGCAGGCAGCTTCAGATACTGCACAGCATCAGCTGGTCGTTGTGACGCGGTTAACCGACTAGCGTATGCGGCGGTATGCATCGATGCATGCGCGTGGCCTTAGCTTGGTCGATCTGTTGATCGGATTGGCGATCGGCATGATTGCTACGGTCGTGATTCTGAACATGATGGTGATGTTCGACACGCGGCGTCGCTCAGCCGCAGGAAACGCCGAAGCAGATATTCATGCCGCATTCGCGAGCGCGGCACTGGCGCGTGAGCTTCGTGTCGCAGGCAATGGCCTGGGGCCATCTTCTGCGCTCGGTTGCGTCACACACCGTGCGGCCTCAGGCACACCGACCGCTAGTTTCCCGCTGGTACCCGTGATGATTACGCAAGGTAGCCAGGGCCTACCAGACACATTCACCATGCTCGCTGCTGGTGAGCAGGCATTGCCGGCGGCGCGACTGATCGCGCCGTATGCCGTAGGCGCTGCCGTCATGACGCTGGATAGCACCTTAGGTATTGCCGAGGGCACACAGCTGCTATTGCATACAGCGGGACAATCAGAGTGTGCCCTTGTCGGCGTCGCTTCAGTCAGTATGGGTGCCTACACGGTGCAGCCAGTCGTCGCATCCGGCTTATTGAGCGGTGTCCAGTTCCCAACCGATAGCGCGGTTCAAAATCTTGGAAGACTACGTTACCGGCGTTTCAGTGTGGACGCCCAGCAGCGCTTGCAGCAAGAGAGTTTTGATGCCGCTACTGGCGCATGGGTGACATCGACTCGCGTCGATAGCGTTGTCAACCTGCAGCTGCAGTACGGGTTTGATACGCGTACTGGTGTGCAGACCGCACCTTTTGTCACGCTCTGGACTGACGATGTGATCGACGCTGATCCAGATGGCCAGACTGGTGATACCGATGACTGGCAGCGCCTACTTGCGGTTCGATTTGCGCTGGTGGTACGGAGCCCGCAGCGGCGCGAAGAGGCCTGCGACGCGCCGACGCCGACCTGGCTGGCGGGTGATGCCAGGGGCGTGTTGGTCGCCACCGACATCAGTCTTGCGCATCTTTCGCAGTGGCGTTGCTGGCGCTACCGCGTGCTGCAAAGCGAAGTACCGCTGCACAATCAGCTTTGGCGCGATCGATGACAAAACTGCGAATTCCCTCCGCTCATCGAGGCGCTGGCCTGGTGGTTGCGCTGGTGGTCATGGTGGTGATGAGTCTTGGAGCGTTAGCGCTGGTTCGTGCTGTTGCAACCGGCTTGCTTGTGGCAAGTAATGCCGCATTCCGTCAGGCGGCAGTGCTGGCCGCAGAGACGGGAAGTGAGGCGGCAGTTGACTGGCTGTCGCAGCGTGCGGATGGCGTCGACTTGTTATCTGATCAGGCGGCGGCAGGCTACTACGCTAGTTTGCCCACCGGACTAAGCCTCACGGGTCAGCGGGATGCCAACACCAGCACTTACATTGATTGGGATGATGACCAATGTGCCAACCAATCGGTGACCATCTGCCAAAGCGCCTCTACTGCTTTACCGCAAGACGCAGCGGGGCATCAGATACGTTATGTGATTCATCGTCTCTGTCGTGTGGCGGGTAGCCCGGATGCCGCCGCGAATAGCTGCTTGCTATTTCGCTCGACGCAGGGCGGTAGCAGCAACCGAGGTCAGCTGAGTTACGGCGCTTCCAAGCGGCTTCAAACATCTGACTCGGTGTACTACCGTATTACCGTTCACGTGCGTGGCCCTCGTAACACCACAGCATATGTACAGACTCTGGTTCATTACTGATAAATCCTTCTATGCGATTCCGCTGGTACGTTCATCTTGTATCAACAGCCATGCTGACGTTAAGCATGGCAAATAGTGTTGCGCTGACTGACGTCGCGCAGGCGCCGATAAATTTCATATTAGCTACACCGGTCAAGCCAAATATTTATTTTATTCTTGATGACTCCGGCAGTATGCAATCGAGTTTTCTTGGCGACGAGGTGATATCACAGCAATACCAAAATACAGTTGGCTATCGCAGCAATCTGTGCAACAAGATCTATTACAACCCCAATATCAACTATCCAGTGCCGGTAGACGCCAGTGGCAACGAGTATCCTCAGCAAAATTTTTTGTCGGCGTCCTATGATGGATTTGTCAGTTCCTCGGTCAGGATTAATCTATCCAATGCATTCATGGCTTGGCGTTCCGAGAGTACCGTGCCAGCGCTGCCCGAGAACACTGCTGAAATAACTTATCGCGTTGACTGTGCAACGGCAGCAGGCAGTTGTAGTACCAGTCATTCAGGTCTGCCAAATCGCCCTGAGCCTGCATATTATTTTGTGTATCAGGGTAATAAACCAGAGCGGCTAGGTGACGGTTCGGCCGAGGATCACTGCCGAGATACCGCATACGATGCCAATGCCGAGGGAAAAAATCGCTGGCGCAAGATTGTGGTTAGTTCCAGCTCCGGACCGAATGGTAAAGATGAAACCATCAACTTCGCGAACTGGTTTGCCTATCACCGCACCCGCCTGCTGACCATGAAAACCGCTATTTGCCGGGCCTTCAGCCAGCTTGATGGCAACTACCGGGTGGGCTACTCAACGATCAGCGAGGCTGGTGTCAGCGATCTCAGCGCAAATTTTTTACGTATTGATGACTTCACTAACGAGCATAGAAAAAACTTTTATAAAAAAATCTATGCAGCTCGTCCTACCGGGGGCACCCCGCTACGCGCGGCACTCGCCAAAGCCGGCCGGCTGTATGCCGGCAAGCTACTCACCGGGCAATACGACCCGGTGCAGTACTCATGCCAGCAGAACACCACGATTTTATCTACCGATGGTTATTGGACTAGCCAGGACGAATTCGGTAGCTACGCACCCAAGCAGGTTGATGGTGTGACCGATGTGGGTAATCCTGATACTCAGCTTCCACGTCCTATGTTCGACGGCGGCGCGGGCGCACGTGCGGCACGTATGGCGACGCTGACAGTCGAGCCACGGCACACTGACCCTGATCCGTGGTACAGCGTTTTAATTAGTCTGAAGCTGGACGGTGTCGATCTGATGAATAGCTTTGCAAATATCTTGCATAAACCGGCGGCAAATTTAATGACCGAGGCGAGCGAGCTGGCGTATTGGATCTCACTACAAATTAATCGCGACGGTTATCGAGCCTATTCCAACGCGAATCAGGTTTTTATTCTGGCGCCCGCTTCTGCAGGAGACGTATCCGGCGCACCGGTGATCGAATCAGCCGGCTCATTTCCGTATACCGTCACGCCGTTTAGCGAGATAACAGGCGCAGGTCGCGCTACCAATACACTCGCTGATGTCGCGGCCTGGTATTTCTTGAATGACCTGCGCACGCCGTCTTTAGGTAATTGTGGTGCGCAGAACCAGCTGTGCGAGAACAACGTACCGCTATCACCGAGTCGGGGCGGTGGCGCGCACCAGCACATGGTGACGCATACCTTGGGCTTGGGCGCCAATGGCACGCTGCGTTACCGAGAGGACTACGACACCGCGGTCAGCGGTGATTACCAGGATATTGTTCGCGGTACCAAAGACTGGCCAGATCCTATCTATGCGCCGGCTGCCGAGCGGATTGATGATCTCTGGCACGCCGCTGTCAATGGCGGTGGTCGCTACTTCAGTGCCCGAAGTCCGGAATCCCTGTCTCAAGCGCTGTCCGCGTCCTTGTCCGCGATCCGCGCTGCGACGGGAGCTGCATCTGCCGCTGCAAGTAGCAGCCAAGAACCTGCCGAGGGCGACAACTTACTATTCTCGAGTCGGTATCGAAGCCTGTACTGGGACGGCGAGCTTGAGGCCAGACAAATCACGCTGACAGATACTCGCTTGTCTGATCAAGTTGAATGGTCCGCTGCATCACAATTACGCGTACGTGTCACAGCGACGAATGATGACCGAAGGATTTACATTCCTGCACCAGCGAATGGCAATGCATTAAAAGCGTTTCGCTGGAGTGACTTGAGCGCTGATGAGCGCAAGTGGTTTGCGGGCTGCGCAGCGGATACGGCGGTTCGATTAGGCCAATGCGCGCAACTCAGTGATGGTGAGCGAGCCAAGGCGAGCGGCGAGAACCTGGTCAATTACTTGCGGGGCCAATTTCAATTTGAAGATCGACCCGACAATGACCTGCGATTATTTCGTAAACGCGAACAGGTACTCGGTGCGCCTGTCAACGCTCAGCCGGTTTATGTGGGTGCGCCGGCATTTCGGTACGCCGATCTCAATTATGGCGAGTACCGAGATCGTGTTGCGGTAGATCGGCCGGGGGCTGTCTACCTCGCGGCCAATGACGGGATGCTGCATGCATTCGATGCGGTTACTGGTCGGGAGCGCTGGGCCTTTATTCCCGGTGGCGTTTTGCCTGAGCTGTGGCGTATTGCAGAAAAGTCATTCGATAAAAATTTTCGCTACCTGCTTGATGGTACGCCCGTAGTGGGCGACATCTGCCCAGCGGCCCCCAACGCGGCGTGCAAGGCAGAGGACTGGCGTACGGTGCTGGTAGCCGGGCTCGGCGCGGCTGGACGGGAGTACTACGCACTCGATATTACGCAGCCGGATCAACCCAGGCTGCTGTGGCATATCAATGCAGATATCGAGCCGCAACTTGGGTATGCCGTGGGTAAGCCCATTATTACCAAACAACGCGATGGCACCTGGGTTGTACTCATCAGCTCGGGCTATAACAACGTCTCGCCCGGCAATGGACATGGCGTACTGTTTATTGTGAACGCCGTAACTGGCGTGATCATGAATCGAATAGATACCGGTGTGGGAACTAGCGCTAATCCGGCCGGGCTGGCGCAGCTCAATGTGTGGGTAGACAATTTGTTGGATAACACCGCCGAGCGGGCGTACGGTGGTGATCTGCTCGGGAATGTATGGCGATTCGATATCAGCGCCATGGCTAATGATGCGCCCGCTTCCCAAATCAGCAAGCAAGCAGTGTTGCTGGCGAGCCTGACACGTAATGGGCTTGCTCAGCCGATTACCACCCGTCCAGAGCTTTCCTTGGTGCGTGTGGGCGGGCAAGACCTGCCATTGATTAGTGTGGGTACAGGAAGGTATCTCGGTACCAGTGACGTCGGTGATAAATCGGTGCAATCCATTTATACCTTTCGTGATTTTCTTGATGGTACAGGTCTAGGCGATGTACGTCAGCGGCCTGCCATGGTGCGTAAGCAATGGGTGGCCAGCGATAACGCACGTCTGCGTGCGGTAAGCGGGGAGCGTATCGACTGGCTGACGAATGACGGCTGGTATCTCGACCTTGATGCACAGGCGAATTCAGGCGAGCGCGTCATTCTCGTTCCAGAGCAGCAGCTGGGTATGCTGCCTGTGATCAGCAGTGTGCCGGATAGTAATGCTTGCCGTCCACGCGCTGAGAGTTGGTCTTACGCTCTCAATTACATCACCGGTAGTCATTTGCCGATGGCGGGTACTGCATGGGTAGGGCGCCAAATAAGCAATGCGTCAATGATCGCAGGTGCGCGTCTATTGCGGATTGGTAGGCAGGTGGTGAGCGTGCTGACAGATGAGAGCGGTATCGTGAGTACCGTGGCCCAGCCTGCGGTTACGGGTAATAGCCCCGGCGTTCGGCGCGTAGCCTGGCGAGAGCTCGACCAGTAATACGCGCGATGAAAGTAGTAGGTTGCAGCGTGCTTGCGATAGCCATCGCACTGACGATGTTTGGCTTGCTGATGAAGCGAGCGTTCGATTGGCGGTTCGTCGCAGAGGATATAACGGTCGCTCAGTTGCAGCCTGTCAGCGCCAGTTATGCGAGCGATCAAGCGTACCCACCAGCTTCTGATTCTGAAGCTTTAGATAAAAATTCTGCCGGAGTATCACGCTTATCACCAGCGACCGTGCAAGCTCAATCAGCAGAGTCAGCGGTGCTCGATCTTGTGTTTGAAAAAGCGCACGAGCCATTCAGCAATGACTACTATCCGGCAAAGCTTCTAACCCAACGCCCCAGACTGCTCGAGGATATCGATCCGGCATGGTATTTGATAGGTATCGACTTGCCAACGCTGCGCGCGATTGTCTTAATTAATGAGTACGGTGACGTTGATGAGCTACTGATCGATACCGCTGGCGTATCGCCAATGCTGCGCGAAGACCTGCGCGCCCGCTTTCGCGCTGCGCGCTTCATTCCCGGCCAACTCGATGGCCGCCCTGTCAAAGCCATGCTGCCTATTGCGGTTGAGCTCAACTAGCGGCTCTGGCGAGTTGGCGCTCGGTACGAATTTGCACTCCTGTATACAATAGTGGGCTTACTACGCTGCGTTGTCTGGTGGCGAGCAAACCCCGGTGCGGGTCTCTGGATGGCATCCGCTAATCCTCCGCGCTGATTTGATATCTGAGGGCCGAGAATGAGAAATCTGATAGCCATAAAAGTTGCCTTGGTCGCTGCTTTTGTTGATACGGGAAGCGTGCTTGCGGCGCCGCTCAAGGTAGATACGACCAAATCGAGTGTTGCTGTGACTTTCAAGCAGATGGGTGTTGCTGTCGATGCAAAATTTAATAAATTGGCGGCACAGGTGGAGTACGACCCCGCCAAACCTGAAAATGCCAAAGCCAGCGTTGAGATTGATGTTGCCAGTTTCGATTTGGGCGATCCGGATTACAGCGCTGAGGTGCGCAAGAAAGAATGGTTTCACGCGGTGCAATTTCCCAAGGCGGTTTTTAGCTCCACCAAGATACGGGCAGCGGGCGCCGGTAAGCTCGATGTGACGGGTAAGCTGACGCTCAAAGGAAAGTCGACCGATTTACAGTTTCCGCTGGTCGTCAAGAAAGAGGGCGTCGCGCAGGTATTCGAGGGCAGTGTGCCAATCAAGAGGCTGATGTTCAGTATCGGTGAGGGCGAATGGAAAGACACCAGCGTCGTTGCTGATGAGGTTATGATCAAGTTCCGTATCGTTGCGCAGTAAATGCCGGTGATATCGGCCTAAATACATAAAATTTATGACAATCAGACAACTCATCTCGGCGGCGATCTGCTGCATCGCCTTCAGTGCGTCAAGCGCCTCGGCACAGGTATATAACATCGATCCGGGCCATACTTACCCCAGTTTCGAGGCTGACCACATGGGCCTGTCGATTTGGCGCGGTAAGTTCACCAAGAGTAGCGGGAAAATCGTGCTCGACCGACAATCAAAGAGCGGCGGCAGCGTCGAGATATCGATAGATGCCAGCAGCATTGATTTTGGCCACGCAAAAATGAATGAAAAAGCGCGTGGCGATGAAATGTTCAATATCGCGAAATATCCTGTAGTGACTTTCAAGAGCACCGTTTTGAAATATGACGGCGATAAGCTAGCTGCAGTCGATGGCGAGATGACGATGTTGGGTATCACCAAGCCACTCTCGCTGACAATCAATCAATTCAAGTGCCTGATGCATCCGCTGCATAAGCGTGAAGTTTGTGGTGCTGATGCGCATGGCCGTTTTGATCGCAGTGACTTCGGTATGAACATCGGCCTACCTCGCTTTTCACCAGAGATTAAGCTGGCAATTCAGGTTGAAGGTATTCGAGCAGACTAGTCGTCGCGCCCGATCAAACAAAAAACACTTATGCATATTCTTGGTATCTCAGGTAGTTTGCGTCAAGGCTCACTCAATACCGCCGCGCTGCGGTCTTGTGCTGCGCTATTGCCCGATGGCGTCACATTCTCCCTGGCGGATCTGGCGGCTGTCCCGTTGTATAACGAAGATCTTCGTGTGCAGGGTTTGCCGCTTTCAGTGCAACAATTGCGCGAGCAAATCAAAGCTGCCGATGCGATCGTGATTGCGACGCCAGAGTACAACTACTCGTTTCCGGGTGTGCTGAAAAATGCTATCGACTGGGCATCACGCCCACCGGAACAGCCTTTCGATGGCAAGCCGATTGCGCTGATCGGCGCTACGCCGGGCGGTTTGGGTACGTCGCGTGCTCAGTATCAGCTGAGGCAGGTATTCATCTACCTGAACGGTCATGTGTTGAACCGGCCTGAGGTAATGATCTCTGCGGCGCCATCCAAGTTTGATGCCGATGGCAAGCTTGTCGATGAAACCACCACAGAGAATTTACGTAAGCTTCTCACCGCATTATGCGATGTCGCGTACCAGCGAAAATCATAAGGCCCCGCAGTGATAAAAAAACTCAGTTTGCGTCAGTGGATGGTGATGTCGCCGCTTGGTCTGACGCTGCTGATCCCAATCACCCATGCGCAGATTATTGATCTTCATAGTGGGCAAGAGATCAGTGAGCGGATGCTGGTCGACAGGCTACGTGCGCAGGATATTGTGCTGTTGGGTGAGCTGCACGATAACGCTCAGCACCACGCGCTGCGTGCACAACTGATTCAACACATAGCGGGGGATCAGTTAACCGTCATTGCTGAGCACTTACCCTCCGGCGCTCGCGTCAAGCGAGAAGGACCATTGCTCGCAGACCTTGAAGCCGCCGGATTTGATGCCAAGGGATGGCAGTGGCCACTGCACTCACCGTTGTTCGATGCCGTAAGCGGCGCCAAGCTGCCGCTGATCGGCGGTAATCTGCCCAAAGGCTTCTCTAAACAGTTGTTCTGGCAAGGTGAGTCGGCTCTACCTACTGCTATGGCGCGCGCCTATAAAACTGCATCGCTCAGTGCAGATGCGAGTCGGCAGTTGGATCAGGATTTGATTAATGGCCATTGTGGCAAGCTCCCTGAAAAATATCTTCAGCCCATGCGTTTGGTACAGCGCGCAACCGATCTGTCGATGGCGCAGGCGCTGCTAGATCATGTGCCCTCAGTGCTGGTCGCGGGTAATGGTCATGTGCGTAAGGACTATGGTGTGCCGCAAGTTCTAGGTGCAATCGCGCCTGCGCTTAAAATCACCGCAGTGGGTTTTTATGAGGCCGACAGCCCGCGCGAAGAACTGGTAAAGTCCCTCGCTGGGCGTTATGACATCGTCTGGCTAAGTAAGCCAGCGGAGCGCGCTGACCCCTGCGAAAACTTCAAAATAAAATAACGCCGCAAGACACATCATGTTCAAATCTTTTTTCCTTTCCCGTCAGTGGTTGCTATGGTCATGGCCAGGCGCTGCGCTTATTTTGCTGGGTACTTGGTACCAAGTTCAGATTGATGTAGCCATTAACGACTGGTTCGGCGGGTTTTACGATGTTGTACAAAAAGCGCTTGCAAAGCCAGGCAACGTCACGCTCGAGGAGTTCTTCGGTTTCCTGATGACATTCGCCAAGCTGGCGGGTACCTATGTGCTGGTCGCCGTACTGCTGGCGTTTTTTACCAAGCACTGGGTGTTCCGTTGGCGTCATGCGATGAATGATTACTACATGGCGTATTGGTCGACGCTACGTCACATTGAGGGTGCCAGTCAGCGGGTACAAGAAGATACCAAACGTTTTTCATTCATCATGGAATCCTTGGGTTCGAACATGATGGATTCTTTGATGACGCTATTCGCATTCTTGCCGATCTTGTGGAATCTGTCGAAAAAAGTCTCCGAGGTACCAGTGTTTGGGCAGGTAGAGCACGCCCTGGTCTACGTTGCGATTTTGTTTGCTTTGCTGGGTACCGTGGTATTGGCACTGGTGGGTATCAAGTTACCGGGCTTGGAATTTAACAACCAACGGGTTGAAGCTGCGTATCGCAAAGAGCTAGTGCATGCTGAAGACGATGCCGCGCGCGGCAGCGAGCCAGTGGTCAAGGATTTGTTTTCGCATGTACGAACGAATTATTTTCGGCTGTTTTTTCACTACATGTATTTCGATATCGCGAAATTCAGCTACCTTCAGTTCGGGGTGCTTGTGCCCTATATTGCGTTAGGTCCCACCGTAGTATCTGGCGCACTGACCTTGGGCATGATGCAGCAGATCGTGCGGGCATTTGGTCGTGTCGAGATGTCATTTCAGTTCCTGGTTCGTAGCTGGAGCACGATTGTCGAGCTGATCTCGGTATATAAACGTCTGCGTGCGTTCGAGGCGCAGATTGGTACCGTGAAGCAAACGGCTGCCGGTACTGGTAATGGCGCGATGAGCTGAGCAGATCATTGAAAGAAAAACGCCCGCATGAATGCGGGCGTTTTTGCATGAGCGCTATTTTTTACTGCTTCAGTGCCTCGATTGCAATATCAATACGCACCTCATCACTGACTGCAGGCGCGTACTTACCCATATTGAAGTCGGTACGTTTAACGATGGTGTAGGCATCCGCACCAACCGTGTCTTTCTTTTGAATCGGGTGGGGCGCCGCCAGGAAGCGTGTCACTGTCAACGTAACGCGCTTGGTTACGCCTTTCATAGTGAGATCGCCCTCTATGCTGACTGGCTTATCACCCTCAAAGACAACTTTGCTCGATTTAAAGGTAACGGCTGGGTACTTGGCCGTATCCAGAAAATCTTCAGCTTGAATATGCTGGTTGAACAGGGCCGAGCCGGTATTGACCGAGCGCGTATCGATGGTGATGTCGACCGAGCCTGTTTTTCCCTCTTTATCGAAGGCGACGGTACCCGTGGTTTTGTCGAAACGTGACTGCTGGGTTGAAAAGCCCAGATGACTGTAAGAGAAGCGCGGAAAAGTATGGTTGGGCTCGATACCGTAGGTAGCGGGCGCGGCCAAAACCGGCGAAATAACTGCGCTGCTGAGCGCGAGGCTGACGATGACGCGGCTGATGATTTTCATTGTTGTTTCTCCTGAAATAAAGGTTTTACTGCGAACAAGTGTTTTTACTGCGGGGGTGACGGCTGCTGCCGTGAAGGCAGCATCCGCTTGAGAATATCGTCGCGGTCAATGAAATGATGCTTGAATGCGGCGATCACATGAATAAATACAATCAGCATCAGCACGCCATTGAGTGTGCCGTGTACTTCGGCCAATAGATCACCGAGGATTTTATCCTTTGCCAGTACATCAGGAATTGGCAGCACACCGAACCACACGGTTTGATAACCCTTGGCTGAGCTCATTAGCCAACCTGAAACCGGTATTGCCAGCATCAAGCCATACAGCGCTGCATGTGCAAGGTGTGAGGCACGCTGCTGAAGTGTAGACATGTGTAACGGTAGGGTTGGCGGTTGATGCGTCAGGCGCCAGCCAAGCCTTATGAGTACCAGTAAAAATGCGGTAACGCCAAACCACTTGTGCCATGAATACAGCTGTAGCTTGGTCGGGGACATTGATAAGTCGCTCATGTACTGGCCGACCGCGAACAATCCAAGGATCATCAAGGCCATGAGCCAATGCAGTACTTTGGCGGTGCCGGAGTAGCGCTGTGGGAGGTCTTGCTCGGCAGTGTCAATGTGATCCATGGGCGGTGGCGTGATGAATGTTGCTGATCAATGTTGGCTAGTAAAAGCGTAGGCATCCATTGCAAGTACATAGTCGCTGATACCAGTGTGCAGGTGCTCCACCGCGGGTCGTTCGCCTGCAGCACCGAGGGCGACATACAGCGGCTGCAAGTGTTCATCGGTGGGATGCGCTCGCGCCGCCTGAGGCGCGCGCTGGCGATAATCCAGTAGCGAGGTGATGTTCTGCTGCTGTAGTTGCTCGGTCATCCACTGCGGGAAGGCGCGCAAGTAATCGAACGAAGCCCCGGGTTGTGCGCTCGCGATATGGTAATCGCCGAGGTTATGCGTGATGTTGCCGGATCCGATAATTAAAAATCCCTGTGTACGAAGTGGCGCAAGTGCTTGACCGAGTCGATATGCGCCGGTCACACCGAGATGGCTTTGCAAGGATAGCGGTATCACGGGCACATCGGCATCCGGATACATCTGCCGTAGCGGGACCCAAGCACCATGATCCAAGCCGCGGGCGCGAGACTCATCAACTGCTAGCCCCGAATTGCGCAGGGTATCTACAACCTCTGCGGCTGCTTCTGGGCAGCCGGTCGCCGGGTACTGAATGTCATAGAGCTCGGCAGGAAAACCATAAAAATCATGGATGGTCTCCAGCCGCTCACCGGTACCAATGGTAGGGGTTCGCGTCTCCCAGTGCGGGCTGACGATGACAACCGCGCGCGGTCTTGGCAAGCGCGCGGCGATCCGGCTCATGGCAAGGCCGGCCGCGCCGGGGCGTAGCGCAAAGGTCGGCGCGCCATGCGGGAGAAACAGCGAGGGCAGGTTCATGATCAAAGCTAAATCAGGCTAATTTTTCAATAATAAAACTGCTATTCCGGTCGATTCGCAGCCGGTGTACCAGCCTTGGCTCGTTCTTTACCCTGCTATGCACTCGAAGCGGCGCAAACCGAGATCGGTTCAAGCGGCGGGATGACGCGTACTTTATCTGTGCCAGTTGCGCATACATAGAGGACAATCAGCAAATCTTTGTTCCTTCATACGCAACAATGGACCGATTATCTGCCATGCAGGTGTTCGTACGCGTGGCCGAGTTGAGCAGCTTCTCGGCAGTCGCCCATCAGATGGGCGTGGCGCGATCAATCGTGACTCGGCAGATCGCGGCCTTGGAGCAGCATCTGGGCGTCAAGCTGATGGCGCGCAGCACACGGCGACTGACGCTGACTGCCGCGGGCGCTGCGTATCTTGAAAAATGTCGGGTGATCTTGAATCTGGTCGAAGCCGCAGAGACCGGCATCGCCGAGCAGCGCCAAACTGCGCGCGGCCCGATTCGCATTAGCCTGCCACTGAGCTATGGGCTTAAGCGCGTGCTTCCAGTGCTGCTTGCGTTCGCGCGTGATTACCCGGAAGTTTCGATCGATATGGATTACACCGACCGACGCGTCAACCTGATTGAGGAAGGCTTTGATCTGGCGATTCGTATCACCGCGCAACCGGGGCCGACCGAGGTAGCGCGCAAACTGGGTCGCATCACCATGCAGACCTTGGCATCACCCGACTACCTCGCACGGTTTGGCAGGCCGCTTCATCCCGCTGAATTGTCGCAGCACGAGTGCCTGGCCTATAACAGTCCAGGTACCTCGTCGAGTTGGACGTATCGCGTCGACAATCAATGGAAAAGTTTTTCGGTGCCGTCGCGCATCAGCGCGGGTAATGGCGAAGCGCTCACCGAGGCTGCGGCGCAAGGCCTGGGCATCACGGTGCAACCTGATTTTGTTGCCGAGCCATATCTCGCGGTGGGCCGCGTGGTTCCGTTACTGGAAGCGTTCGATTTGCCCGAGCTTGGGCTCTACGCCATTTTGCCCGGAAACCGGCAGGTGCCGCATCGGGTAAGGGTGTTGATTGATTTTTTGGCGACGCAGCTATAACACGGGTGCGCGCAGTGACCTGTTATTTCTCGACCATCGCCTCTCGCAAAGTTTTCACAATTGGCTTGGCGAGATAACGTAGCACTGTATTTTTCCCCGTCTTGACCTCGACGCTTACCGTCATGCCCGGTTGTAGCTGTATTGATTGCCCATGCTGGCCACCGATGTGTTTACCCTCGGCACGCACCAACATGCGGTAATACGCTTGCTCGCCTTGTTTGAGATCTTCGGTGAGGGTGTCCGGACTGAGGTAACTGACTTTGCCGTCGAGCCAGCCGTATAGCGTGTAATCGTAGGCATCTACCTTCACGCTCGCCGCTTGGCCCGTGTGAATGAACGCGATATCAGTTGGTCGTATGCGCGCCTCCACCACCAACTCCTTTTCGATTGGCACGATCTGCATCAGCTCTTCGGTCGGTTTCAGCGTGCCGCCGATGGTCGTCATACGAATATTTTTTACTACGCCACGCATGGGAGCGCGCAGCTCAGTGCGCGAGAGTAAATCAGCACGTTGTGCCAACATCTGCTGGACGCCCGCAAGCTCTTCCTCGGCGCGTGATAATTCGGCTTGTGTGTCTTGTAGATATTTGTTCTGTCGATTAGTAATTTGAGACTGCAAATCAGCGACCTGTCGTTCAAGCTTCAACACGTCTGCTTGCGACACATCGCCGGTGCTGACGAGTGGCGACGTCATGGCGAGCTCGCGCTGCGCGAGTTCCAGTAGCTTGCGTAAGGATGCGGTTTCTTCATTGATTGATGCGCGTCGCTTATGCAGAAGCGCTAACTGATTCGTTTTGAACTGTGGATAGCCTGCGATTTCGGGTGCGAAGTTGGGTTCGCCGCCAATCAACTCAGCCTGCAGGCGCGCGACTGTGGCACGCAGCGCCAGCTCACGCGCGCGGGTTTCTTGAAAGGCCGCCTGTAGTTTTTGACTGTCGAGCAGAGCGAGCAGCTGACCACGCTCGACCGTGTCGCCCTCATTCACACGCAGCGCCTGCAGTACACCACCGTCGCTGGCTTGAATGATCTGGGTACAACCACTAGCGATAATTTGGCCAGGGGCGCGTGTGACTTGCTCAAGTTCGGCTTGCGCAGCCCATGCCGGCGCAAGGATTTCGCTGGCTTGGTATGAGATCCGGCTTTGCGAAATTTTGCCAGAGCCACATAGGGATTGCGTGGCGTGCCTTTCGGTTTCATTCTGC
>VGHX01000022.1 GCA_016868055.1 Betaproteobacteria bacterium
GAATCGCTTTCTTTACGCATCTGCTCGCGCAGGCACGGGGTATCGCGATACATGGCTTGCGCGGCAGGCTATGCTAAGCATCATGCGCTTGGCACGCTGCGAGCAATTGCTTGAGATACGTTGCTCAGTCAAGCAATTGATACCAGACCACCTACGCAATCAGTCCACGAGAAATATCCGCAGAAAGCGCGCAGTGGGCAGCGATGCCGGCCAAACTCAGTTTGTGTTTGGGCGTGACGATCTAAGTAGCTGATCAGTCTGATAGCTACGCTTCACACGTGATGCAGTATCGCCAAAACTACGCCAAGTAGACTGATAGATACCCAAAGCGCGACGGTAACCGTGAGCCGGCTATTTCGTTTTTTCGTACTGCGGGACGCATGGCCAATTGACTTGAGTAGCTTGTGATATCGAAGCCACCAGGCTTGTTCGGCTGTAGCTGGAACATGCGCCGTTGGTGTGGATTGTGTTTGTTGATGCGCTGCCTCTTGCCTGGTAATCCAGGCATCGTGATGTGATCGACGTACTGGATCCGACAGTACCTCATACGCGCTATTGATCAACTGAAAAGTCTGAGTCGCCCACTCGCTACCCGCGTGCCGGTCTGGATGAAACTTATGGCAAAGCGTTTTGTAGGCTGCTTTGATCACTTCAGGTGGCGCGTCGCGCGCCACTTTCAGGTTGTCGTAGTGGGTGTGAAGCTTATTCATGCTCGGACAGTAAAAGCCTGACTACGATGCCGAATTGAGCGGCATCAATGTTTCGCGGTAGGTTTGATCGTCCTATTCAACATTAGCGGGAACGCTTAGCCTAGCACGGCGTCGAACTCCTTATTATTCCGGAGGTGTCCCGATGGGTAAACAGTGGGTGATGGTTGCCGACAGGACGCGCGCAAGGATTTTCGAGACCGATGGCGACCTGGACAAGTTGAACGAGATTGAAGACTTGCTGAACCCTGAGGGCCGGTTCTCTGATGCCGAGTTTCATCACGATGCCAGAGGCCGATTTTGTGGCAAGGGAGATCGTCAGCACGCACATACAGCGCAACCGCGCGTAAGCAAGGCGGTACATGATGAGGAAAATTTTTCACGTCAGCTTGCCGCAGTGCTTGATAGAGGATGTCAGGCAAGCCAGTACGATAGTCTGGTCGTCGTTGCACCGCCTGCTTTTTTGGGTATCTTGCGCAAGCAGTTATCGGATCAGGTTGATAAACGTATCGTGAAGCAATTGAATAGTGATATTTCAGGGTACGCACCGCGCCAGGTTAGTGATTATCTGAAACGGCATTTACACTAGCTTGGCGGGCTTTGTGCCGGCATCTATAACGCCACCAGGCAGCAACGGCGAGTTAACGGCGCTCGCACTTTTTTCTGTACTAGAGACTTGTTGCGGGTTATCGGGATCCAACGGCACGCGCCTAAAAATAGGCGTAGACGCCAGTCGAAATTTTGGATCCACCTTGCTCAATGACCAAGGCGTTGTCTTACCTTTGTGACCCTCATCGTGCCGGCTTCTCGGTGTCGATATAATTTCGTCTTGGTCTACTTTGCGAGATTCAAGCTGCTGACTGTAGGTATCCACGGCAGAAAAAATAGTATCTGCGATTCCTTCCCTAAAGCCATACTTCTTCTCTTTTATTTCTCTGAAAATTTTCTTCAATAACTCCGAGCCCTCTTCTTCTGAGTCGGGAGGATTCATATACCAATGCTGATAAGCAAGCATAAAGTAGGTAAGATTATTCACAATTTCATCATGCTCCTTACTCGGCTTAAGTTCATCGATAATACGCGTGATGTTGTGCGCCATTTTCGGCGTAACCCATTCAAATTGCTTGTCTCTGGCGCACTGCCTCCAATCAACCTGAAAAAATACTGCGAAGCTAGCTTGTCAATATCGATGATCGACGGCGTAGCAGGCTTGTGATCCTTCCTACTGACCTTCCCGAAGCGACTTCCCTCAGATCTTCGTACAGTAGTAGGCAACGCAAAACTGTCTCTCGAAACACTCTGTTATCAACAAAACCTTTTTGCTTTATTTGCTGCAAAAGCGCATTGGACTCTGGCTTGCCCTCAAAGTGACTACGCAAATAGTTTTTTGCCCATCTTTTTCCATACCATGCCATTAAACCCCTGAAACAGCGTGTCGATATTTTTTTTGCGCGCTCCGGATCTGCCGCAGCGCAGAACACGACGTTGCGTGGTCTCCATCGTCCTTGCGCATCAAAAAGTTCGATATCAACCAGCAGCTCACGATCCGCGGAAGGTGCGGTGTCGTAAGAAGACGGCGATTGTGTAGTCTGCGAGACTGGACGCATCAATATCAGCTGGCAATGTAAATGCCAGATCAATAGGGAGTACACCTAGTCTGCCACTCAAACGAAGACAATCACATTCGGCTAAATGCATTTTCGGTACGCTATAACAGCGTGATGCAGTTGCTGTCTTGAGAGAACGCAGCTGCCGCAGGACTGCCGTAGGCTTGCTGCTACGGGACTTCCTTAGGCTTTCTACAAATGAGCGTATTCGCAACCCATCGCAGCGACGCTCTTTAAAGCAGTATCAAGTCTCGATCAGCCCGTGCCTTACTGCAATCAGGGTCAGCTCTGCCTGGTTGGCAGCCCCTAATTTTTGCTTCACGTTATACAAATGCGTACCGACCGTGCGGGGGGAGATGGTCAGCAACTCGGCAATCTGGTTTACCGACAGCCCCTTGGCGAGTTGAATGAATACACCAAATTCGCGCTCCGAGAGTACCTCGATCGGGCTCTTCTCGCCGTTGAATTCTTCCAAAGCCATACGCTGCGACAGGCTGGCTTCAATATACATACGCCCTTCAGCCACCTGCCGGATCGCATGGATCAACTCATCAGGTGCGCTTCGTTTCGAGAGATAACCCAGCGCGCCCGCCTTCAGCATGTAACGCACATAGCTGGGATCTTCGTGCGATGAGAGCCCGAGCACTTTCGCAGTTTTATCGCGCGCAACGATACGGCGGGTGGCTTCGACGCCCATGGTGCCGCCGAGTGAAATATCCATCACAATCACATCCGGCTTGGCGGTGGGGATGTGTTGGTAGGCAGTCTCTGCCGATTCAGCCTCAGCGACTACTTTAATATCGTCGGTTGATTCGAGCAGCATACGAAAACCAAATCGTACGACGGCGTGATCATCAACCAGCATCACGTTAATTGTTTTTTTCATCCGTTTCCTTATCAACAACGCCGAGTGGCAGCGATACATGCACTGCTAAACCACCCTCTGTGCTACGGCCGAAGGCGATGTCACCACCGAAAGCCTCAGCGCGTTCTTGCATACCACGCACGCCATAGTGCCCCTCACGTTGCATCGACTCAGCGCCTTTGCCATTATCAGCGACCGTCAGTTTCAGTATCCGGTATTCGACAGCAAGCATGACCGTTGCTCGGCTCGCGCCCGAGTGCCGAACAATATTGGTGACGGCTTCCTGGACGATACGGTAAGCGGATAGCTCAAGCTGATCATCCAGGGTTGGCAAGCCCTCCTCTGCCACTGACAACTCGAAACGTACCTCGGGATGATTCTGCTGGGTCTCAGTCAATAAATCGCGAATTGCATCAATTAGCCCCATCCCCTCAAGTTGAATCGGACGAAGACGTGGAATCAAACGTCGCATCGCATCCGAGGTCTTGCCGGCAGTATCAAACAGCATGCTGGCGTGCCGCTCGAGAGGACCACCAGCAACATCGGGATGCTGCATCATGGATTTAGCGATGCTACGAATCGCGGTCAGCGACTGACCGAGCTCATCATGCAGCTCGCGCGCGATTGCGGCACGCTCTTCTTCAATACGCGCGTGCAGCAAGGTAGTGAATTCTCGCTGCGCATCCAGCCTTGCCTGCGCCTCGGCACTGGCCTGGCGCACCTGAATGTTGTCCTCTACCGCCTGTGCCATGCGGTTGAACGCCCTGCCCATCTCACCGGCTTCTTTGCCCTTCAACGGTGGTAGGCGCACATGGTGATCGCCTTGCTCGATTTCACGCAGGCCCCGCTCAACCCGCTCCAGCGGCGCGAGCCAACGACCCACCAGCCAAAACAACAATAGATCCGCCAGTAGCAGCAACAAGAACTGAGAAAACAAAATGTCGGACAGATTATCCCAACCATCAAGAATGGCACGGGTAGGGTTGGCGGTGAGCACCAGCCGCGCACCATCAAGCTCAATCGAGCGCTCGGAAATCGGCGGCATCACGAACGCTGCGTACCAAGCGGGCGCGTCGCGACCGGCTTTGTATTGCGATGGCGGAGACACATACAGCAGCTGACCGGATTGATCATAGAGCCGGATGTCGTTGGCGCGTACGCGGCCGGTATCGCGCAAAAACGCGACCAGCTCAGGCATCATTGGGTGTGAATAAAAATGACTAATGCGGCCGAGCAATTGGGTGGCGATTCGGTTGGAGGCTTCCATCTCTTCACGCACGCTGGCACGCGTGCCGGCAATCTCCACCGCGAGCAGCACCGCAAATATCACCACCGTTAGTCCGGAGAAGATCAGATTGATCTTCAGCCGGAGGCTCATGTTTGCGTGGCGCGGTGGTGGGTGCTGCGCTGCAGGGTGTGCGGTCGCGGCGTCAATGTTCATGGTGATTGTGGGGAGTGGGCATCCTGCTGGCCGACTATGATTGCGGGCCTGATCATATCAGCCCACCCGCGCCGGTACTGAGGCTCACGGCTCGCGCTGTGCTGGTTCATGAATTTCATTAGATGCGATTCAGATATTCACCGATGCTCGCAAAAAGCCCTTCGCGCATGATTCGCTCCACCGTTTGCAGCAACAGGCGGTGTCATTCAAATAAACTCGTTCGACTTAAGGAGATCATCATGGCTTGGACTACCCCTGCAGCAACCGACCTGCGTTTCGGTTTCGAAATCACGATGTACATCGCCAACCGCTAATCTGCGGTTCGCCGGCCGGTTCTAGACCGGCCTGGCTTGAAGTTGCGTCAAGACGGCCTGCGGATGCGGGCCGTTTTTTATTATCAGCTCGCTAATAAAATAGTGGTTTGATCGTTAATACTGACTCAGCGCCGGCCATCTCACCGCGATTACGGCGCGAGTTGCGTAAAAATCCAAGGTTTGCAATAGGTTTAATGATTCATGAGGCAAATCAGGTCGCTGCTCGGCTATGATTCGCACTTTTTTTAAATCACGCCCCAAATTCCATGAACAAGAAACTCACCAGTATGGCGCTCGCAGTGTCGAGTTGCTTTGGCGCCGGCCATGTGGCGGCAGATGAAGACAGCCGAGTACTCTCGCCGGTCGTGGTTACCGCAACCCGTGTTGAACAAGACAGCTTCGATTTGCCGATGGCCATCGACAAAGTAGACCGTCAAAATATCGATAACCAACTGCGTATGACTTTGTCTGAATCCTTGGCGCGTATTCCGGGGATCACAGCGCAAAACCGTAATCAGATGGCGCAAGATCCGCAAATCTCTTCGCGTGGGTTTGGCGCGCGCTCGTCGTTTGGTGTGCGCGGCATCCGGGTGTATGTGGATGGCATTCCGCTCTCGATGCCCGACGGTATCGGTAACCCGGGCAGCGTCGATTTGGATGCGATCGGCAGCATTGAGGTCATGCGTGGCCCGTTTTCTGCGATGTACGGAAACTCGTCTGGTGGCGTGCTGCAGCTACTTACCAAGAAACCCGGCGAGACGCCGGTGGTCGGCGCCGATGTTTTGTTTGGCAGCTTCAACACGCGTCGCGAGTCCATCGAGGCAAGCGGTGTGAATGGGGGCCTGGAGTACCAGCTCAATCTTTCGGACTACTCATCGAACGGGTTCCGGGCCCAAAGCAAGAACGATAAGCAGCAAGCGACTGTCAAGCTGGGCACCCGCATCAGCGACGACACCAAGCTCAGCACGCTCATCAATTGGTTTGATCAATCTGCGCAAGACCCCGGCGGCTTGGTTCGAACCGGCACCGGCGCGAACCAACCTGGCGCTTTCCCGGGTGGTCAGTTTTATGACCCCACCGGTGCCACACGCGGCGCAATCGTCGGCAACACGCGGGTTAACCGAAGCAACACGCAAATCGGCTTTAACCTGGAAAAAACAATCGACGCGAATAACACAGTCAACGTCATTACCTATGCGGGTCAGCGCGATAACTTGCAGTATCTCGCCAGCAGCAACGCGCCAACCGGCACCATCAGCGGGCGCGCCAGTAGTATTGGCCGTACGTATTACGGTACCGATGTGCGCCTCACCAACCGCGGCGATGTTGCTGGAAAAGCGTATCAATTGTCAGTAGGTCTGAATCTTGGCTACATGGACGATGCGCGTCTTGATCGAAACGCGACCAATGGCGTCATTCAGCCCGGCGCTGCTAACCGTGACGAGAACCAAACTGCGTACAACATAGACCAGTACGCGCAAGGCCTGATTACGCTGGATGAGCAATGGGATTTGCACGCTGGTATTCGGCATACGCGTCTGAAGCTGGATGTGAAACCGAATCCGGGTGCGACCGCAAACATTGCGCCGGGAAGTCTGTCGTTTGACCGGACCATGCCAGTGGTGGGCTTGGTATACAAAGCCACACCGACCTTGAATTACTACGCCAACATCGGTACCGGCTTTGAAACGCCAACGCTGGTTGAAATCAGCTACAGCGATCCAGCCAACGCAGCGGCGGGTTTGAATCTGGGCCTGAAGCCATCAACCAGCACCAATATCGAAGTCGGCGCAAAGGCATTACTTTCAGATACCAGTCGTTTGAACGTGGCGCTGTTTGATATCAGCACGGATAACGAGATCGTGATTGATCGATTAAACGGTACCACCGCGAGCTACCGCAATGCCGGCAAGACCCAGCGCCGCGGCGTTGAGTTGTCGGCGGAAGCGCTGTTGCAACCCGACCTTAGTGCCTACGTAGCGTATACCTTTTTGGACGCAAGCTTTCAGTCGCCATTTGCGACGGGCACGGGCGCAACCGCACCGGGTAACTACAACTCGGGCACTGTGGCCGCAGGTAGCGCGATCCCGGGCACCTATCGGCAGCAGCTGTATGCCGAGCTGGCCTACCGGTACCGCCCTTATCAGCTCGAGACAGCGATCGAAGGCCGTTACAACAGCAAGGTGTTCATTAACGACTTGAATAAAGATGCAGCGCCGGCTTATACGATTTTCAGCATCCGGGCATCATTGCAGCAGGTTCAGGGCAAATGGAAATTCACCGAGTACGCTCGAATCGATAATCTGTTTGATCAAACCTATATCGGATCAATTCGGGTTAATGACGGCAACACCCGTTTCTTCGAGCCTGCGCCTGGCCGCAACTATTTTGTCGGCGTGAAGGCCAGCTACATGTTCTGATCTGGCTGCAGCAACTCAACAAAACAGGCGCGGCGCGATGCTTACGCCGCCCTGTCTTGTTGCTCGGTAGGCTGCTCATCCTCAAACGAGCCCTCCCCCAGATCAGGCGCGGCTTGATCAGTAAACGGCAACACATCAAGCTCCAGCTCGGCTTTGTCGATCAAGTGCTGCGGCAATGCGGCTTTGACAGCAACCCCCAGTTGCTCGAAATCCTTGGCCTGCTTGATCAAATTGGCACGCCCCTGATACAACTGCCCGAATGCTTTGCTGTAGCTATTGCGCGCGGCATCGAGCTTGCCGCCGAGCTCTTCCATAGAACGCACAAATACCGCCAGCTTGTGATACAGCTTGCCGGCGCTATCGGCCAGCGCCGCGCTGTGCGCATTTTGTTTTTCCAGTCGCCACAACTGCCGCACGATATTCAAGCTGGTAAGCAAGGTGGTGGGCGTAGCCACCAATACATTACGCTCCAGTGCCTGCTGAAACAGTGTCTCATCCGCTCGCAGCGCCTCTACAAATGCTGACTCGACCGGCACAAACATGAACACCATCTCGGGCGAGTTCAGCTCACCCAGATCAAAGTAACGGCGATCAGATAGCTCCTTGATACGGTCGGCGACTGCCTTGACATGCTCACTCAGCGCTTGCCGACGATCGCGCTCATCCTCGGCGTTGACATAGCGCGTGTACGCGTTCAGCGAGACCTTGGCATCGACGATCAGGTGCTTCGCGTCCGGCAGATAAATAATCACGTCCGGGCGCTGCTTGCCATCTTCTGCGTTGAAACTGACCTCGCGACGATAGTCCTTGCCCGCTTGCAGACCCGATCGCGCAAGTACATTTTCAAGTACCAGCTCACCCCAGTTACCCTGCTTCTTGGCCTGGCCTTTCAACGCGGTCGCCAGATCATGTGCCTCAGCGGTCATTTGCAGGTTTAATGATTTCAGACTATCAAGCTCGGCTTTCAGCGTGGCCTGCTGCTGCGCGTCTTGGTAATGAATTTCCTCGATCCGCCGCTTGAACTCATTCAGCCGTTCTTTGAACGGATCAAGCACGTGGCCCAAGCTCTGCAAGTTCTGCTCACTAAAACGCCTGGATTTATCTTCAAGAATTGTACTGGCGAGATTTTGAAACTCTTCGGTCAGCGTCTTGCGGGCCGATTCGCTCATCTGCTGTAGACGCGCCAACTGCTGATCTGCGTGACGCTGCTGCTCTGAAGCACGCGCCGCCTCTGCCGCCAATTCGCGCTGCGATATTGACAACTGTGACTGCAAGGAACTTGCCTGCTCGGTGGCCTGCGCCAGCTGCAGCTCCAGAGCGCGCAGACGCTCTTGGGCTACTGCTTGCGCCGCGCTATAGCGGGCGCGCATCCACAGTGCCATCAGCAACAAGCCAACGCTCACACCGACGAGCCAAACTAATACCAAACCGACATCCATTCAGAGTCTCCTTGCCTTTGAGCGCGAGTTTACCGTGACATGAAGCTGTATTCAGCATCGGCAATCGTCACAATAAATTAGAAGGTTTGCTTTAGAATCAAGAATGAAAAATATCCCTAACGGAGCCACATCATGAGCCTCGCCCCAACCCGCACGTCACGTCGCACCTTTTTGAAGCAGTCTGCAGCGCTGAGTGGCGCATTAGTGCTCGGGATACAGGGCGCAGATGCCATCGCCGCCGACGCGGCCGAGGTCACGCACTGGGTGGTGATCGCACCCGATGACACGGTCACGATCCGTATTGCGCGCTCCGAACTTGGCCAGGGAACATTCACGGGCTTGGCGCAATTGGTAGCTGAAGAACTTGGTTGCGAATGGAGCAAAGTACGCGCTGAGTATGCTGACGTTAATGAGCATATTCGCCGCAACAAAATCTGGAAAGATATGTCGACCGGCGGCAGCCGTGGTATCCGTGACTCGCATGACTATGTACGCAAGGGCGGCGCTGCGGCGCGCATGATGCTGATTGCGGCAGCCGCGCAGCAGTGGGGTGTGCCAGCTGCCGAGTGCACCGCCGAGAACGGCGTGGTGACTGACCTGTCCGGCAAAAAACTTCGCTACGGCGAACTTGCTACGCTGGCATCGACCATGCCCGTACCTGAGAACCCACCGCTCAAATCACCCAAGGAATGGAAAATCGCCGGCACATCGCCAGTACGATTTGATATCCCGGCCAAAGTGAATGGCTCGCAAGTCTACGCCTCCGATGTACGACTACCCGGCATGCTGCATGCCTCGATACTGCAAAGCCCGGTGTTCGGTGGCTTCCTTAAAAGCCATGACGACAGCGCAGCGCTTGCCATGCCCGGTGTCAAGCGTGTAGTGACCGGTGATGATTGGGTCGCGGTGCTGGCTACCAACTGGTGGCAAGCAAATCAGGCGCTGCAAAAAATCAAGGTGAGCTGGGAGAGCGGCAATAAAGACAAAGTCTCCAGCGAGTCCATCATGGGATATTTGCGCGAAGGGCTGGCCCAACAGAACGCGCCTGTGGCGCGCAAAGATGGCGATGTCGATCGCGTGTTTGCCAATGCACACAAGGTGTTAGAGGCCGAGTATTACACCGGCTTCATGAACCACGCCACCATGGAGCCGCAAAATGCTGCCGCGCTTTATTCGCCGGATAAGTTGGAGGTGTGGGTAGGTACCCAAAACGGCGAGTCTTCGATTGCCGCAGCCGCCGATGCGTCTGGACTGCCACTGCAAAAAATTCATGTGCACAAAATGCACGCCGGCGGTGGCTTCGGTCGACGTGGCCCGCATCAGGATTTCACTAAACAGGCCGTCAAAATCGCGATGGCGGTTCCAGGCACACCCATCCGTCTGCAATGGTCACGCGAAGAAGACATGCGTCAGGGTCGCTACCGGCCGGTATCGCTGGTCAAGATTCGCGGCGCGCTGGACAAACAAGGCAACTGGGTAGGCTGGCATGTGCGTCAGTCTGATCAATCGATCGCCATCACGGTTTACCCGCAATTCGTCAAAGACGGGGTTGACCAGATTAACACCCGGGTATTCAGAGATAACCCTTACGCAGTGCCGAATTTTACGAACGAGTATATGATTAGAGATGTTCATGTACCGCCAGGTTTCTGGCGCGCCGTGGCGCATACCAATAACCCGTTTTACCGTGAGTGCTTCATCGATGAGCTGGCGCATGCAGCAGGTAAAGACCCGGTGCAGTTTCGTCGTCCACTCCTTCAAGGTAAAAAAGATCTGGCAGTGCTGGACGCTGTCGCAGAGGCAATTGGCTGGAGCAAGCCGCCTGCCAAGGGTATCCATCGCGGGATCGCCGTGGTGGACTCGTACGGCAGTTTTACCGCGGCAGCGGTGGAGCTCAAGCTAACTAACGGTAAAGAGATCGAGGTAAAACGGGTTGCGGTGGCGATCGACTGTGGTCACGTGGTGCACCCGGATGCGGTCAAGGCTCAGATTGAGGGTGGTGTGTTCTGGGGACTTTCCGCGATCATGAATGAAGAGATCACGATCGAAAATGGCGCTGTGAAGCAGTCGAATTTTCATGATTACCCGCTGGCTCGAATTAATGTCAAACCCGAAATTATTCCGGTGCTGGTTCCCACCCTTGATTTCTGGGGTGGCGTTGGCGAGCCGCCGATCGGTGGCGTAATACCTGCGATGGTAAATGCGTTGTTCTCTGCGACCGGCAAGCGCCTTTACTCGCTGCCGCTTAAGCATCATGGCTTTCGATATAAAGCGTAGTGACGTCAGGGCCAGCTAGACGCGTCCTGTAAAATTATGGGTTTCGCAGTTTAATTTATCAAACCCATAACAAGCCGCTCATGGAACACGTCGCGCAAGGCTCCGGATGGAGACAATCGATAGAGAACTTCATCGGTAACCCAACAATCCAGCACACGCTGGTTGTGCTGATTGTCGTCAACGCTCTAATCCTTGGCTTGGAAACTAGCCACACCGTGATGGAAGTCGCGGGTCATGAATTGCACCTGATCGACCAAGTTATTCTCTGGATTTTTATTGCCGAGCTTGTACTGTTAATGGCGGCGCGCGGCTTGGGTT
Organism: Betaproteobacteria bacterium; assembly: GCA_016868055.1. Taxonomy (GTDB): domain Bacteria; phylum Pseudomonadota; class Gammaproteobacteria; order Burkholderiales; family Burkholderiaceae_D; genus Pernthalerella. The sequence goes on from VGHX01000022.1 coordinate 11,389, forward strand.
TTTTCAAGGATCCTTGGTGCGTCTTTGACTTCGTCGTGATTGGTATTGCTTTGGTGCCGGCAACCGGTAGCCTGTCGGTGCTGCGGGCGCTGCGGGTACTGCGGGTGCTACGACTCGTCAATAAAATCGAAAGCATGCGTAAAGTGGTAGTGGGTTTATTGCACTCGCTACCCAGTTTGAGCTCCGTATTTGGGTTGATCTTGGTAATCTTTTATGTATTCGCAGTGATTGCCACAAACATGTTTGGCGAACGCTTCCCGGATTTATTTGGTGACCTTGGCACCACGATGTTCACGCTGTTTCAGGTAATGACACTGGAAAGCTGGTCGGAAGGTGTAGCGCGACCGGTGATGGAAATCTTCCCGCATGCATGGGTGTTTTTCGTTATATTCATTTTCATCGCTACCTTTGTGATTATTAATTTGTTCATTGCGGTGATTGTAGATTCTTTAAATTCGAGCAAGCAGCCTCCCAAGCCGCCGGAAAACCCGGTCGTGCTTGAGTTGCGCGCGCTGCGCGCTGAGCTGGCTGAGTTGCGGCAACAGGTTGGGCGTAGCGATTGAAACCCAATCTACCAATTGGCGCTGGTTGCCATGGGTTGACCACGGTGACCCGAGCTTGATCAAAGTCGGCACTGGAAAGAAAAACGGGCCAGCACTTTTGGTGCTGGCCCGTTGTCTTTATTGCAGTGTTTGTGGCGCGGCCGGCAGGAATTGAACCCACGACCCCTTGGTTCGTAGCCAAGTACTCTATCCAGCTGAGCTACGGCCGCGCGGAGGCGAGAGTATAGCCGAGTTGCTGCCTATCGGGCAACCGAGCACTTCGCCGACATCACTAAGGCGCGTTGCGCTTGCGCGGGTAGAGATCGTGCCCTGCTTCATTGATCTGCTGACGCAACTCTTTACGCTCTTCCGGCGTGAGTCGCTGCGGCCGCTTTGAATCGTCCTGCGCAGGTCTGGCAGGCGCCGGATGCGCTGGTGCGGCTTGACGGGCGTCGTCGCGTCGCGGCTTGGGTGGCTGCGCTGGTGGCGCTGAGTCCTGTCGGCTTTGCCCCGGCGCGGGGCGCGGCGGCGTCTCGGCCATACCCATTCCTGCCACCATCAAGGTGGCTAGCAAGGTGAGCGGTAAGAGCCGTTTGTTCATCAATAGCGATCTGTTCAGGAAGTGGGATCCCCCTCAAGCCCTCTAGTGTACTTTTTCACGCGGGTCATCGGTGCTGAGCCTGGGCCAAGTTTGTAAGGCATTGTAATAGCCATCGCTACCCAAACCTGCACCGCGCGTTCGACGTTAACATACGGTCATGAGCCCGACCAACCCGGTCACACCCGTCTTGTCCAAGCGCAGTCCCGGCAATCAGGCACGCATCCTGGTGGTCGATGATGATGCCCGTCTGCGCGACTTGCTTAAACGCTTCCTCAGCGAGAGTGGCTTCGCGGTAGTGGTCGCTGGCAGCGCCGTCGAGATGAACCGCTTTTGGCTGCGCGAGCGCTTCGATCTGCTGGTACTTGATCTGATGCTACCCGGCGAGGACGGCATCTCGATCTGTCAGCGGCTACGGAACGGCGGTGACCAGACGCCCGTCATCATGCTGACAGCGAAAGGCGACGATGGTGACCGCATCAGCGGACTAGACGCGGGGGCTGATGATTACCTGCCCAAGCCATTCAACCCGCGCGAGCTGCTCGCGCGTATTTCTGCCGTGCTGCGTCGCGCGCTGCCTGATGACCTGCCAGGTGCACCGTCGGACAAACCCGAGACCTATGTATTCGGCGAGTTCAGTTTTGATCTTGAAAAACGCACACTCACCAAGCAAGGCGAGCTGGTACCACTTACGAGCGGCGAGTTCTCGGTGCTGAAAGTATTGGCGCGCCATGCGCGTCAACCGCTCTCGCGCGAAAAGCTGATGGAGCTCGCGCGTGGCCGCGAGTACGAGGTGTTTGATCGCAGCCTGGATGTTCAGATCTCTCGCCTGCGCAAGCTGATCGAGCCCGATCCCTCCACCCCTCGCTTTATCCAGACCGTATGGGGTCTGGGTTACGTATTTATACCCGACGGTATAAAAGCCTGACACGATGCCCATGCAAGAGCGAAGCTGGCTGAGAAGTGGGCTGCTGTGGCGAACCTTCTTCCTGCTGGCATTTTTGATTGCGGTGAGTATGGCGGCGTGGGTCGCTAGTTTTCGGGTGGTGGAGCGCACGCCACGCAGCGAACAGATAGCAGCACAGGTCGACTCGATCGTTACGATTACCCGCGCTGCGTTGCTTCACTCGGCGCCGATGCTGCGACGCGAGCTGTTACTGGACCTCGCGATTACGCAAGGCATTCGCATCTACCCCAAAGAACTCACCGACAACATGGAGGCACTGCCAGATACCGAGCTGGTTCGTCTGGTCACAGAAAACGTACGTCGGCGCCTCGATAATAGAACCGAGTTTGCAGGCGAGGTGAACGGTGAGGAAGGCTTCTGGGTTAGTTTTTATATTGACGACGATGACTACTGGCTGATGCTGGACTCAGACCTCATTGAGGGCGCATCGAGTATTCAATGGATAGGCTGGGCAGGCGTGACGCTATTGTTATCTCTGGTCGGCGCGGTATTCATCAGCCGCCTGATCAATCAACCACTGGCGCGGTTATCAACAGCGGCACGCGCGATTGCGCGCGGCAAATCGCCGCCGCGTTTGCCCGAGTCAGGCCCGGCAGAAATTCGTGAGGCAAACCGTAGCTTCAATCAGATGGTGCAAGACCTGGAACAGGTGGCGTCTGACCGCGCGGTCATCCTGGCTGGTATCTCGCATGATCTTCGTACCCCTATCGCGCGTATGTTGCTGGAAGTCGAGATGGGTACGTTGTCTGATGAAGCCAAGCGCGGTATGCAATCTGATTTAGCGCAGATGGAATCCATCATCGCGCAATTCCTTGACTACGCTCGTCCTGCGGAGCCGGACACGCACTCGACATTTGATCTGTCGGCACTACTCAAACAAGCCGCGCAGGAAGCGCAGCGCACCACTGATGTGGGGCTACATTGCGAGCTTGGAGATAATCTCTACGTCGTCGGTAATCCGGTAGAGATCGCACGTGCCATCAGTAACTTGATCGAGAACGCACGTCGGTACGGCAAATCACCGTCATCACGGCGAGCCGAGATCGAGATTCGCGCACGACGTGATCACGCCGAAATACTGGTCGAGGTACTAGATAAAGGCGCGGGTATCCCTGAATCAAAAATCCCTTACCTGCTGCGACCCTTCACGCGCATGGATACGGCGCGTAGCCAAGCCAACGGGGCGGGACTTGGGCTGGCGATTGTCGATCGTATCGTTCAACGACACCGTGGAAAGCTGAACATAAAAAACCGCGAGGGGGGTGGCCTCGCGGTTCGTATCTGGCTGAAATCTGCCTAGACAAACGATATCAGGCCAAGTCTTTCAGCAAAGCAGCCAGTGTTTCCTGTGGCAGTTCTTCGAGGTGCACGGGATAGTTGGGATGATCGCAACCCACCATCATCTGTGCGCCGCCTTTGAGTGCTGCTTTCATTTCCGAAGTAAGTTCAAAGCGCACGAAATGTACCGCCGAGGTTTTTTCTTCGTTCTCGCGGTCAAGGTCTTCGTCCGCGATCGCGTAAACGCGCGGCTGACCTTCCACCTGAACGAATAGACGGTCTTCAATGCCAATCAACTTCGCCAGCGCCGCTTTACGGTCGCTCACGTTTTGATACTCGATCAGCATAGTCGCTTTGAAGTTGCTGCCGTCCGGGCAAAGCGGATTGTAAGCGTCCAGCTCAGACTGAATACCTTCGTCTTCAAAAATCTTTTCGATGCGCAGCATTTCCTGCACCTGGTAGCGCAGCGTCATCTCATCTTCGAATAGCAAAGTGACGTGGTTACCCAGATGAACCGTACGCAGCTTCTTATGCTCGATAACCTGCTGACGAAACTCCGGGCGCTTCTTGGAGTACACCTCCAGACTCATCAAGCTATCACGTGAAATAATCATGGCAATCCTCCGTTTAAATTCCGTAAGCCTTGCGCAGCAGTGATAGCGGGTGCGCCATTTCTGCCGGCTTCAGGCCGTTGACTTCCATACCTTGCTCGATGTGATGGCCCGCTAACTGGCAGTCGGACGATATATAGTCCGGCGCTTCGCTCGCCATCGCCTTGAACACCGGCTTGCCGATTTTCATCGACATCTGGTGATATTCCTTTTTCACGCCATAAGTGCCTGCATGACCGGAGCAACGCTCAACCACATTGACCTTGGTATCCGGAATCATCTGCAGCATGTCGGCAGTTTTACGACCGACGTTTTGCACGCGTGAATGACACGGGATGTGGTACGACACATTACCCAGTGCGTGATTGAACTCCGTCTTCAACAAGCCATCGCGATTACGCGCCACGAAGTACTCAAACGGGTCCCACATCGCCTCTTTCACCAGCTGCGTATCTGCGCAGTCAGGGAACATCAGCGGCAGCTCTTGCTTGTACATCAGCGTGCACGAAGGAACCGGCGTCAAAATCGCGTAGCCTTCCTTCGCCAGCTCGGCCAGCTGGGGAATATTGATTGCCTTCTTCTCAGCCACACCCTCCAGATCACCCTGCTCGAGTTTCGGCATACCGCAGCATGCTTCTTTCTCGACCATGACGTAGGGAATCTCGTTGTGCTCAAGCACTGCCAGCAAATCATGACCAATGCCGGGCTCGTTGTAGTTCACATAGCACGTGGAATAAATCGCTATTTTGCCAGGCGTGTTCTTGCCATCTTTAACGGGATGCTTCGTCGATTTTGCGGCACCGCTACGGAATTTAGTAGTTGCAAATTCAGGCAGCCATGCATCTTTATCGACACCCAACACGTTCTCGACCAACGCACGTACCGGCTTGGTTTTATTTACTGCGTTCACCGTCTGCGTGACGATGGGAATGCCGGCAAACTTGCCCAGCCCATCGGTATCCGACAAAAACTTGTCGCGCGATGAAACTTCGCCTTTCTTGAACTTGACTGCTTTGGCACGCAGCATCAGATGCGGGAAGTCAAGATTCCACTCATGCGGTGGCGTGTACGGACACTTGGTCATGTAGCAAAGGTCGCACAGGTAGCACTGATCCACCACCTTCATGTAATCGGACTTTGCAACGCCATCAACCTCCATGGTTTCGGATTCATCAACCAGGTCGAATAGCGTTGGAAACGACGCGCACAACGACACGCAACGGCGGCAGCCGTGGCAAATGTCAAACACGCGCTCGAGCTCCTGATTAAGCGACTCTTCGTTATAGAAATCGTCACTCAGCCAATCCAGCGGATGCCGAGTCGGCGCCTCGAGATTGCCTTCACGGGACATGGCGTTACCTTGTAAGTTGTTTGTGGGGGAAGGTGATGCGGTCGGTTCATGGCGACTACGCATCGATGTACTACTCAAGCCATCTTTGTTGACAGGGTGCGGGCACCGAAAGAAATGCCGAACCCTGTCAACGACCAACAGCGATTGTCAGTGCCGTGCGCGGCCTGACAACCCAGCCTATTAGTCGACCAGCTGGTCGAGGGCTTTCTGGTAACGGTTAGCGTGTGAACGCTCAGCCTTTGCCAGCGTCTCGAACCAGTCAGCGATCTCGTCGAAGCCCTCGTCACGCGCGGTCTTCGCCATACCTGGGTACATGTCGGTGTACTCGTGGGTCTCGCCTGCAACAGCAGCCATCAGGTTTTGACGCGAGGAACCGATCGGCAGACCGGTTGCCGGGTCACCGCACTGCTCCAGGTACTCGAGGTGGCCGTGTGCATGGCCGGTCTCGCCTTCAGCGGTCGAACGGAACAGCGCTGCGACATCGTTTTGGCCTTCAACGTCAGCCTTGTTCGCGAAGTACAGATAACGACGGTTCGCTTGCGATTCACCTGCGAACGCCTCTTTGAGGTTGGCCTCAGTCTTCGAGCCTTTCAGCTTGGACATTTGCATCTCCTTGGTGGGGTTTATATCTTGCGTGCGTTGCCCCATACAGTTGCTGGCGCAGCGCACGAGCGCATAAGAAAACCGACTGCTTCGTCAAAGTTTCCGAGCGAGATTGTGGCGGTGCGGGATGCAAACCTCAAATTGTCTTATTCAATGCGGCCGATTGGCTAAAGCTATGGCCCAAAGGAAAATCCTAGATGAGAACTATTATCACCCGCGGATCAGGAGTGCCAGAGCATGCGCTGCGATCCCCTCTTCACGCCCCTCCCAGCCTAGTCGCTCATTGGTTTTAGCTTTTAAATTCAAGCAGTTAGCCTCAAGCTCCAGATCGGTAGCGAGGTTGGCAATCATTGCCGGCAGGTAAGGCGCCAGCTTGGGTGACTGCGCGATGATGGTGGCGTCGATATTGCCGATTACATAACCACTGGCAAGCACCTGCTGCGCTGCAGCGCACAGCAGCACGCGCGAATCCGCCCCCTTGAACGCCGGGTCGGTGTCCGGAAAATGCTGCCCGATATCCCCCAACCCGGCAGCGCCCAGCAGCGCATCGGTAATCGCGTGCAGCAACACATCGGCATCGGAGTGGCCGAGCAGGCCGCTGGTGTGGGGGATGGTCACACCACCAATGATCAGGGGACGGCTCGGCACCAGCGCGTGGCAGTCATACCCCTGCCCGATGCGATACGGCGGCATGCTCATGCGTTTCCTTTCAGATGAAGCTCGGCAAGCAGTACGTCTTCCGGTAGCGTGACCTTGAAGTTACGCGCGCTGCCCTCGACCAGTTTAGGTTGAAGGCCAAGTGCCTCGACCGCACTCGCCTCGTCGGTGATGTTGACTGCGCGTTGCAGCGCGTTCAGCAATAACTGGTAGCGAAACATTTGCGGCGTTTGGGCGGCCCATAATAAATCACGCGCCACGGTGTGCTGCGATCTGCCATGACCATCGCTATGCTTGATAGTGTCCACCACTGGCATTGCGAGCAGCCCGCCCACTGCGTCATCGCGCAACAACGCAATCAATTTTTCGATCAGCGCGACGGTGAGGCCCGGGCGAGCGGCGTCGTGGACCAACACCCAGTCATTGGCATCAAGCTGTCCTGACAGAGCGAGCAAGCCGTTAGTCACTGATTGCTGACGCGTAGCACCGCCACAGCGCATCACGGTACAGCGTGAGGGAAGCGTTAGCTGGTTGATGTCATTGTCTTCAGGACTGACGACTACCACCACCTGATCAATCAGCGGCGCTGCACAGAAGGTATCAATCACATGCTGCAGCATCGGTTTGCCGGCGATCGGCAAATACTGCTTGGGCGTGGCCTCACCCATGCGTGTTCCGGCACCTGCTGCAGGTATCAGCGCAACACAGTTAGGGAGGCTCATCTCAACTATAATTCCGACTTTCGCAATGGCCGCATTGTAGCCCTTCGTCCGCCACGGTCCGAACCCGGCCCGCCATGTCTCCCGACGCACACCTTCCCCAGCTGCCCAAGCCCGGCACACGATTCGTACTTCCCGCTCTGCACGGCGCTGCGGAGGCATTGGTGCTTGCGCAAGCCGCGCACCAGCTAAAAGCCGACAACAAGACGCTGGTCGTCATTGTTGCGGACGCCCCCGCCGCGCAGCGACTACTGTCTGAAATCAGCTGGTTCGGGCAACGCGGGCAACACACTTTGCGCGCTCACTTGCTGCCCGACTGGGAGACCCTGCCCTACGATGCTTTCTCACCGCATCAGGATTTGGTATCTGAGCGACTAGCGACACTACACGAGCTGCACAACGGTCAGTGCGATGTATTGATCGCACCTGCCACTACCGCGCTGCTGCGCATGGGTCCGCCGTCATTCCTTGCGGCGCATACTTTTTTCTTCAAACAAGGCGAGACGCTGGCGGAAGACAAGCTCAGATCACAGCTCACCGTAGCGGGCTACGCCCATGTCGGTCAGGTGATGTCACCCGGCGAGTACTCCATACGCGGTGGCCTGATTGATCTGTTCCCGATGGGTTCCGCGTTGCCGTACCGGCTGGATCTGTTCGGCGACACCATCGAGAGTATTCGCACCTTTGATGTCGATACACAGCGATCACTGTACCCGGTGCGCGAGGTCAGGCTGTTACCCGGTCGCGAGTTCCCGATGGACGATGCCGCACGCTCGGCCTTTCGTAGTCGCTGGCGCGAAGTATTCGAGGGGGATCCCTCCAAGACCAATATCTATAAAGATATTGGCAATGGCATTGCATCGGCAGGTATCGAGTACTACCTGCCGCTGTTCTTCGAGCAAACTGCCACGCTGTTTGATTATCTGCCTGCTGGTAGTGTGTTTGCACTGGTCGGCGACATCGATGAATCCATCAAGCGCTTCTGGGGTGACACACGCTCGCGTTATCAGTTTCTGAGAGCAGATCGCGAACGACCACTGCTGCCACCCGAAGCCATCTTTTTGAGTGACGAAGATTTTTTCACGCAGCTCAAGCCCCACGGACGTTGGTTTCTGCAAGAACCTGTTGGTGCGAGCGAATTATCTGCACCCGTGCCAGATATCGCAGTCAACCGCCGGCTCGATGACCCGCTCGCGCAGTTACGCGCTTTCCTGCAACAGGCTGATCGCCGCGTGATGATTTGCGCTGACTCTGGCGGTAGACGCGAAACGCTGCGCGCTTACTTTGATGAGTACGCGCTACCCATCACCGTAGCCGACAGTCTGGATGACTTTATTGCAAGTAGCGAGCCGCTGATGCTGTGCGTTGCGCCCTTACACGCCGGCGCATTGCTGCATGGCCCGCTAGGCAAGCTTGCTTTAATTACCGAGACTGAGCTCTACGCTGGTAGCGGGCGCCGCGCCGGTCGTAAACGGCAAGAAGCGGTGACACAGGTCGACGCCATGGTGCGCGACCTCTCCGAGCTAAAGATCGGCGACCCGGTAGTACACATCAACCACGGCATTGGCCGTTACCAAGGTTTGATCAGTCTCGATCTTGGTGAGGGCGAGACTGAGTTTTTGCATCTTGAATATGCCAAGCAGTCGCAGCTGTATGTACCCGTCTCCCAGTTGCACGTGATCTCGCGCTACGCCGGCGCTGCGCCAGAAGACGCACCGCTGCACACACTCGGCTCGGGTCAGTGGGATAAAGCCAAACGCAAAGCCGCTGAGCAAATTCGTGATACCGCTGCTGAGCTATTGAATTTATATGCGCGACGCGCGGCGCGTCAGGGGCATTCGTTTCAATATTCCGCGCACGACTACGAAGCCTTCGCTGATAGCTTCGGCTTTGAAGAAACGCCTGATCAATCCGCTGCAATTCAAGCAGTGATTGGTGACATGACGTCCGGTCGGCCAATGGATAGGCTGATCTGCGGCGACGTTGGATTCGGGAAGACAGAGGTCGCGCTACGCGCGGCGTTTGTGGCGGTGATGGGCGGCAAACAAGTCGCCATTCTCGCCCCTACCACCCTGCTCGCCGAGCAGCATGCACAAACCTTTGCCGATCGCTTCGCAGATTGGCCGGTGAAGATCGCCGAGCTCTCGCGATTCAGAACCGGCAAAGAAATTACGCAAGCCCTCAAAGGACTGTCGGAGGGCAAGATCGATATCGTGATCGGAACCCACAAGCTACTCTCTCCGGATGTGAAGTTCGACCGACTCGGTTTAGTCATCATCGACGAAGAGCACCGCTTTGGGGTGCGCCAGAAAGAAGCGCTCAAAGCGTTACGTGCCGAGGTGGATGTACTGACACTCACCGCAACGCCGATACCCCGCACCTTGGGTATGGCGCTCGAAGGATTACGCGAATTCTCTGTCATTGCCACTGCGCCGCAGAAACGATTGGCGATTAAAACCTTTGTGCGCGGTGAATCAGACTCCGTGATCCGAGAGGCGTGTTTGCGCGAGCTGAAGCGCGGCGGTCAGGTGTACTTCCTGCATAACGAGGTCGAGAGTATTGATAACCGCAAGGCTAAACTCGAAGTGCTATTACCTGAGGCCAGAATTGCGATTGCTCATGGCCAGATGCACGAGCGAGAGCTTGAAAAAGTCATGCGTGACTTCGTGCAGCAGCGCTTCAACATCCTGCTCTGTACCACCATCATTGAAACCGGTATTGACGTACCTACCGCAAATACCATCATCATGCATCGTGCCGATCGTTTTGGCCTGGCGCAGTTGCATCAGCTGCGTGGTCGGGTGGGTCGCTCGCATCATCAAGCCTATGCTTATCTGCTGGTGCATGACATGCAAACGCTGGGCAAGCTGGCCGAGCGACGCTTGGAGGCAATTCAGCAGATGGAAGAACTCGGCAGTGGCTTCTACCTCGCCATGCATGATCTCGAAATTCGCGGTGCGGGCGAAGTGCTGGGTGAGAGTCAATCGGGTGAAATGACCGAGATCGGTTTCCAGCTATACGCTGATATGCTAAATGCGGCTGTCAAAGCACTCAAGAATGGCAAAGAGCCGGATCTTGCTGCGCCCTTGTCGAGTACCACCGAAATTAATCTGCATGTGCCTGCGCTGCTGCCAAGTGATTTCTGCGGTGATGTGCATGAGCGCTTATCAATCTACAAACGGCTCGCCAACTGCGAAACACAAGATGCGATTGATGATCTGCAAGAAGAATTGATTGATCGTTTTGGTAAATTACCCGATCCGGTCAAAGCTTTAGTCGAGACCCATCGTCTTCGACTGGCAGCGCGCAGCGTTGGTATCGTGAAGATCGATGCGCACGCTGAATCTGCACTGCTGCAATTCGAGCCCAAGCCCCCGATTGATCCGATGCGCATCATCGAACTGGTACAAAAAAATCGACACGTAAAGCTGTCCGGGCAAGACAAGCTGCGTGTCAGCGCGATGATGCCCGATCTCGCTGCGCGTGTGGCGCAGGTGAAATCTACTATCAAGGCATTAGCCGCTTGAGGCGATGAACAATTCACCCATCAAATTAATTCTCCAAGGCCCTGGCGCCAACCCATCTTCTGTTCAACAACTCACAACCCAGATCGCGCTACCGCAGCCGAGGCAAGTAGCGCAGCAAGCGTGGCGCTGCGATTTGTCCGAGGTATTAAGCACCGGTGCGCTCGATCACTTGAAGACGCTATGTCAATCTTTGCAGCTTGACTATGCACTACTGGCTGCGGATATTCAGCTACAAAATTTCAAGTTGCTGGTGATGGATATGGACTCCACCCTCATCACCATCGAGTGTATTGACGAGATCGCTGATATGCAGGGCTTAAAATCCGAGGTTGCCGCCATTACCGAGGCAGCGATGCGTGGTGCACTGGATTTTGCGGAGAGCTTGCAACGTCGCGTTGCGCTACTCAAAGGTTTGGATGAATCAGCTCTGGCACGTGTGTTTGAGCAGAGACTCGAACTGACCCTCGGCGCTCACTCCATGCTGCACGCCATGAAGCAAGCTGGCCTGCGCACCGTGCTGGTGTCGGGTGGGTTTACCTATTTCACCGAACGACTGGAGCATGAGCTCGAGCTCGATGTCAGCCACGCGAACCGGCTTGAAGTGGTAGACGGCAAACTGACCGGCCGCGTGCTCGGCAATATTGTGGACGCGCAAGCGAAAAAATCTACCGTGATTGAACAGTCTGGTGAATTGGGCGTACCTACAACGGCGGCCATCGTCATCGGCGACGGCGCTAATGATCTGGCGATGATGTCGGTAGCGGGTTTATCCATCGCCTTCCGCGCTAAGCCGGTAGTACAAACCAAAGCCCATGTGGCGCTCAATTACTCCGGCCTGGATGGTGTTCTGAATTTATTCTTGTAGCTTCCGGCAAGGTACCACCAACAACGCCAGGAGCTTTTTATTGAAGGCGAGTGAGAGACTGTTGGAGGTCGTTGATTAACTCATCCGCATCCTCTAATCCAATATTAAATCTCACCAACTGCCCCTGATGCGGCCACTCCCGCCGAATCTGCGACATGCGATACGGCACGGCCAAACTATTCGCACCACCCCAGCTGTAACCAATCTTGAACAGCTTCAGACTATCAATAAAACGATCGGTCTGCGCCTCGCTATAGGCGGGATCAAACAGCACCGAGAACAAACCCGCCGCGCCCGTAAAGTCGCGCTTCCAGATGTCATGACCCGGGCAATCTTCCAAGGCCGGATGCAAGACTTGGGCAATCTCGGGTCGTTGCTTCAACCAAGTAGCTATCTTGCGTGCTGACGCGTCATGCGCATCAAACCGCAGCTTCATACTCGGCAAACCGCGTAGTACCAGATAGGTATCATCCGCAGAGACCCCCATACCTAGCCGCATATGCGCAGTATCGATTTTTCTGTGCAGCGCTTTATCGCACGTGATCACCGCACCCATCAGCGCATCCGAGCCGCCGGATTGGTACTTAGTCAGCGCCTGCATCACGATATCAACGCCATGCTCGAACGCGCGGAAGGCAATACCGGCTGACCAGGTGTTATCCAACGCAACAGGTATGCCACGCGCTTTTGCTGCAAGGCAGATCGCGGGTATATCGGGCATTTCCATCGACACCGAACCCGGCGCCTCAGTCCAGACCAGTCGCGTGTTTGGTTTGATCAGATCAGCAATTCCCTCACCGATCAGCGGGTCGTAAAACTGTGCGCTAATACCAAAGTCAGCTTGCAACCAATGCGCAAGCTCTCGATTCGGGTTGTAGGCATTGTCCGGCAGCAGCACATCATCACCGCTCTTCAGCAGCGCGAGATTGATCATGGCGATCGCCGCGAGGCCACTCGGCGCTAACAGGCAATGCGTGCCGCCTTCTATTTCAGCCAGGCGCGCCTCGAGCGTAAACGTAGTTGGCGTGCCGTGTAAGCCATAGGTGTAGCCGCTCTTCTCCTGCCAGTTTCGAGCGCGTAAGGCAGCCACGTTCTTGAACAGTACCGTCGAGGCGTGATGAATCGCACTGGGAAAAGCGGCAAACCCCTCCGGCGGACGGTAATCAGTCGCCGTCAGCAGTGTTTGCAGGGATTTTTTTTCATGAGTCACGGCTCACCTAACCTCAATCGACCCGTGCCCACAAATCATGCGCATCCGCTGCCGTGATCGTGACATCCACGAAGCTACCCACCGTGAGCTCACGGCCCGGTTCGAACGGTAGTTTCACATACACCACGCCATCGATCTCCGGCGCATCTGCTGCCGAGCGACCAGTTGCGCCGTTGCGATCCACCGCATCAATCAATACCCGCAAGGTCTTACCGACCTTTGATTGCAAGCGTTCACGGGAGATCTGTTCTTGCAGCTGCATCACTCTCCCTCGACGCTCCTCGCGCACCTCGTCCGGTACCGGATTATCGATGGCATTCGCCGCTGCACCCTCGACCGGTGAATACGCAAAGCAGCCGAGGCGATCAATTTTTGCTTCGCGCAGAAAGTCGAGCAAATACGAAAACTCTTCCTCCGTCTCGCCGGGAAATCCGGCGATGAAGGTAGAACGTATCGTGATGTCCGGGCAAAGCTCACGCCAAGCGCGAATACGCTCGATATTTTTTTCACCACTTGCCGGACGCTTCATGCGCTTCAATACATCCGGGTGCGCGTGCTGCAGCGGCACATCCAGGTAGGGCAGCACATGGCCCCCTGTCATCCATGGAATCACTTCATCGACATGCGGATAGGGATACACATAATGCAAGCGCACCCAGGCATCGTACTGCTGCGCCAGCTCGCCTAACGCACGGGTCAGGTCAGTCATGTGGGTGCGCATCGGCTTACCATTCCAGAAGCCAGTGCGGAACTTAATATCGACGCCATAGGCGCTGGTGTCTTGCGAGATCACCAGTAATTCTTTAACACCCGCCTTGAACAGGTTTTCTGCCTCGAGCATGACATCCGCCACCGGACGCGAGACCAGATCACCGCGCATGGACGGAATAATGCAGAAGCTGCAGCGATGATTACAGCCCTCGGAAATCTTCAGATACGCATAATGTTTCGGTGTGAGCTTGACGCCTTGCGGTGGCAATAAATCCAGAAACGGCTCGTGCGGCTTGGGTAGATGGCTATGCACGGCATCCATCACCTCGCCTAATGCGTGCGGCCCGGTCACTGCGAGTACTTTGGGATGTACCTTGCGCACGATCTCGTCACCCGACGCGTCTTTCTTGCTACCGAGACAACCGGTGACGATAACTTTACCGTTTTCATTCAGCGCTTCGCCGATTACATCCAGCGACTCTTGCACCGCAGCGTCAATGAAGCCGCAGGTATTCACAATCACTAGATCTGCGCCATCGTAGGACTTGGCGGTCTCGTAACCTTCAGCGCGCAGCTGCGTCAGGATTTGCTCGGAATCGGTCAGAGCCTTGGGGCAACCGAGTGAGACGAAACCCACCTTGGGAGCGGCTACAGAGCTGGATGACATAGTGTGTGGATGGGTACGGCGTTAGCGAGTAACTTGTTACTTAAAAAAGCCGGCAACATGTGCCGGCTTTTGTGGGTACGTTCAAAACGACGAGGATCAGTTCTTTTCAGCCCCCGGCGCGTGGGCGCCGTTACCGTTCATACCCGGAAACGGGAAACCAACAAACACGTTCTTGGCCTGGCTTTGCATTTGCTCTTGCATCTGCATGAACAGGCTCTTGCTCTGCTCAATATAGTTGCTCATCATGCCTTGCATCATGGGCGCCTGAACGCTCATGAACTGCGTCCACATCTCCGGGCTGAAGGCTTTTTCATCGATCAAGCCTTTGGAGTTCTCTGCCATTTTGTTCTGAATGTCGATGAACACCTGGATATTCTTTTCCAGATACGAGCCCATCATGCCCTGCATCGCGTGGCCGTAGTAACGAATGATTTGCGACAAGGCCGAGCTGGAGAACATTGGCTGACCGTTCGACTCTTCTTCCAGAATGATCTGCAACAGAATGCTGCGGGTCAGGTCTTCCTCGGTCTTGGCATCAACTACGATGAATGTCTCATTCGCAAGAACAAGTTGTTTAACGTCTGCGAGGGTGATGTAGGAACTGGTTTGGGTATCGTACAGGCGGCGATTCGGGTACTTCTTAATCAGGCGCTCGGCCGATTTTTTTGCGCTATTCATGAGGTGTCCACTCTTTTGCGTCGCAATGATTACTTGCGATCTTGTTGAAATGACGAGCCTGGGCCCGTGTCTCCGAGCCGATTATAGTCTCGAAAATCAATTAGTTGTCTAGCATTCGGCGACGCATGTCGATTATTTTGCGCCGCACTGCGCGCCGCCACGATAATCGAGCGGCGTCATACTATCAATGTGACAAGATATTCAGCGTCAAGCTGATCGATCTTAGGAAGCCTTAGCCTTCACGTAGCGCCCGGGAGCAGGCTCAATTGGCTTGTGTCGCGCATTACCGTACTTGGCGGGTGCCTTGCGCATCGGGCCAGCGTTCTCCTCCAAAAAGGTGGACCACTCCGGCCACCAACTTCCCGGGTGCTCGGTGGCGCCTGCGAACCAATCCTCGGCATCAGGCGGTAGCGACTGGTTGACCCAGTAGCTGCGTTTCTTTTTGGCAGGTGGATTAATCACGCCGGCAATGTGCCCGGACGCGCCCAAGACGAAGCGATTGTTAGCGCGCTTGCCTTTGTTGATAAGGTCAGTGGTGACATAGGCGCTACCCCAGGGAACGATATGGTCCTCGCGCGAAGCATATAAAAATGCGGGCAGCTTCAACTTGCTGAGGTCTATCGGGTCGCCGCTGACGCGCAACTTACCTGGCTTGCGTAGCTCGTTCTGCAAGTACATATGGCGCAGGTAGTAGCAGAACATGGGGCCGGGCAAGTTGGTGCTGTCCGAGTTCCAGTACAACAGGTCAAACGCAGGAGGCTCCTCACCTTTCAGGTAATTGTTTTCTACGTAGTTCCAGACCAGATCATTGGGACGCAGGCTGGAGAACGTTGCCGCAAAATCGCGCCCGGGCATTAGCCCACCCTGCGCTATGGATTGCTCTCGCTGCGCAACCTGCTGCTCGTCGACGAACACATCAATCACACCCACATCGGTGAAATCCAACATCGTCGTCAGCAGCGTCAGGCTTGAGGCTGGGTGCTTGCCTCGCGCCGCCAAGGCAGCGAGCGCTGTTGCGACAATCGTGCCGCCAACGCAGAAACCCAGCACGTTGAGTTGTTTTGCGCCGCTGATATCGAGCGCGACTTCCATCGCGCGTATCGGACCTTGTTCGATGTAATCGTCCCAGCCCAAGTGCCCAAGCGCAGCATCCGGATTCACCCAAGACACCACAAACACGGTATGTCCCTGCTCGACCGCATAACGGATAACAGAGTTATCCGGTTGCAGGTCAAGAATGTAATACTTGTTAATACACGGTGGCACAAATAGCAGTGGCCGCTCATGGACTTCTTTGGTCAGCGGCCGGTACTGCAGTAACTGCATCACCTCGTTCTCGAACACGACCGCGCCCTCGGTGGTAGCAACATTACGGCCCACTTCAAACGCGGTTTCATCCGTCTGCGAGATATGGCCTTTACCCATATCAGCCAGCATATGCATGATGCCGCGCGTCAGGCTCTCGCCTTTTGACTCCACCAGCTTCTGCTGTGCCTCAGGATTGGTCGCCAGAAAATTCTTGGGCGATAAAGCATCTATGGTTTGCTGCGTCGCGAAGCGAATCTTGCGCTTGGTCTTTTCATCGGTATCCACGGCCTCAGCCAGCGCGTTCAGGTAGCGCGCATTCAGCAGGTACACCGACGCGTTGAACGCATGTAGCGGATTGTGGTGCCACGCCGGGTCGGCAAAACGACGATCGTGAATAACCAGCGTCCGTTGCGCGACAAACGCCGTCCATAGCGTCGACACCTGTTCCATATACTCGTTTTGAAGTTGCGTCAGCCGCTCCGGCGGTACGACTGCGTTCACTGGCGTCATCGGCGGCACGGCGGGTAAATTCGGCATGGCCGGCATCGATGCCATCGCCGGTAACCCTGACTGAATCAAATTGAACACGGACTGCCACTGCTTGGGGTCCGACATTTTTGCGAGCCACTGCTGTGCGGCTGCTTGCTGTGCTGCGTTTGGATAGGAGTTGTTCATGCGCTTTGGCTGCTCTGGCGAACGTCCACTGCAGACCGTTTGGGTCGGTGCTAGGATGCGCGCTGACTTTACATCGAGCAGGCGCGCCGTGCATATCGCTGCAGTGGGTTGGATTTACGTGACGCTGATGATGGCGATCACCGAGGAAACGGTGGTTGCCGGCATTATGACGTTTTTATTGTACGGCGTGTTACCGACGCTCATCATTATCTATGTAGGCGGTAGTCCTCAGCGCAGGAAACGCAACGAGCAAGCGCGGCTGCAAATGATGCAAGAACAGCAAAACCTGGCGCAACAAGAACCCAACCGCGATCCGAATAAGCTCAACTAGCGCGCTTGATCCAGATCATGGTGGCCATGCGGCCGGTAATGCGATCGCGTCGAAAAGAGTAAAAGCGCGCAGGGTCGCTCAGGGTGCAGTGCTGGCCGCCTGCCACGTTGCTCACACCGACGCTTGCAAGTATGACTTTGGCAAGCGCCGGCAAGTCTGCGAAGAACTTGCCTGGCCTCGCCTCGATTGCCTTAAAGGCCGAGTGCCCGGTTGCCCAAGGCTCAAACGCTTGCAGCACATCTTGGCCAACCTCAAACGCGTTGGGTCCGATGCCGGGCCCAAGCCAGGCGACAATTTGATCGGCGCCGCGCTCGCGCATGGCGTTCACGGTGGCTTGCAATACGCCGCTTGCCATACCGCGCCAACCCGCATGCGCAGCACCGACCACCTGAGCACGGCTATCTGCCAGCAGCACGGGCATGCAGTCGGCTGTCATGATGGCGCACACCTGCTCGGGTTGCGCAGTGATGCAGGCATCTGCCTCTGTAGATGTCGGACTCATATCCGCATGAATCACCCCTGTACCGTGCACCTGGGTCAGCCAGAGCGGCTCCGAAGGCAGCTGCTGCCGCAGCAGCGCACGGTTACGGGCAACAATATCCGCGCCATCGCCGACATGGGTACCGAGATTTAGTCCGCCGCCGCCTACGCCGTCGTCATAGGGCGCGCCACTCACCCCGCCTTGGCGCGTCGTCGTCAGCACGCCCACCGAGAGTGGCAAATCGGGCCAGTCGACAGCAAGCGTAGGCAATGACATCAGATCACCGAGCAATCAATGCCAGCACGAACCAGTAGCTGCGCCATATCGCTGGGCAAAGCCGCGCACCACTCAGCGTGAGTTCGCTGAGCCGGATGCCGCAATGAAAGCCGCTCGGCATGCAAGGCCTGGCGGGGAAAAACGGCTGCCAGGTGGTGTTTGCCGTAAACGCTGTCACCCACCAGCGGAAACCCGATCGACTGCAGGTGCACCCGAATCTGATGGGTTCGGCCCGTCTCAAGACGGCAACGCAGTAGCGCTACCGGCTTACCCTCGAGGGTGCCATTCACCACCCGCGTGTAGTGCGTGATGGCAGGCTTTGCGAGCGGCGATTTACTGACTGCCATGCGGGTACGATCACGCGAGTGGCGCGCAATCGCCGCCTCGACCCGGCCACTTGAAATAGGCTGCCCCCAAACCAACGCGAGATATTCGCGACCCATGCTGCGCTCTTGCAGCTGCCGCACCAGGTCGGTTTGCGCTGACAAGGTTTTGGCGACCACCAGCAGGCCGCTGGTGTCTTTATCAAGCCGATGCACTATGCCCGCACGCGGCACACCGGTCAGTTGCGGCCAGCGATGGAGCAACCCATTCAGTAGCGTGCCATGCCAGTTACCTGCAGCAGGATGCACGACCAAGCCAACCGGCTTGTTGATGACTGCAATGCTGTCATCTTCGTGCACCACATCGAGCGCAATCGGCTCTGCCTGAAACGCAAAATCACTCACCGCCGGCTGCGGCTGCAGCATGAGCTTTTCGTCGCCCAACATGGTCGATTTCGCTTTTGCCAGCTTGCCATCAACCAGCACATGGCCGCTATCGATCCATTGTTGCAACCGCGCGCGCGAGTATTGCGGGAGATGTGACGCCAGCACCTTATCGAGCCGCACACCACAGCTACGTGCATCGAGCGTGATGACGATCGGTGCAAGATCGTCAACGCTCTCGACCAAACCCTCGCCTTCATCAGCGTCATCGAAGATGGCGGCGCCATCAGGCGTAATCATGTCGCTGTCTTTCGAGAGAATGTTCGGATTGGAGGGAGACTTCATCGGCTATAATCGTCGCTGGTTTCCGATCTGCCGCCGACCCTCTCCATGCTGAAGCATATTTCCAAAATCGTTCTATTGGCACTTGCGCTGGCACTTGCTGCCTGCGCCTCGCTCGGAGAAAAAACAGACGAGACTAAGAACTGGTCGGCCGACAAATTATACGCCGAGGCCAACGACGAGCTGAAAAGCGGTAACTACGAAAAGTCCATCAAGTACTTCGAGAAGCTTGAGTCGCGTTATCCATTCGGTGCATATGCGCAGCAAGCGCAAATGCAAATTGCCTATGCCTACTACAAACAAAACGAGCAAGCGCAGTGTCTAGCCGCTATTGACCGCTTTATTCGTTTGCATCCGAACCACCCTAACGTTGACTACATGTACTACCTGCGAGGGCTGGCCAACTTTAAAGATAAAAAAGGGCTGCTCGACTTTATCAGCGAGCAAGACCCGACCGAGCGCGACCCCAAAGCAGTTCGCGCTGCATTTGACGCTTTCAAGCAGCTGATCGATCGCTACCCCAACAGCCAGTATGCCCCCGATGCGCGTGATCGCTTGAACTACCTGCTCGACGCGATGGCGCAGTATGAGGTTCATGTGGCGAACTACTACTACCGACGTGGCGCCTATGTAGCAGCAGTCAATCGCGCGCAAAATGTGGTTCGCGATTACCCGGGTTCCGAATCCGCAAAAAGTGCTTTGCGTATCCAAGTACTGTCCTACGAGGCCATGGGCATGAAAGAACTTCGTGATGATGCGGAGCGGGTGTACCAGCTCAACTTTGCTGAGGCGGATGCCGAAAATGCCAGCAGCAGCAAGAAGCCTTGGTGGAAGGTTTGGTAAACTGCTTTTAAAACATCAGCGCGTTTATTGCGTCTTTAACGGCTTTACCCATACCTCAAGCGCCGTACCCGCACCTCAATCGCTAGAACCACACTTCAAGCCGCGCCCACCCCCAAGAGCCATGCCCACATCTCAAGCGCTATCACTAAACCTCTTAAGCGGCACGCCGGCGAAACATCCAGCGTGATTCAGTGGATGCCTTGGCGTCAAACGCGTAGCCTTCGTTATCAAAGTCTTTAAGGTGCTCTGGCTTGGTGAGCTTTTGCTCAATGGCATAGCGCGCCATTAAACCCCGAGCGCGCTTGGCAAAAAACGACACGATCTTGTAACCGCCGCCCTTCCACTCCTCGAACACCGGCGTAATCACCGGGCGATTCAGCTGCGCGGGCTTCACCGATTTGAAGTACTCCTCCGACGCCAGATTGATCAGCGCCTCGGCCTTTGACAGTTTCAATGATTCGTTCAAGGCCTCGGTAATCTGGTCGCCCCAGAAGGCGTATAAATCCTTACCGCGCTTGGTCGCCAAACGCGTACCCATCTCTAGCCGATAAGGCTGCATCAGATCGAGCGGGCGCAGAACGCCATACAAACCGGACAAAATGCGCACATGTTTTTGTGCCCAATCGAGTTGTCGAGCGGTGAGGCTTCGCGCGTCCAGTCCTTCGTAGACATCGCCGTCAAAGGCAAGCATCGCGGGCCGTGAATTATCTGCCGTGAATTTTTTCGACCAACTGGCGTAGCGGGCCACATTCAACTGCGCGAGACTGTCGGAGATACTCATCAGACTACCGATTTCCGCAGGCGGCATGCCGCGTAGCGTGGTGACCAGCTCGGCTGAGCGCGCGATAAAATCCGGCTCGGTCGCTTTATTGACCGTGATCGGCGACTCGAAATCAAGCGTTTTAGCAGGCGAAAGAACAATCAGCATAAGCAGTGTGTCGCGTGTAATTCAAGCGTATCAAAATATCGATTTATCAAAGTATCGATTTATCAAAGTATCGATTTATCAGAGTTTCGATTTATCAGAGTCTCGATCTACCAGAGAATCAACGTATAACAACATCGATTTATAACCAAGATCAGCGTCGATACCGATAAAAAGCGGCGTCTCAATTGAATTGCAAGATAATCAGCCGAATGATACCGAAACCGCCTGCCCGCCTGGTTCTCGACACCAATGTCTGCCTCGATCTGTTTGTGTATCGGGATCAGCGCTGGCAGCGGCTTTTGCAATCCATGGAAAGTGGGGAAGTCACCTGCCTGACGCGCGAGGACTGCCGCACCGAGTGGACGCTGGTCCTCCAATACGCGCGTTTTGCGCTGGATGATCAGGCAAAGCAACGAGCGCTCGCCGAGTTCGATCGGTTAATGCTCAAGATCGATACTTCGCATCTCTCAGAGGTCACGCTGCCGGTCTGCAAAGACCGTGATGATCAAAAATTTCTGGAGCTGGCCGCCACCAGTGGCGCTCACTATTTAATATCCAAAGACAAGGCACTACTTAAACTCACCCGTCGAACGCGCAAGCTAGGCTTGTTCGAGATCACCACACCCGAGCAATGGCTCGCGCAGTATGAGTATGCCACTACCCTCGTCAGCCATGCAAACTAACTGAACTGAACGCACCTTCAGATCAACGATAGCCTGCCATAATCGCACTCACCCCTTGAGCGATGCGCGCCACTCACGCATCAACTCGGTATTTTCTTTCCGGTCTGCGTTAACTTTCTGAATACTGGGGCGCTCGGCCAATCGCTTCAGATAATCTTTCAGCGGATAATCCGCCAGCACATCCTCGCCGTAGATCGCTTTAGTTGTCATTGAGATGACCGGCAGATGAACGA
>VGHX01000023.1 GCA_016868055.1 Betaproteobacteria bacterium
CGGCATTCTTGCGAGCCAACACGCCAGTTTCGTTCAGTTGCGCATAGGCTTTTTCGAGCATCGGCACCCAGATCTCACCACCCAGATCACCCGATTTACCGATCATCAACTGCGCCAGATCGCTGCTCCCGTCACGACTTGGCAACTTGTCATTGACCGTAACCCACACGGGCTTGCCATCAGCATCGTAAAAGCGAACACCCCAGAGGCGGTTCCCCCCATAGGTTCCCATGTCCAGAAACATCGACTCAATGAGACCCGGCTTGGTATCGGTTAATGCGATCATGGCTGCCAGTAAATAGCAGTCTCCCATACCGCCCTGCTGCACCTCGGTTGAGAGCGCACCATTAGCCGTGAAAAGCGGCTGACTATAAGTCGCGTAAATGCCGGTCTGGGGCTTAGCTGCAGGGTTGGCCGTGTCGCCCCCAAACTCGGGCGCAGGCATGTCACTACCAAGCAGCCAACTCTGCCACAACTGATCAAAACTAGCCTTGCCTAGCCCACTAGCCAGATTACCTTGGTTTTGCGGAGTTTCTCCTCCCCCCGTAAATTGCGCGTTGGCCAAGGAACCGTTCACAATTTGGCCTAGCACATGACTTAAATACTCTGTCTTGGTACTACCCAGCGGCTTCAAAAGCGACTTGCTAATCTTCACAAGGTACTGAAGATCATCCATCAGGTCCGACGTCACGGCACCACCTTCAGGAACGGCTGCATCGAATAGTGCAACCATATCAGCGTGGCTAAGCGCGGTTTTACCGGTCAATAGAGTCTTCAGTGCGGTCGTTTTAAGCGCATCACTCCAGTTCGGCTGCAGCGGTGTGTCGTTGTTTAAAAAGGCCGCAACTGTGGACTCATCAGGATTCTGCTCAGCTGTCTGCATTAGGACCTGCCAGTTCTAAGGTAGTAGTAGCATCACTAAAGAATGAAATACATTATTCATACGTCGCTCCAAGTCCCGGCCCCAAATTAAGATTCTTGCAAAACTATAACCGCAAGGGAATTTCCGTCGATGTGGGTACTCATGTCAGGGCGACGACCAGCCGTTTCGGATCTAATCGGACCATAACATACTCCACTGAGCTGACCTGCGATGGATGCCTGGAATTCCTTTTTTACCTTTGGCGATTGCAAAAAGAGGTGGGGTATTTCGGAGGCCTTTACAATGCGATGGACAGGAACAGCTTCGGGGCGCGATAATCAGACACTCCCGTCTACCGCAGTGTCCGACACGCATAGATACGTAGCTAGATTTATAGCTGCTTTACCTGTCGGAAGTCGAACACGGCCAAGTAAATCATTTTTTCGTATTTATGAAACTCGCTACTTGGAATGTCAACTCGCTGAAAGTGCGATTGCCGCAGGTACTGCACTGGCTATCGACGTCGCCGGTGGATGTGCTCTGCCTGCAAGAGACCAAGCTCACCGACGACAAGTTTCCGATTGCCGAGATCGAAGCGGCGGGCTATCAGGTGGCCTTCACCGGCCAGAAAACCTATAACGGCGTTGCCATCCTCTCGCGTTTCCCGATGCAGGAGGTGATGAAGAACAATCCTCTGTTCGAAGATGAGCAGCAGCGCATCATCAGCGCCACGATTCAAGGTGTGCGCGTGGTCTGTGCCTACATACCGAATGGGCAAGCGGTGGGTACAGATAAGTACGACTACAAACTACGCTGGCTGGATGCGTTAACGCGCTGGCTAGCGGATGAGATCCAATCTCACCCGGCACTCGCACTGCTCGGTGACTACAACATCGCCCCCGCCGATGCCGATGTGTATGACCCAGCAGAGTGGGCAGGGCAAGTGCTGTGCTCCGATGCCGAACGAGCGGCGTTCGAGGGTTTGATCGCGTTGGGATTGAAAGACGCGTTTCGCTTATTTGCGCAGCCCGAAAAAATATACAGCTGGTGGGATTATCGGCAAATGGCATTCCGTCGGAATCGCGGCTTACGCATTGACCATATCCTGCTATCGGCGCCGCTGGCGGAGCGCTGCACTGCATGCGACATCGACAAAGCACCCCGCAAGTGGGAGCAGCCCTCCGACCACACCCCGGTAATCGCGACGCTTACGCCTTAGACGCTAGCGCCTCGCGAATCTGCGTCAGCGAAGATGGGTCTTCAATCGTCGTCAGATCACCCGGATCACGCCCTTCGCAAATTGCCTGTATCGATCGACGCAGTAATTTGCCGGAGCGTGTTTTCGGCAGCAGATTCACACAAAATACATGCGCCGGTCGCGCCACTGCGCCTAACTGGTGATCAACCCGTCCGAACACTTCTTTCTCGAACTGTTTTTTCGCTTCCGCAGTGGCGACTTTATCCGAATGCTTGGGAATAACGAAGGCCACCGCAACCTGACCCTTGACCTTATCCTCCACGCCGACCACCGCCACCTCAGAGACATTCTCATGTGACGAGATACTCTCTTCAATCTCGCGCGTGCCCAGGCGGTGCCCTGCAACGTTAATCACATCATCGGTGCGGCCAAGAATAAAATAATAGCCATCATCATCACGGATGCCCCAGTCGAACGTGGAGTACACCTGCTCGGTAGTGAAGTTCGACCAATAGGCGCTCACATAGCGCTGATCATCCCGCCACACCGTCTGCAAACAACCCGGTGGTAACGGCCCTTCAATCACGACTACGCCTTTTTCATTGGCACCACATACAGCACCCGTCGCTTCATTCAACACTTTGACGCGATAGCCTGCCATTGGCACACCCGGGCTGCCCAGACGCGTCGGTCTGTCATCCACGCCTTTGGCAACCGATAAAATCGGCCAGCCGGTTTCTGTCTGCCAGTAGTTGTCAATAATCGGTACGCCCAACGCATCAGCGACCCAGGCCGAGGTGTTTTCATCCAAAGGCTCACCGGCGAGATACAGCGCTTTAAGCGAAGAAAGATCATGCTTCTTCATCAGCTCTGGCGGCTGCTTTTTCAGTACGCGTACCGCCGTCGGTGCAGAGAACATGCGCGTCACTTTGTATTTTTCAACAATCTGCCACCAGATGGCGGCGTCCGGACGTAGCGGCGTGCCTTCGTACATGATGGTCGCCATGCCGGCGATCAGTGGGCCGTACACAATGTAGGAGTGACCCACCACCCAACCGATGTCGGACGTCGAAAAATACGTCTCGCCCGGCTGCCCGCAAAAAATTGTTTGCATCGACATGGCAAGCACAACAGCATAGCCACCCACATCGCGCTGCACGCCTTTCGGCTTGCCGGTTGTGCCTGAGGTGTACAGAATGTAGGAAATATCCTCCGACTTCAGCCAAGTGACCGGCACCTGCGCATCCCTATGCTGCTCGCGCAGCGCCGCGTAATCTACGTCACGGCCGGCAACCAGATGCATCTCAGCCAGATGACGATTCACCAACAACACATGGGCTGGCTTGTGAGTCGCAAGATGAATCGCCTCATCGAGCAGTGGCTTGTAGGGAATCGCCTTGCCACCGCGCGAACCTGCATCTGCCGAAACGATGAGCTTGGGCTGCGCGTCATCGATACGTGTGGCGAGGCTATTCGCTGCAAAGCCACCAAACACCACGGAATGAATCGCACCTATGCGCGCGCAGGCCAGCATCGCAAACGTGGCCTCGGCAATCATTGGCATGTAGATCAGCACACGATCGCCTTTGGCAACGCCGAGCGATAGCATGATGGCCGCTGTGCGCTCTACCTCACGCTGTAGCTGCTGATAGGTCCAGACTTTCTCTACCGGAGTGCCGTCGGCAGTTTCTGTACTGATCGCGATGAGGGCCGCCTGATCTGGCTGCGTCTTGACCCAACGATCAACTGCGTTATGGCACAAGTTAGTTTCACCACCCACGAACCATTTGGCAAACGGCGGCCGCGAATAGTCGCAAACCTGCTCAAACGGTTTATGCCATTCAATGCGTTTGGCCTGTTCAGACCAAAAGGCATCAGGGTAATTAATTGACTGTTGGTAGAACGCGTCTTGCATGTTGTCGCCTCCCGCTCGAACCTGCGCCACGGCTCATCGGCATGTGGTCTGTGTCAGTTCGATTCTGATCATACCGTAGCTGGCACTCGCACCCAGCCTTCCATCAGCACGCGTGCGCTGCGGCTCATGCTGGCTTTTTTGACTTGCCATTCACCGTACTCTTGCACCGCCTCCGCACCGACACGCAAGGTGCCCGAAGGATGCCCGAAGCGCACTGCGGTTCGCTCACCACCACCTGCGGCAAGGTTCACCAAAGTACCGGGAATCGCGGCGGCGGTGCCAATCGCCACTGCAGCCGTGCCCATCATCGCGTGGTGCAGCTTACCCATCGATAAGGCGCGTACCAGCAAGTCAACATCACGCGTCGTGACCGCTTTACCGCTAGATGAGGTGTACTCTTTCGGCGCAGCGACAAAGGCCACCTTCGGTGTGTGCTGCCGCTTGGCAGCCTCGCTCACGTCTTTAATCAGGCCCATACGCACTGCACCATGCGCGCGTATGGTTTCAAACATGGCGAGTGCTTTGGCATCGCTATTAATCGCTTCTTGTAACTCGGTACCGGTGTAGCCAATCGCCTCGGCATTCACAAAAATCGTCGGAATGCCCGCATTGATCATGGTGGCTTTTAATTTGCCAACACCGGGTACTTCAAGTTCATCAATCAGCTGACCGGTAGGGAACATCGCGCCACCGGCGCCCTCTTCTTCTGCCGCCGGATCCATAAACTCGAGTTGTACTTCAGCGGCAGCAAATGTCACGCCATCCAATTCAAAATCGCCAGTCTCTTGCACCGCGCCGTTCGTCATGGGTACATGCGCGATGATGGTCTTTTGAATATTTGCCTGCCAGATACGAATGGTCGCGATGCCGTCTTTCGGTAAACGCGATGGATCAACCAAACCATTGCTGATTGCAAAAGGCCCCACTGCTGCGGATAAATTGCCGCAGTTACCGCTCCAATCCACAAACGCCTGATCAATCGATACCTGCCCAAACAAATAATCTACATCGTGATCGCCTTGGGTACTTTTGGAAATGATTACCGTCTTGCTGGTGCTGGAGGTCGCACCACCCATCCCATCGATTTGTTTACCGTACGGGTCGGGGCTACCAATCACACGGAGCAGTAAGGCATCGCGGGCTGCGCCGGGCTGTTGCGCGGCCTCGGGGAGATCTTGCAAGCGGAAGAACACGCCCTTGCTGGTACCCCCACGCATGTAAGTGGCCGGGACTTTTATTTGGGGTTGAAAACTCATCATGCCGCCTTCTGCGAAGACTCAAGAAAATCCTGCGCAAACCGCTGCAGCACACCACCCGCTTCATAGATCGATACCTCTTCATCACTATCCAGCCGGCAGGTGACCGCGACGTCGAGCTTCTCACCATTCTTGCGGTGAATCACCAGAGTGAGATCAGCGCGTGGCTTGCGCGTGCCGATCACGTCATAGGTTTCAGTCCCATCCAGCCCGAGTGTCTTGCGATTGACGCCGGCTTTAAACTCCAGCGGCAACACACCCATACCAATCAAGTTAGTGCGATGAATACGCTCGAAGCCCTCGGCAACAATTACTTCGACACCGGCTAAACGTACACCTTTCGCGGCCCAGTCGCGCGATGAGCCTTGGCCATAATCAGCGCCGGCGATGATGATCAGCGGCTGCTTGCGGTTCATGTAGGTTTCAATCGCTTCCCACATACGCATTACCTTGCCTTCAGGCTCGACACGTGCGAGCGAGCCTTTCTTTTGCTGGCCATCGACGATCACCATTTCATTCACCAGCGTGGGGTTAGCGAACGTTGCCCGCTGTGCAGTCAAATGGTCGCCACGGTGGGTGGCATATGAATTGAAATCTTCTTCCGGCAAGCCCATTTTGTGCAAATACTCACCGGCAGCGGAATCCATCAGAATCGCATTCGATGGCGACAGATGATCGGTGGTGATATTATCGGGCAGCAGTGCCAATGGCCGCATGCCTTTCAGCGTGCGTTCACCTGCAAGCGCGCCTTCCCAGTACGGTGGGCGACGAATATAAGTTGATTGCGGACGCCAGTCATACAGCGGCTTGACCTGTGTGCCGCTATCGGCACGAATCGCAAACATCGGCTCATACACTTTGCGGAAATGCTCTGGCTTGACCGAGGCCTGCATGATGCTGTCGATCTCTTCATCACTCGGCCAAATATCTTTTAGGCGTATTTCTTTACCGTTAGCGATGGTGAGTACATCTTTCTCGATATCGAAACGGATGGTGCCTGCGATAGCGTAGGCCACCACCAAGGGCGGCGATGCCAGAAAAGCCTGTTTGGCATACGGATGAATGCGGCCATCAAAGTTACGATTACCCGACAACACAGCAGTCGCATATAAATCTCTGTCGATGATCTCTTGCTGAATCTGCGGATCAAGCGCACCGGACATGCCGTTACACGAGGTGCAGGCATATGCAACAACGCCGAAGCCGAGCTTTTCAAGCTCAGGCAGCAAGCCCGCCTCTTCCAGATACATCGTCACCGCTTTCGAACCCGGCGCTAACGAGGTCTTGACCCAAGGCTTGCGTAACAGGCCATGCTTATTCGCGTTGCGGGCTAACAGGCCAGCGGCAATCACGTTGCGTGGGTTCGAGGTGTTGGTGCAGCTGGTGATCGCAGCGATGATGACTGCGCCATCCGGCATTTGGCCGGGCACCTCTTCCCAAGCACCGGCAATACCCTTCGCAGCAAGATCGGTTGTCGCCACACGCGCATGCGGGTTCGATGGGCCCGCCATATTGCGTACCACGCTCGACAAATCAAACGTCAACACACGCTCGTACGCCACGTGCGCAAGACTGTCGGACCATAAGCCAGCAACCTTGGCATAGGTTTCAACCAGATTGACCTGCTCATCACTACGGCCAGTGAGTTTGAGGTATTGAATGGTTTGCTCATCAATACTGAACATCGCCGCGGTAGCGCCATACTCGGGCGCCATGTTGGAGATGGTGGCACGATCACCCAAGGTCAGCGCACGCGCGCCCTCACCGTAAAATTCCAGATAGGCACCCACAACTTTTGATTGTCGTAGAAACTCGGTCAGCGCGAGCACCACATCGGTGGCGGTGATGCCCGGCTTTGGCTTGCCGGAGAGCTCAACGCCAATAATGTCGGGTAAACGCGTCCAGGATGCGCGACCCAGCATCACGTTCTCTGCTTCCAAACCGCCGACGCCAATCGCAATCACACCGAGCGCATCGACATGCGGTGTGTGGCTATCGGTACCGACACAGGTATCCGGGTAAGCCACACCATGATCGTTATGAATCACCGGCGACATCCGTTCCAAATTAATCTGGTGCATGATGCCGTTACCCGGCGGGATCACATCGACATTTTTGAACGCATGCTTGGTCCAGTCGATGAAATGAAACCGGTCTTCGTTGCGGCGATCTTCAATCGCCCGGTTTTTTTCGAAGGCCAGCGGATCATAACCACCGCACTCCACTGCCAGTGAATGATCGACAATCAGCTGCACTGGCACTACCGGATTCACCTTGGCTGGATCCCCGCCCTGGTCCGCAATTGCATCACGCAAACCAGCCAAGTCAACCAAGGCAGTCTGACCGAGAATATCGTGACACACCACACGCGCCGGATACCAGGGAAAATCGAGATCACGCTTGCGTTCGATCAGCTGCTTTAGTGATGCGGTCAGCGTAGTGGGATCGCAGCGACGCACCAGATTTTCAGCGAGCACGCGCGAAGTGTAAGGCAACGTGTCCCAAGCACCTGTCTGGATTGCGTCGACGGCCTCGCGCGCATCGAAATACTCGAGGCGGGTGCCGGGTAGTGGTTTGCGGTGAGCAGTGTTCATCATCGATGGTCGCTTATTTACGTTTAGCGATTGGCACAAACTTCAGATCTTCCGGCCCCACATAATTCGCGCTTGGCCGAATAATCTTGTTATCGATGCGCTGCTCGATGATGTGTGCCGCCCAGCCCGAGGTACGCGAGATCACGAACAGCGGTGTAAACATCGCTGTCGGCACGCCCATCATGTGATACGACACGGCCGAGAACCAATCAAGGTTGGGGAACATCTTCTTGATATCCCACATCACCGTTTCCAGACGCTCTGCAATATCAAACATCTTGGTCGAACCAGTATTCTTCGATAGCGTGCGCGCGACTTCTTTAATCACTTTGTTCCGCGGATCCGAGATCGTATACACCGGGTGACCAAAACCAATGATCACTTCCTTGTTCTCGACACGACGACGAATATCCACCTCGGCTTCATCCGGGTTGTCATAACGCTTCTGAATATCAAACGCGACTTCATTCGCACCACCATGCTTGGGGCCACGCAAAGCACCAATAGCGCCGGTGATGGCCGAGTACATATCCGAACCCGTACCTGCAATCACACGACCGGCAAACGTCGAGGCATTAAACTCATGCTCGGCGTACAGAATGAGTGAGGTATGCATCGCACGTACCCACAACTCGGACGGTGCTTCACCATGCAATAGGTGCAGGAAATGACCGCCGATGGAATCATCATCCGTCTCGGTTTCGATCCGTCTGCCGTTGTGACTGTAGTGATACCAGTACAGCAGGATAGAGCCGAGTGAGGCCATCAAACGATCGGCAATATCACGCGCGCCCGGTGTGTTGTGGTCATCTTTTTCCGGCAAGACGCAACCTAATGCAGAAACACCCGTCCGCATCACATCCATCGGGTGCGACGACGCAGGCAACCACTCCAGACTCGCTTTAACATTCGCTGGCAGACCACGCAGCGCTTTCAGTTTTTGCTTGTAAGCTTTTAATTCAGCGGTGGTTGGTAATTTTCCATGCACCAGCAGATGCGCAATTTCTTCGAACTCGCTGCTCTCTGCCAGATCAAGAATGTCATAGCCACGGTAGTGCAAGTCATTACCGGTACGGCCGACCGTACACAGCGCGGTATTACCGGCGGTAACACCCGATAGCGCGACCGATTTTTTTGGCTTGAAGCCTGCTGCTTGTTGCTCGCTCATGCAATTTCTCCCTTAGATACTTTGACGACTATTTTTCACTTTGACTTTTGCTGCGCAAATAGCGCATCCAACTTTTGCTCGAACGCGTGATAATCAATCCTGTCGTACAACTCCATACGGGTTTGCATCAGATCGACCACATTCTTTTGCGAGCCATCACGACGTACCGCCTGATAGACCGCTTCGGCGGCTTTATTCATGGCACGGAACGCTGACAGCGGGTACAGCACGATGCCGGCATCTGCATCGCGTAGTTCGTCTACCGTGAACAGCGGCGTGGCACCAAACTCGGTGATATTCGCCAGAATCGGTACCTTCACCGCCGCTGCGAATTTTTTATACATAGCGAGCTCAGTGATCGCCTCCGGGAAAATCATGTCGGCGCCGGCTTCGACGCAAGCCACTGCGCGCTCGATAGCCGCATCCAATCCCTCAACCGCCAGCGCATCGGTGCGCGCCATGATCACAAACTGATCATCCGTACGCGCATCTACGGCTGCCTTGATGCGGTCCACCATCTCCTGCTTGCTTACGATTTCTTTGTTGGGGCGATGTCCACAGCGCTTGGCGCCCACCTGATCTTCAATATGCATGGCGGCAGCGCCAAACTTGATCATCGATTTCACGGTACGCGCGACATTGAAGGCAGATGAGCCGAAACCGGTATCGACATCCACCAATAACGGTAAATCGCAGACATCGGTAATGCGTCGCACATCGGTCAGCACATCATCGAGGCTGGAAATACCGAGATCCGGCAAACCCAGCGAACCCGCAGCAACGCCGCCGCCAGAGAGATAAATCGCACGAAAACCCGCGCGCTTGGCAAGCAGCGCGTGGTTGGCATTGATGGCGCCAATCACCTGTAGCGGTGACTCCTCCTTCAGTGCCTGCCTGAAGCGCGCGCCGGGGGATGGAATGCTCATGAGGTGTCCTATCTGATGGGTTCAAAGGAGCGTGGCGCTTGCCCACGCGTCAACACGGGTCTGTCGTTTGCAATCACCATGCCATCCGCCTTTTGGCTTACGCGGCCGCCATGCTGGTTTAAATCCTCGCGATAAATCAGCAGCTTGCGAGCAGGCGCCAATGTATTATCAAATTTGCAGGTTTGCATGAATGTTTCAAGGTATGTTTCAATTGTGAACTCTGTTGAAACATGAAACATTTCTGAAACATGACCCGCCCCAACCCAGCCGTGCGAGATCGCGGTAACTCCCCGGTGTTCTGGGCCGTAGCCAGCTCGCGTCTGCTCGACATGTTCCGCGATATCACGCTCGAGTTTGATGATCGCGCTGACATTGCGCTGATACCGCTGGGCTTTGATGAGGCGCTGGCACATATCCGTGAGCGACTACAAACCGAGCGCTGCGACGCGGTGATATCCGCCGGATCGAACGGCACGTATTTAAAGAGCCGGCTGTCGATACCTGTCGTGCTTGCCAAGGCGAGCGGCTTCGATGTGATGCAAGCGCTCGCACGCGCGCGCAAGATCACCACACAGATCGGCATGATCAGCTACCAGGAAGCACCACCCGAGTTAATTGAGTTTCAGCAGACCTATGATCTGCCGATCATGCAGCGTAGCTATATCACGGTGGAAGACGCGCGCGCGCAAATCAGTGAGATGAAAGCGGCGGGTATCCAAGCGGTGGTCGGCGCTGGCTTGATCACTGACCTGGCTGTCGAAGCCGGGATGACGGGCGTTTTTGTTTATTCGGCTGGCTCAATACGACAAGCGTTTGATGATGCGCTCGATATTGCGCGCGCTACACGCTTTGATGCGCCGCGCGGCCGCGCCTACGCTGTACCCGACAACCCCAAGGCGAAATATGCATTGTCTGCCTTGCGCGGTGACTCCGCTGTGATGCAGGCGATGAGACATACCATCACCGTCTATGCAAAATCCCCGGCACCTGTACTGATCGAAGGAGAAACCGGCACCGGCAAAGAACTGGTGGCACAAGCGATTCATCGCGAGAGTATGCGCGGCATCGCTGGTGATCGTCCTTTTGTTGCCGTCAACTGCGGGGCAATTGCTGAATCTTTACTGGAATCTGAGTTATTCGGCTACGAAGAAGGCGCGTTCACTGGCTCGCGTCGTGGTGGCCATGCTGGCTTGTTTGAAGCGGCACACCGCGGCACGCTGTTTCTGGATGAAATTGGCGAGATGCCGCTACCGCTACAAACACGCTTGCTACGCGTCCTTGAAGAAAAAGAAGTGGTGCGTGTCGGTGGAACGCATCCGATTGCGATTGATGTGCGCATTATTAGCGCCACCCATTGCCAGTGCGACACGCTGGTTCAACAGGGACGTTTTCGGGCAGACCTGTACTACCGGCTGAGCACGCTGCGCATGACCTTACCCGCCTTACGGGAACGCACCGAAGATATTGTGCAGCTCGCGGAATGGTTCCTCAAAAACGCCTTGGCTGAAATTGGCTCACGAGCCAGCGCCAATATGCATGCAGAGCTTCTCGCATGCACTGAAACGCTTCAGGCTTGGCACTGGCCGGGGAATGTGCGTGAGCTGCGCAACCTGATGCAACGCGTCGCACTGTTTCTGGCGGTTGAGCCACTGCAGGCGCTGACACCTGCGTTCCTGGTAAATATTGCGCCCGAGCTGTCGGGTGATTCAGCAGCGCCCCGCCTCGCCGACATAACTGGCGATACGGTACTCAACGCTGCGCCCAATCAGAACCCAAGCCCGGCGAACCAAACCATGGCGCAGGTGCTCGCTCGCTTCAGTGGTAATCGCGCAGCTGCGGCGGAGCATCTGGGCATTAGCCGAACCACACTATGGCGCCGGTTAAAGGACAACCACTAAGCGCTTCTCTCCTAGCGGCTAAAGCGCCTAAAGGACACCCACTATGCGCTTCTCTCCAAAGGACATGGCGGTGGTGGCTTGGCCGCCCCAGATAATCAGCTGACCGGTAATCGAAGAATTAGCGGCATGGTCGGTAGCAGGGGTAAGGCGTTTATTTCGCAAGCGTCATCGCTAAAGAAAACCGTTCCGCTGACGATTATGCGTTCCTGAACTAATGCATTTTTGCCCCGCGCTAACGTATGAATCAGCACCATCCCGAAGAGAGCCCCAAACCCGCGCTAGTCGGCAAACGACCCGGCGAACGTGTCTGGACCCCGGGCGCCGACGTGCAATCGGTCTGGAAAAAATTTGGCTGGACGCCACCGAGCAAAAAACGGGCAGATACTCCCTTGCGCGAGCGACCCGCAGCTAACCATGCGCTGAGAGTGCTGCGCGGCTAACACATCACATCACTCGTGCTTTTAGTGCTATGGCGATATCGGCTGTTAATCTAGCTGCGCCCGCTTCAAATCAAAACTTGCATCCGGCGGCTTGATCTTTAGGCCCTCTAAAGTGTCGACCAACAGCGTCATTAAAAAATAATCCCGGTATACCTTCGAATCTGCGGGAATGACATACCAAGGCGCATAGTCGGTGCTAGTGGCATTGATCGCGTCTTCATAGGCCTTGATGTAATCCTTCCAGAGCCGGCGATCTTCAAAATCCGAGGCCTGCAGCTTCCAGTGCTTGTCGGGATCGTCCATGCGCGCTTGCAGGCGCAGCTTCTGCTCTTGCTTTGAAATATGCAGGTAGCACTTGATAATGCCGATACCTTCGTCGCTCAGCATGCGCTCGAACGCTTGAATATGTTGATAGCGCTGCTTGCATACTGCCTTGCTGATCCAGCCACGCACCCGCGTCACCAGCACATCTTCATAATGGCTGCGGTTAAATACAACGAGCTCACCGCGACGCGGTGCTTTGGCATGTACGCGCCAAAGATAATCATGGCGACGCTCATCCTCGCTCGGCGCGCCGAATGGCTCAGCGCGCACCCCTAGCGGACTGACATGCGAAAACACGTGACGAATTGCACCGTCTTTGCCCGAGGTATCCATCCCCTGCAGTACCAGGAGCACCCCGCGCTCATTCGACGCATGTAGACGGAGCTGGAGCTTATTGAGGCGCGCACTCAGTTCGCTGATCCCGAGCTTCACCGCCTCAAGCTGCGACTTCTTGGGCTCGGCCGGCGGAGCAGTCGGCACATCTGCCAGCGAGAATGACTTGTGCGAATCGATACGACGTAAATTAAATGTCTTTTTATTCATGCTGATCCCCATCGTACGAATTGATGGGGATTTTGCCGTGCGATACATGGCGCCGCAAGGTGTGACGCTATTGTTATCGATTCAACATGCGAAGTTGTCAATCGGCCATTTTCAATGCCTTACTGAGTTGTCTCGAGCTACTTGGCAGACGCACCGCTTACCCCGCTGGATCTCAACCTTGACTTGTATTCCGCGTGGCCCCGTTCGCAGGCAATGAATGCAAGGGAGGAAACAGACAGACCGGCAAAATCGGAAACATCGAACTCTTTCGCGCATTCAAAAGCTTCGTCAACGACAAAGTATCCGAGACTTCTCATCCGTACCAATTCGTCGATGACGGCTGTTGCTGGGGTGAAGGTGTCAACGGCGGCCATATCAAGACCCGAGTAAATTAGCTCGACGCGAAAATACCGCCCGTGTTTTTCAACTTCGTGACACCGGCTCCGCCCGAGTACGCCAAGGGTGTTTCAGCAACAGTCGTCCAACAAGACTTAGTCGCCCACCCGCCCCCCCAGGGCGGCCCACCCTTGAGGATTAGTCAACCACTGAGATTTTGCTGCCGCCTCGACCCACGTCCGGCGCTACCCCACCCTGCGCAACTGCCGCACCGTAACGCTGGACTACCAAATTACAGCGGGAAGCCATTAATAAAACCAGCCATCACAAAATGTGGACAATTTAATTAACATACTATATAAACCGTTTACACAGAAAAACAGGAGGTCGTTCGATGGACCTAATGACGTATTGGCTTGACGGATCTATGGACGATGGCGCAGGACGCGCTAACTCGGTTGATCACCGAGCCACTAGCGCGCCAAGCAAGAGAAAAGGTAGCTCCGGAGCAGCAGTAAAGAAAAATGCCAAGGCAGGCAAGAAGGCAAGCACCAAGGCTAGCGCGGAAAAGAAAAAGCCTGAGGTCAAGCATGCGACGCTTGTGCGGGATAGTTTCACCATTCCCGGCGATGAATTGCAGCTGCTGGCAGATGCGAAGAAAAAATGCTTGAAAGCAGGTATCGATATCAAGAAAAGTGAATTAATCAGAATTGGTATTTCACTTGTTTACGGACTGGGTCTATCCCGGCTGAAAAAAGAAAAAAAAGCACTCCAACCAATTAAAACTGGGCGACCAAAGAAATCCAAGCTTGTTTAAATGGGTTCTGCTGAACCGAACCTTCATACAAATAATTCAAGGGGGAAACTTATGAATGGCGTACATTTGACCGCTGATCTGGCTGGATGCAAAACCAACCACAGCCTCATGACTGACGCTGAAAAGCTCCGTGAGATTTGCGTTGAACTGGTCGCGATCAGTGGGCTAACGGCGGTGCACGACCTTTTTTATCAGTTCGAACCTGCAGAAAATGAGGTTGCTGGCGGCGTCACAGGAACGGTGCTGTTGGCCGAGTCACACTTGGCTATTCATACCTGGCCTGAATTGTCAGCGGTGACATTGGACGTTTACGTCTGCAATTTTTCAACCGACAACCGAAGCAAAGCGCAGCAGCTGCTGGAGAGCATTATTAGCCTGTTCCAGCCGGCGTCGGCCATGAGACAACAGATCAAGCGGGGAAGAATGGGCGTGGTCAACAAGGCGGCCTGACCCATTTCTGGCCGGATCGCGCCCCCGATCTGCACATCACCCCAAACGTGGCTCAGTTCAATTTGCTAGGCCACGTTGATCCGCTCATTTCGGACTTACCGTCCGCCTTGGGTGATTTCCTTCGCTGTCATCTTGCAGAAATTTTCTTGTATTACCGTGATTGGTTGTTTAACCCAAAAAAATTAATATTTTCGGCACAGCCAAAGAGTATGCAAGCGTCATGATTGCCTCGTGCCAGTTCATAGTCAACCTAATCGCAGACGATGTTGAGACCCCCATGCTGACCATTGGCAGGATTGTTTTCCTGGCATCAGAGAATTAGATTGGCCATGCAGCTCATACCTTGCTGGTTACGAGGCATCTATTCAAAGACCGCTGTAGTAGCACTCGGAACATGTTTTTCTATTTTCCCGTCGATCGCTAGTGCGGCGGTATTTATAAGTAATTTTGAGTCAGCAGGCCCTACAACCCTGTCGATCCCTCCCGCCTGGCAAATCATCCGCCTGGAGACCCACATCCCAGCCACCAAGTACCGGCAAATCCATTGGGACGGAGTACATGCTATTGAGGCAAATGCAGATTCAAGTATGGCCCTACTAGCCCGCCTGGTGGACGTTGACCTGAACGAAACGCCAATGCTTTGCTGGCTATGGCGTATCGATGGCGTCGTTAAATCCGCAGATATGAAGAAACGATAGGGTGACGATTATGCTGCACGGGTATATCTCGCCTTTTCTCTGCCAAAGGAGACGCTGAGCCTTGCAGATAAAGCTGCGCTCGCTATCGCACGCGGAATTTTCGGCAGCCACGTACCGGATGGCGCCATCAACTACGTTTGGGATAACGTGCATCCGATCGGCACCAGAATGCCCAATGCTTACACATCAAGGGCACAGATGGTCGTACTCCAAAGCGGTAATTCGCAGTCGGGAAAATGGACAGCTGAACGGGTGAATGTACTTAACGACTTGCACCGGACCTTTGGGACCGCGAGCGGAAAACTTAAACTACTCGCCATCGCTTCCGACTCTGATAACACCAAAGAGAAGGCAAGGGCCGGATTCGCGGAGATTGCGTTTGTAAAGCCAGAAGAAAACTGTCCTACGCCAAGCACTCAGAACTAAGGTAGAACTGTGTTAACCCATCTGGTAGCGGTACCTTGCTAGATTCACCAGACAGCCCGGCTACTCGCTTGCTTTGGATTTCCTCACACTGTTTGGGCGTCTCTCAGGTAGTGTCGCGCGTAGCGGCTATCTAATCGGAACAAAGGTAGCATCATAAAAAAATCTGCCGTATGAAATTCCGGGTCCCACGCCGGCTCGCTACATATCCATGCACCACTCCTTAAATAGCCTTTGATCAACGGCGGCACTTGAAGCACATCTTGAGGTGGACCGTCCTGTAGCTCGTATTTCAATTTTGGCGATACGCGGTACTCCTGTGGGCAAAAATTCTCTTTTTCCAGCCGTCGATAGAGTGCGTTAACCGAATTACCACCGTCCGCAAGGCTGACGCTGGCGCATCCAATCAAAAACTTTGCCTGCTCTCTCTGCATACACGAGGCCAAGCCAGACCATAGCATCATGATGACGCCGCCGTGCCGGTAATCGGGGTGTATACACGCCCTGCCCGCTTCGATGATCGAGTCTCTGATCGGCAATAACTTCGTTAAATCGAATTCTTTCTCTGAGTAGAACGCTTTGGTTTTTTTTAAGCCATGGCGTTTCAGTACCCGGTAGGTTCCAACGACTTCGTTAGACCGCGTGTCACGGACAATCAGATGATCACAAAACTCATCGAATTCATCCCGCTCCAAACCCTCAGGATTTTGTAGTGTTTGTAGACCGGTCGCCTCAACGAATACCTTGTACCGGAGCCTCTGTACTTCCTGTATCTGCTCAAGGCTGTTGGCGATGCTCAAGCTGAGCTTAGGAAAATTTGCCTTCCCCTCTGAGCTGACTGTTATCAAACGCATAGATACCCCCGAACAGAATGGGGCGGAATCTATCAGCGACAATTTTCAAACGGGTGACTGGTCGATGACAGAATCATGAAATGTGCCTAAAAGGTATCCCGATAATCTACTGTGGGTAGCAATTTGTCCGGGTAGTCGAGGATTGCGTTGTTCTTGTCATATTTGTGTCATCAAAATAAATGATTTATATTGTTTACCCGTTTAGTACAAAACGGCTGACACCACTCGAGGAGCTGCAAGATGATCAATACCTCCAACACCGAAATCGAAGCTATCCAAGATGCCGCAAAAATGACTACCGCAAAACCATTGGCCGCTAAAAAAAAGGGGGCGAAAAAGAAAGCGAGCGCTCAGCCGGCCGCTTCGAAGGCTACTAAAAGTAAAGTGGCAAAAAAGACCAAGCGCAAGCTGGCGGAAAAGATCAAGAGCCCCAAGCCGCCCAAGGGTGCAAAACAGAAGGTTGTCAAATCAAAAATAAATAAAACAGAAAAACCTAAAAAGCCGAAGTTGGTAAGAGATAGCTTCACCATGCCACAACCGGAATATGCTCTGCTCGCGCAAGTCAAGAAAACTTGCCTCGCTGCGGGTTTCGACATCAAAAAGAGTGAGTTACTGCGAATCGGCGTGGCGCAGCTCGCATCCATGGAGACCAAGGAGCTCAAGGCAGCGCAAGCCGCCCTCACCCCGCTCAAGGCAGGCAGACCCAAAAAATCAAAATAAGCTTGTAGCTTTGCTTGTGATGAAGCGATGACTACCCACACCCCGGCGCAGTAATGCACCGGGGCGATGTCACATTCGTTTCATGAATTGGTGGTGAGATAATCGGGATCCGGATATTAAGGCGGCAATTGCCGCTCGTATGTCACCTCACTGAGCTCACCATGACACAAGCTAACTGCGCCGACTCATCCCCCGACTTCAACGAGGTGCTGCAACTCAGGCTGTCTCGCCGAGGACTGCTGAAAGGTTCTCTCGCCAGCGCCAGTGCAAGTTACTTAGGTGTAGGTACGTTGGCAGCCACTGGCGTGGTCGAGGCACAGGCAGCGTCCACGCGGCTACGGCTGAACTTTAACGCAGTGGCCAAGAGCCTGGATGATCTGGTTCGGCTGCCCACTGGCTACTCGTACAAGCTACTGCTCGCAACCGGTGACCCGATCGCGCCTGGTATTCCTGCATATAGCAATGCTGGCGCAGATGAGGCTAACAGTTTCTCCCGTCGCGCGGGTGACCACAATGACGGCATGTATTTCTTTGGCATGAATAACCAGGCCCGCTGGGACTCGAGTGCTTCAGAGCGTGCGCTGCTGTGTGTGAACCATGAAGCTATCACCAGTGCTTTTCTGCACCCGCAGGGCCAAACTATTGTCGATGGAAAGCGTACTGTTGATACTGAAGTCGTTAAAGAAATGCTGGCGCATGGTGTAAGCGTGATCGAGGTTCGTCGCGAGGCCGGTAGCTACTCGCTACAAAAAGATTCACTGCGTAACCGACGCATCACAACCATGACCGAGATTGAGATAAGTGGTCCCGCTTCTGGTAGTCCGCTCATGGTCACGCGCTACTCGCCGACAGGCAAACGCACGCGCGGCACGCTGGGCAATTGCGCAAATGGACATACCCCGTGGGGTACCTATCTCACCTGCGAAGAAAACTGGGCGGGGTATTTTCGTCGACCATCATCCGATGACGCAAAGCGCAACCCAC
Source organism: Betaproteobacteria bacterium (assembly GCA_016868055.1). Classification (GTDB taxonomy): domain Bacteria; phylum Pseudomonadota; class Gammaproteobacteria; order Burkholderiales; family Burkholderiaceae_D; genus Pernthalerella. The sequence goes on from VGHX01000023.1 coordinate 18,407, forward strand.
AGCAGCTAACAGCACTGAAGCGCTACGGTATTGCGGGCAAGGGTCGCGAGCTATGGGCAACCGCCAGCCCGGATGGCAATGATCAGCGCTTTAGTCGCTGGGATGCCTCGGTGACCGGCGCTTCTGCTGATGGCAGTGATGATTATCGGCATGCGCCAAACACCTTCGGCTGGGTGGTAGAGATTGATCCATTTAATACGGATGTCAGTCCAAAAAAACGTACCGCGCTAGGTCGTTTCGCGCACGAGGGCGCGTGGCCGGGCCCGGTACGTACTGGCCAGCCGCTCGTTTGGTACATGGGGTGTGATGCACGCGGTGAGTACATCTATAAATTCGTGTCAACCAAGCTCTGGGACCCGGCAGATGCCACCAAGGGCATGGCCGCCGGCGACAAGTACATGGATGATGGACGCTTATACGCTGCACGTTTCAACGCCGATGGTAGCGGCGATTGGCTTGAGCTCAGTTTTGGACAAAACGGTATCGACAGTACAAGCCCTGTTTACCCATTTGCGAATCAAGCCGATGTGCTGGTTCATGCCCGGCTAGCTGCTGACGCGGTGGGCGCCACCAAAATGGATCGCCCCGAGTGGGGCGCAGTGAACCCCCGTAATGGGGAGGTCTACATGACCCTGACCTACAACCCTTCACGCGACTTCAATCAACTTGACGCCGCTAACCCGCGTTTCTACCGCGATGCCAAAGCTGGCAAGCAAGGCCAAGGCAATGTCAATGGCCATATTATTCGCTGGGCCGAGCAGGGTAGCCAATCAGGCGCGACACACTTTCGCTGGGATGTCTTTTTATTCGCCTCGCGCGACAATGCCGACCAAGATAACGTCAATGTTTCTGGACTCGATGCCAGCAATGATTTTTCCTCGCCGGATGGGCTTTGGTTCTCACGGACTGGCTTGCTCTGGATAGAAACCGATGATCACGCCTACCGTGACAGTAGTAACTGCATGCTACTGGCCGCTATACCGGGGACGGTGGGTGATGGTGGGCAGCGGCAGATCATTAGCCGTGATGGCGAGCAGCAAAAAAATGTGACTACCCATGTCGGCGCAAGTGCCACCATGGCCTCGTTACGACGTTTTTTGGTGGGCCCGGTCGATTGCGAGATTACCGGTCTGGCGGAATCGCCGGACGGTAAAGCACTGTTCGTGAATATCCAGCACCTCGGTGAGACCACCAACGATAAGGGCTTTGATATCGTTAAACCCAGCACGTATCTCAGCCACTGGCCAGCGGGAGGGGACGCACGTCCTCGCTCGGCGACCATCGTGATCACACGCGATGATGGCGGCACTGTCGGGGCTGACTTGGTTTGATGCCAGTGCTTTTTTAGGCCAGTGCTTTTTGGTACGAGTGCTTTTTGAGACCAGTGCTTTTTGAGGTCAGCGCTTGCATCCAAAGCACTGCATCGCCATCGCCCGTGACAGCAGCCGGACCGGCGAACGTCTTGTCACACAAACGAAACATAGCTGTCACGCAGATGAAGTAATTGGTCGGTAATGTGTTCCTACGGTGACACGGAGTGCGCGCATGAACCAACGAGATGCTTTCACAGAACTAAAACAAAAAAAGAAGCTGATTAAGCATCCGTTGCACAAACCGATACCCCTACACTTCCGCACTATCTTTATCTCGGACATTCACCTTGGCACTAGCGGTTGTCAAGCCAAGCGCTTGCTCGAATTTTTGAAGGCAACCGAATCCGACAAACTGTACCTGATCGGTGACATCGTCGACGGCTGGCAACTGAAGCGACGCTGGTACTGGCACCAAACCCACAACGACGTCGTACAGCTGGTGCTGAAAAAGGCTAAAAAAGGCACCAAGGTGATTTTTGTGCCAGGCAATCATGATGAATCGATCCGTCAGTTTATCGGGATGGATTTCGGGGGCATCAAGATTCGTGATGAATTAGTTCACAAAACTGCCGACGGCCGCAAGCTGCTGGTGCTGCACGGCGATAGGTTCGATGGCGTGATCGCATGCGCCAAGTGGCTAGCCTACGTCGGTGATTCGCTTTATACGCTCATCTTGAAATTCAATCAGTACTACAACAGCTGGCGTGCGCGCGTTGGCCTACCCTACTGGTCGTTGTCGCAGTACCTGAAGCTAAAAGTTAAAAATGCCGTCAGCTATATCACCTCGTTCGAACAAGCGCTCGCTGACGAGGCACGCAAGAAAGGCCTGGATGGTGTGATCTGTGGTCATATTCATAAGCCCGAGATTCGAGAGATCGACGGTATCTTGTACTGCAACGATGGTGACTGGGTAGAGAGCTTGTCTGCGCTGATTGAAGAGCCAACCGGCCAACTTAGATTGGTGGATTGGCATGAAATCATGCTGCGCTGGGAGCAGGCACAACTGCAAGAAGAGATTGAAGACGCCTACCTTCAACCGGCCTGATTCACGCCTATTCATCTGCTGGAGCTCGGATCGTCATGATGGCTAACGGAATTGATGGTTGCATCGACAATGGCATTGATCTGGTAGCGTCGGGGCAGGTGGACGCAACCACAGTGGCGGGTAAGCGGCTGATGGTATTGTCGGTATCTGCGGGCAATGGCCACGTGCGCGCTGCTGATGCCATCGTGGCTCATGCGCGCGCCGATTACCCGTCGCTGACGGTGCGGCATCATGATGTACTCAAGCTCGTACCGCGCTGGTTCAGCAAAGTCTATAGCGATATGTACATGGCGCTTGCGCACCGCCTGCCCGAGGCGTGGGGCTGGCTATACCGCACGACCGATGCGTCGTCGGATAAGCCCTGGAACGTTCGGCTACGTCGGCTGCTACAAGCCTTTGTCGCCAAGCGATTACTGACTGAGATACATCGCTTCCAGCCCGACATCATCATCTGCACGCATTTTCTGCCGGCCGAGATGCTGAGCGATATTCGATTCAAGCAGAAGATCACATGCCCACTGTGGGTACAGGTCACCGACTTTGACCTGCACCATATTTGGATGCAGCCTGCGGTCACCGGCTACTTCGTCGCGAATGATGAACTTGCCTACCGGCTATATGCGCAGGGCATGCCTAGTGCGCGGGTTGTGGTGAGCGGCATACCCCTCATGCCCGGGTTCTCGTCAGCGCCTGATCGTGGCTCAGCCTGTGCCGCCTTAGGTCTGGATCCGCGCTGTACGACCGTGCTTCTGATGAGTGGTGGCGCTGGAGCCGGTCTACAGGAATCACTGGTGCAGAGCTTGTTGGCACAACACGCTGCGCTACAAGTCATCGTGCTGACAGGTCGTAATCAGGGCCTGCACGATACGCTACGTACGATCGAAGCGTTTTATCCGACACGCTTACGCGTGATCGGCTACACCAATGAGGTATACCGGCTGATGGCATGCGCTGATCTGGCGATCACCAAACCCGGTGGACTATCAACATCAGAGTGCTTGGCCATGGGTTTACCCATGCTTCTGGTCAATCCGATACCGGGCCAGGAAGAGCGCAATGCCGCATGGTTGATTCAGGAAGGCGCAGCTGTGCGCGCTGATGATCCCGCCACATTGCAGTTTCGCCTGCAGCGCCTACTATCCGACCAACCGCGACTAGCAGCGATGCGCTCACGCGCACGTGCATTGGCCAAACCTTCGGCGGCGAATGATGTGCTTCAGGCGGCACGTCGCGCAGTGAAGTCTCCGTGACGACAACCTGGTTGCTCACGCTCGGCTTTGTCGTGGTGCTGGGATTTTTCTTTGCAAAGCTTGAGATCGCGATTGAGGGCGACGCCGGCTGGGCGGCGAATCTGCCAACGTGGCGTATCGAGCATCACTGGCTACTCGATTTGTTTTGGGGTGGTCGCGAGATGACTGGCTATCATGCCTGGGCATTTTCGCTCGTTGCCTTGTTCTTTCACTTTCCCTTGATTTTTACCGGTGACTACAGCTGGCCCGCAGAGCAGCGCGCGCTGGCGTGCATCATGCTGTTCTGGGTCAGTGAGGATTTTTTGTGGTTTGTACTGAATCCGGCCTTTGGCCTACGGCGCTTTGCAAAAACGCATGCGGCTTGGCATCGTCACTGGTGGCTAGGTGCGCCCATTGAATACTGGCTATTTACGCCACTCGGTTTGTGGTGGTTGTTCGCGTCTTACCAATAAACAATCAGGCTATCGCGACATTATTCGTTGAAAAATTCTGGCGCCATCACTGCTTTCAGATAAATCGCGTTACCTTCTTCACGGTCACGCTGCGCTATCCACCAAGCGTTTGATTTCTTGACCGACCAGTTTTGCTCAACGCCGGTCAATAGCAAGGAGGCCACATTCCCCAACCATGGCTGGTGCCCGACCACCAACACCGGGCCACGAGCGTCGGGCCAGCCTGCTGCAAGCAGGACTTGATGAGCGTCGGCGGCAGGCCCGATTTCAGGTACCACCTTGTACTTGCGACCGAGCGCCTCAACCGTTTGCACAGTACGTGCAGTAGGGCTGCTGAGTATTTTGCAGCCGCTCGGTAGCACCCGATCCAACCATAGCCCCATACGCTGCGCTTGTTTGCGTCCCTGTGCGGTGAGTTCACGCTCGGCATCTGGGCTGCCCTCTTCGGCTTGCGCATGGCGCCAAAGAATTAAATCCATCACTCTCCCAAAGTTTCCATCAGGTGTAGTTGCGCACTGAAGGGTAACTGCCGGCTACTCGGCTTTCGTCGATGATAGTTGCCCTCGGCATCAAGCTCCCAGGCATTTTGGTTATCTTTTAAATAGGGCTTCAAACCCTCATCGACCACGCGCTGCTTGAGTTCGGGGTCCAGTACCGGGAACGCCACCTCAACCCGACGGAATAAATTACGATTCATCCAGTCTGCGCTCGCCAAGTATAAATCGTCTTTCCCATTGTTCCGGAATAAAAAGATTCGGCTATGTTCCAAAAACCGACCGACGATGGACCGCACGCGAATGTTTTCGGATAAACCGGGGACCCCAGGTCGCAGCAAACAGGCCCCACGGACAATCAAATCAATTTTCACACCCGCTTGCGATGCCTCGTACAGCGCCAGAATAATCGACTCATCCTGAAGCGCATTCATTTTTGCAATAATACGACCGCTTAGGCCTTGGGCAGCGTTATCAGCCTCTTGTCGAATCGCTTTCAATAGCTCTTTATGTAAATCGAACGGCGCAACCCAAAGGTGATTGAGTTTTTTCGGCCGGGTAAGGCTTGTTAGGTTAATGAAAACCTCATTCACCTCACGCGCCAGCGACTGATTCGCTGTCAGCAGGCCAAAATCAGTATAAAACTTGGTGGTGGTAGGGTGATAGTTACCGGTGCCGAGGTGAGCATACATTTTCAGTTTGCCAGATTCACGCCTGATTACCAGCGCCGTCTTGGCATGGGTCTTCATTCCTACAATACCGTAGACCACCTGCGCGCCAACTCGTTCGAGTTTATCCGCCCAGTTAATGTTAGCCTCTTCATCGAAACGCGCCATCAGCTCTACCACCACGGTCACTTCTTTACCGTTCTGTGCCGCCGCGATCAGTGCCTCCATCAATTCCGAGTTCATGCCGGTACGGTAAATGGTTTGCTTGATCGCGACCACCGATGGATCTGCAGCAGCGGCTCGCAAAAACTCGATCACCGGCTGAAACGACTGATAAGGATGATGCAGTAAATAGTCGCGCTGCGTAATCAAACTAAAAATATCTTCATGCGCCAGTGCCATCGACAGATCCGGCACGAATGGCTTGAACCGAAAGTCCGGGCCCGACGCATATTCAAGCAACTCATTCAGACTTACCATATTCACTGGTCCGTCGACGGGATACAAAAACTCAGGCGCAATATCAAACTGTGTCAGCAAGAAATCGGACAGATTTTTCGGGCAGTTCTGCGCCACTTCGAGCCGCACCGCAAAACCGAATTGGCGGGTTTGCAATTCACCTTTCAGCGCCTGACGCAAGTTTTTAACTTCCACTTCATCTACCCACAAATCACTATCGCGTGTCACACGAAACTGTGAATAGCCGAGCACCTGCCGCCCCGGAAAAAGATCGGCAATATGCGCATGAATCACTGACGACAACAAGCAATAGGCGGCGCCATTACCATTCAAGCCCTCGGGCAGGCGAATAATTCGAGGTAGTACCCGCGGTGCTTTCATCACGGCGATCGTGGTGCCTTTTCCGAACGCATCTTTACCGGCCAACTCAACAATAAAATTGAGGCTTTTATTCACCACTTGTGGGAAAGGGTGTGCCGGGTCTAAGACAATCGGGGTCAGCAGCGGTCGAACTTCGCGTTCGAAGTAATCCTTGACCCAAACCCGCTGCGCTTCATTACGATCAAGATGTCGCAATAAATGGATGCCTTGCTCCATCAATGCCGGCAGGATGTGCTGGTTGAGGGTTTGGTATTGCTCTTCAACCAGCGCGTGTGCTGCAACACTGACTTGGTCGAAGTCACGCATCCAAATCGGGTGTGCCAAGGAACCTTCTTCGCGCTCCCGAGCCAACAAACTAGCTACACGCACTTCAAAAAACTCGTCGAGATTACTGCTGACGATGCAAAGAAATTTAAGGCGTTCCAGCAAGGGTATATCCGGATCTTGCGCCTGCGCCAAAACACGCCGGTTGAACGCCAGCATGGATAGCTCCCGGTTCAGAAAACTGGATGCTGGTGACGCCATCGAAGGGATTTTTGCGCTCACAGGGAATCAGGCAAAGAAATAGTTATCGGAGCGTAGTGCAGCTTCATGACAGATCGGTGACAGCGTTATAAACCGAATAATTTTCGATGAAAGCTGTCATAAGGCTGACATATTCATTACGTAAATTCCGGGCAGTCATCTGTTAATGGCATATTCACCCCCAAGAAACCCCCAAGGAGTATCTATGCGAAGCAAGCAACTGTTTAAAGGCTTAGCAGTCGCCGCGGTCGGCGCTGCCATCAGCCTCTCGGTGCAGGCGGCGGAGTTTACCGGCGCAGGCGCTACCTTCCCGTTCCCAATCTACTCAAAGTGGGCCGAGGCCTACAAGGCATCGACCGGCATTGGTCTGAACTATCAGTCGATCGGCTCCGGCGGCGGCATGCGCCAGATCAAGGCCAAAACCGTTGACTTTGGTGCGTCCGACCAACCGATGAAGCCTGAAGAGCTGGAAAAAGAAGGTCTGCTGCAGTTTCCGGCCATTATCGGTGGCGTTGTGCCTGTCTTTAATCTGGACGGTATACAGCCTGGGCAGATCAAATTCACCCCTGAAATTATCGCCGGTATTCACCTTGGCAAAATCAGCAAGTGGAGCGACAAAGCAATCGCCGCCGTAAATCCGGATGTGAAGTTACCTGATCTGGCGATTACCGTGGTTCACCGCGCCGACGGCTCGGGTACCACCTTCCTCTGGACTGATTATCTGTCCAAGGCCAACGCCGAGTTCAAAGAAAAAGTCGGTACCGGTAACGCGGTCAAATGGCCGACCGGCGTGGGCGGTAAGGGCAACGAGGGTGTAGCCGCGAACGTGCAGCGCGTCAAAGGTTCGTTTGGCTATATTGAATATGCCTATGCCAAGCGCAACAAGATCCCCTACGGCCAAATGAAAAACCGTGACGGTGAGTTTGTTATGCCTGACGATGAAACTTTCAAAGCCGCTGCTGCAAGTGCCGACTGGGCCAACACACCGGGCATGGGCGTGCTGCTGACCAACCAGCCAGGCAAGCAGAGCTGGCCAGCCACTGGTGCGTCCTTCATCTTGATGCACAAGACCCAAGCGGATGCCCTCACCGGCCGCGCTGTGCTGAAGTTTTTCGACTGGGCCTACAAGAACGGTGGTCAGATGGCAACCGAGCTCGAGTACGTACCCATTCCAGCGCCTGTGGTGAAGCAGATCCAGGAATTATGGAAGACATCATTCAAGGATGGCGCCGGAGCGCCGATATGGAAGTAATAGCGGTTAACAGCGCACGCTGTTAGCAGCTCGATATCTCCAAGACTTAAGCCCGCCTCGGCGGGCTATTTTTTTGCCAAATGAGGCGCCGCCCCTGATGGTCTGGCAAGTTGATACGGTTTCAGCTTGAGCCCCTAGAATGACGCAATGAGGCGATTCAAATTTACGCTTTGTGGTCTGCTGCTGCCGGCGCTGTGGCTTGCCAATGGTGCGGCTTGGGCCGCCCGCCCCTTTGTCCCGACGACGCCAGACTGACCACCGCCGGAAGCTGCCAGTTGGAGAGTTGGACCCGGCTCTACCCCAACAGCACCGAGCTATGGGCGCTGCCTGCATGTAATCCCACTGGCAACCTCGAGATCACGGTTGGGGGCGGCGCGGCCAAGCTGGGTGAAGCCACAGGGTGGACCGATGATTACGTGCTGCAAGCGAAAACGCTGTTCAAAACGCTGGAGCCCAACGGCTGGGGCATCGGCGCGGCGATCGGCACGATTCAACATCCTAAAATTAATCCGGGGCCTAACCTGCTGGGGAACCGCTATGCTTATGTGCCGCTATCAATGTCATTCGCAGACGATCTGGTGGTGGTTCACCTCAATGGCGGCTGGCTCAGAGATAAAGCCACCGGCAAAGACCAAACAACTTGGGGTATTGGCACCGAGCTAAACCTCGACACCAAGCTCACGCTGATTGCAGAGAGCTTCGGCAACAGCATTGACCGACCGTATTGGCAAGCGGGCACACGATACAGCGTTATGCCCGGGCTATTTCAAATTGATGCGACCGTGGGTCGTCAATACGGCAACGCGGGCGATCATCGCTGGCTGTCGTTTGGTGTGCGTTTTACGCCTGAAAAGCTTTTCTGAAACCAGAAATTTTTTAGCCTTGGCGTAGCAACATGGCACTGCGCGGAAATTGAATCGTGAATTTACTGCCCTTGCCATCCTCCGACTGAATCTGTAGCTGCGCGTCATGTCGCATCAGTACGTGTTTCACAATCGCCAAGCCGAGCCCAGTACCCTTGGTTTCACGCGAGCGACTCTTGTCGACGCGGTAGAAGCGCTCGGTGAGTCTCGACAAGTGCTCCTGACTGATACCAATACCAGAGTCTGACACGGTGCATCTCGGTCCTGCATCGCCGGCTGACCACTGGATCTCGACCTGTCCACCGTCGGGCGTGTAACGCACTGCATTGGATACCAGGTTACCGATCGCACTACGCAACTCTTCCGTGTTCCCATACAAATCCGGGCCATCCACCACCAGACTAATCTGATGCCGACCCGCTGACAATGCATTCGCCTCGGCTTCAATTTGACCCAGTAGCTCGCGCATGTTGATCTCTTCTTCGCACAACGGATAATCCATCGACTCGAGCCGCGTTAATACCAACATGTCCTCGACCAAGTGCTGCATGCGCTGACCCTGCTCTACCATCAACTTCATGTGGCGTGCGCGGGTTGGCTGGTCGAGGTCAGGTTGATGAGCGGCGATTTCCAGGAATCCGTTAATCACTGTCAGTGGCGTACGCAGCTCATGTGAAGCGTTGGCAATAAAGTCGCGTCGCATCTGGTCAAGCCGTTCAAAATCAGTCACATCATGCGACACCAAGATATGGCGGCGGTTTTCAAAAGGAATCAGACGGATAATGAGTTTGCGGTCATCCAAGCTTAAGGCCAGAGGGTCTTCATAGCGACCCAAAATAATGTAGTCAATAAACTCCGGACTACGGATCAGGTTGGTGACGCGCATACCTTTGTCGGTCGCGAGCGAAAGGCCCAGATGCTGCTCGGCGATCGGATTGCACCATTCTAAAAACAGCACATCGTCCATTAGCACCACACCATCAGGCAGCTGGCTCATGGCCTGTCGAAACCGCGACAACCACTCGGCTAAATCTGCACGGTTTTTTTGGTCCTCGCGGCGCATGCGGTACAGTTTGGCGAAAATTTCGGTCCAGGCACCACCGCCATCATCGAGCCTTGCCTTGTCCGGGTCCTCCAGCCAAGCGGATAGCCGATACATATAAAACAGTTGCCTCAGTAACAGCAGCACGATCAACAACAGCGCTACTAAAACCCCGGTCAGCACACCCCAAAAGTAGCCGGCCAGCAGCCCAAGAACACTCACTAGCGCGAAGCGCAAAGCGACAGGTATCCAGAACAAGGACTGATGCGTCATAGGGAGCAGGTGTATTTCCCGGTTTGTGCCGGGCGGACGGAATGGCAGCCGGCGGCAAGCTGCCGCGATTGTACTGGAGAGCGCTACTTCTCCGACAGCATATAGCCCACACTGCGGACGGTCTTGATCAGACCGTCTGCCGGGGCCAGTGCCTTGCGCAGCCGAAGGATGTGGACATCGACGGTACGCTCTTCCAGCACTACATGATCGCCCCAGACCTTGTCGAGCAACTGGCTGCGGGTGAACACGCGCTCGGGATGTGCGATCAGGAACCGCAGCAGCTTGAACTCGGCATGTCCTATCTCGATCGGCTGCCCATCTATGCTAACGCGGCAACTGACCGGGTCTACCGTGAGCGCGCCAGCGCGCATCTCAAGCTCGGAGTGCTCTGGGGTTTTTCGGCGTATCAAGGCCTTGATACGCGCATTTAGCTCGCGTGGCGAGAATGGTTTGGTAATGTAATCATCAGCGCCTTGCTCCAGGCCCTGCACCTTGTCTTCTTCCATGCTCTTTGCGGTGAGCATGATGATCGGCAGGGCGGAGAAATTACGGTCAGCGCGAATTCGAGACAGCAGCTTGATACCGGATTGATCTGGAAGCATCCAATCCAGCAGCATGAGCTGCGGGCGCTTTTGCTGCAGATAGGCCCACGCTCCCGCAGTATCGTTCACTGCATCGACGACCCAGCCAGCGCCCTTTAGCGAAAACGTAATCAGCTCGACGATCGATGGCTCGTCTTCGACAATCAGGATAGTAGGTTCTGCTACTGCCATTCGGAATAGATCGCCTTAGCCAGCGCCCTGTTGCACTGCGTAGTCTGTATGGCGTATGTCTTTGCCTTCAACGATATACACCACGTACTCGGCGATGTTTTTGGCGTGATCACCAATACGCTCAATCGCCTTCGCGACCCACAAAGTGTCGAGCGCTGCCGAGATCGTTCGGGGATCTTCCATCATGAAGGTAATGACATTACGCATCACTAATCTGAACTCGCTGTCAACTTTCTCATCAGCGATAATCAGCTTGGTCGCCAGCTTGTGGTCGAGCCGGGCAAACGCGTCGAGTGACTCATGCAGTAATTTGCCGGCGTGCTCAGCCATCACGCGAATGGTTTCTTCATGTGCTATCGGAACCAGGCCGCGATGCTGTAACTGCGCAGCGGCGCGCGCGATTTTTGTGGCTTCATCACCCACACGCTCAAGGTCTGTGATCACCTTGATTGTTGCCATCACCGTACGCAGATCATTCGCTGCAGGTTGACGTTTAACGATCAGGTGGCTGCATGCATCATCTAGCGCCACCTCCATCTGGTTAACCTCGAGATCGGCGGCAATGATACGCTCAGCCTCTCTGGCATCGAGTAACCGGAAGCAAGCAAGCGCGTCGAAGAACTGTTTTTCAACTAAGCCGCCCATCTGCAAGACGCGCGAACGGATGGCTTCAAGGTCTTGCTCATACTGGCGCGATGAATGTTCATTCGGCATGGTGCTCTCCGTATCAGCCGAAGCGGCCGGTGATGTAGTCTTGTGTTTCTTTTTTGGTTGGGTTCAGGAAGATCTTGTCGGTCTCGCCAAACTCTACCAATTCACCCAGGTACATGTATGCAGTGAAGTCCGAGCAACGCGCTGCTTGCTGCATATTATGAGTCACTATGGCAATGGTGTAGTCTTCTTTCAGCTCGCTGATCAGCTCTTCGATTTTTACTGTCGAGATCGGATCAAGCGCCGAGGTAGGCTCATCAAGCAGCACCACATCAGGCTTGACCGCAACCGCTCGGGCAATACACAAGCGCTGCTGCTGACCACCTGACAAAGACAAACCGCTTTTACCGAGTTTGTCTTTCACTTCGCCCCACAAAGCCGCCTTGTTAAGCGCCCACTCAACCCGCTCATCCATCTCGCCTTTGGACAGGTTTTCATACAGACGCACACCAAACGCAATGTTTTCGTAAATCGACATCGGAAACGGCGTCGGCTTCTGAAATACCATACCCACTTTGGCACGCAGCACGTTGACGTCGACATCCTTGTCCAGGATATTACGGCCATTGAAAACAATTTCGCCCTTGGCCCGCTGCCCGGGATATAGGTCGTACATACGATTGAAGGTGCGAAGCAAAGTCGACTTGCCACATCCTGAAGGCCCGATGAAGGCTGTTACTTTGCGCTCGTAGATGTCGAGGTTAATCTGCTTGAGACCTTGGAAGCTGCCGTAGAAAAAATCCAGCTCCTTGACGTGGATTACCGGGGTCAGGTCATCCACAGAAACCGGCGATGACTCGCTCAATGTCGCGATATTGATCATGCTTTACCTCAGGTAGTCTTGTTCTGTCGGATTAGCGACCGCGACAAGATATTCAGGCCGAGTACGCTTACCGTAATCAGGAGCGCGCCGCCCCATGCCAGCGATTTCCAGTTCTCGTACGGACTCATCGCAAACTGGAAAATCACCACCGGCAAATTAGCCATCGGTCGGTTCATGTCGCTGCTGAAAAACTGATTCGATAGCGCGGTGAACAGTAGCGGCGCGGTCTCACCCGAGATACGTGCCACGGCAAGTAAAATACCGGTCACCACACCCGCTTTTACCGCACGTAAGCGGATAAACGTCGCCACTTTCCAGCGCGGCGCTCCCAGTGCGAAGGCTGCCTCGCGCAAACTTGCAGGAACCAGTTGCAGCATATTGTCGGTGGTGCGAACCACCACGGGTATCGCGATCAAGGCAATTGCGACACTACCAGCCCAGCCGGAGAAGTGTTTGACGTTAGCGACAATCACTGCATAGACGAACAGGCCGATCACGATCGATGGCGCCGACAGCATGATGTCGGTGACAAACCGTGTGATCTGTGCAAACTTGCTCTCGTGACCGTACTCTGCCAAGTAAACGCCTGCAAAGATACCGATCGGCGTGCTAATCAAGGTCGCCGTACCCACCATCAACAGACTACCCACAATCGGGTTCAGCAAACCACCGCCCTCGCTGCCTGGCGCTGGCGTAGTGCGCGTGAAAATCTCGATATCAATAGCGCCCAGCCCATTAATCAATAAAACAGCCAAAATCCAGAACAAGAAACCAATACCGAACGCCATCGCAAAGATGGACAGTGAGATACCGATACGGTGTCGGAGCAGCCGGTTTTTGTAAATCGGATTATCCGAGTGAAAAGGATCGGCAGTCGTACTCATTTGGTGCCCTCCTTTCCTTCCAGTGACAGCAACAGTAGCTTCGCCACCGCCAGCACCACGAAAGTGATGGCAAACAATATCAAGCCGAGCGCGAATAAGGAGGACATGTGCATGCCAGCCTCGGCCTCGGCAAATTCATTGGCCAAGGTAGAAGCAATACTGTTCCCGGGCGCGAACAAAGACCAAGACAGCTTGTGCGCATTACCGATCACAAAGGTCACTGCCATCGTCTCGCCTAATGCTCTGCCGAGCCCCAACATGACGCCGCCGACCACACCAATACGGGTGTAAGGCAGCACGATATGCCGTACCACTTCCCAACGTGTGCAGCCGATTGCGTAGGCAGATTCTTTTAATACCCCGGGACAGGTGTCAAACACATCGCGCATCACCGAGGCGATGAAAGGAATAATCATGACCGATAAAATCAGACCCGCCGTCAAGATACCGATGCCCATCATCGGGCCGTTGAACAGCACCCCAATCAATGGCACCTTGCCCAAGGTGGCGGCAAGGAAGGGCTGAGCGTAATCGGCAAACAGCGGCGCAAATACAAATAATCCCCACATGCCGTAAATAATGCTGGGGACGCCGGCCAGTAGCTCGACCGCAGTACCGAGTGGCTGCTTCAGCCATACCGCGCAGATCTCGGTCAAAAACAAGGCGATACCAAAACTTACCGGAAATGCAATTAACAGCGCGATCAGCGAGGTGATGACGGTACCTGCAATTGCAATCAGCGCGCCGTACTCGTCATTGACCGGATCCCACTCGATGCGGGTAATGAAGCCGGGGCCAAAATGCTCGAATGCAGGCCATGCGCCCACAGCAAGCGAGGCGATAATGCCGACCAGGATCAGCAGCACCAACGCGGCAAATGCCATCGTCAGTTTGTGGAATAGGTAATCCTGCCAATTATGAGCACCAGACACGGCAGGCGGCGGCGCCGAGGGGCGCGCAATCGAGGACGGCTCCACATCCGTAATGGGTACGCTCATGGTTGGCATGGCCTTTTGATACGCTTTCGGGTGGGCATGGCCCTTTCGGGCGGGAGATTAGCCGCCGCAGGTTAACCACTCCTGATGACAGTAGTGTGACCAATGCGCTCCATCGGCAGGACATAGCCCGGGCAGGCAGCTGCCGCGATAACGGTCGGCACTGGCACTAGCTGTTATTTCAGCGCGGTTTTAC
>VGHX01000024.1 GCA_016868055.1 Betaproteobacteria bacterium
TACACGGTGATTAAGGTCAAAGCTGCTTGGAGCGGGGCAGTTTAACAAGACAAGGGGAAGAAAAAAGCCACCCCGAGGGGTGGCTTTTAACAGCGTGGGGTACTTATTAGAAGTTGGTTGCGATACCAACTGCAAATGCGCTACCGCCTTTGGTTGCCGAAGCAGCGGCTGCGCCGTATGCGGATGCGTTCCAGCCAGCTGCTGCGCCGCTGTAGTGAGCGTACAGGCTGGTTGCTTTCGACAGCGAGTAAACAGCACCAACGCTGGTCAGGTCACCCTTCAGCGAGCCGCCATTAGTTGCGTGCTGCAGCGTCAGCGTGGTTGAGTCGGTCAGTGCGTACGAAACACCGCCACGGACTTGCGTGCTGGCTTTGACAGCACCAGTAGGATCGCTTTCGGTGTAGCGCAGGTTAGCAGTCAGAGGGCCGAGTGGTGCCGATGCGCCGAGCGTCCATGATTTACGATCGGTGCGATCCAGGTAGCCAAACGATGCCTTGACATCGCCCAAGCTTGCCGAGCCGGAGGCTGCGGTGCCGTCGAAGCTGGCTGGGTCATTACCCTGAACTTGCTTTTGAACGCTCAAACCAAAGCCACCGAGGTCAGGAGTGGAGTAGGTCACTGCATTACGGGTGAAGAAGCCACCGGTGTTGCCACCGCCGCCAGCTGCGTCTTGCGCTGCGATTGCTGAAACATCAAATGCGCCGAAGATGGAGCCAGGCAGAACCGTACCTGCTGCGCCTGCGATATATGAGCTCAATTGAGCACCAAGGGTGATCGTGCCGAAACCACCGCTGAGGGCGATGTTCGATTGACGGTTAAATACGGTGTTACCTGTAACCGCACCGCCGTTGCTCACTGCACCGGTACCAGCATCGAAACCGGTCTGCAGCGTGAACGACGCTTTCAAGCCGCCGCCGAGGTCATCTGAACCCGCGATGGTCAGGAATGAGCCGCCGTTGGAGCCGCCTTCTTGGAAGCCAATCTTGTTGCTGCCTGGTGCGCCAGCGGAGTTGAAGCTACCAACACCGGTGTCGACCGAGCCAGAGACAGTCACATCTGCCATTGCAGCTGTAGACGCTACCAGCGCCACTGCTGCCAGAGCCATTTGAGTTTTTTTCATCGAGTAATCTCCAAAATGTTGTGATGCTAAGATTTCGCCGTCGGTATTCGGTCATTAAGAACAACCGTGTTTTGAACCACCGATTACCCGCGAGCGACGCTCTGAGCCCGTAGGATCCAGAAGTCAGCTTGCATTGAAGCAAAACTTGGAGATTGCGGCAAAGTTAATCTTTGTTTCTTGGTTGTTTCGATAACTTTATGTCGCTTTCCAACAACATATTTCCACTTCGAGATAAAAATTGAGCAACTTTTTGACTTCGCTCGATGCCGCAATTTGCGCATTCGATCAAACCCTCAGATCCATTAGCAGCGTTGCCACCGCAGCGCGTCCCAACCCGGCTGATGGCATCGCCGACTCGGCAATGAGCGATCAAGAAAAAACGCACGCGGCGGGATTAATGCGCGTTAACCACGTCGGTGAGGTATGCGCGCAGGCGCTGTATGCCGCGCAGTCAGCATTCGCCAAAACCCCGCTCACGCGTGAGCAGTTTCAAAAGGCGGGTGAGGAGGAGGTTGATCACTTAGCCTGGACGGCTGACCGGCTGCAAGAACTCGGTGCGCGTCCCAGCTTGCTGAATCCGCTCTGGTACGCAGGGTCGTTCGCGCTGGGCGCTGTGGCCGCAAAATTAGGCGACCCGATTAGCTTGGGGTTTGTGGTGGAGACCGAGCGTCAGGTGGAGGCGCATCTTGATCGCCATTTGGACGAGTTGCCACCCAACGACCTACGCTCACGCGCTATCGTGACGCAGATGCGCGATGACGAAGTCGCGCATGCGAAAGCGGCCGGCCAGTTGGGTGCGGCGGAGTTGCCGCTGCCGGTGAAACAGGTCATGCAGGCAATGGCGAAGGTAATGACGACCGCTGCTTACCGAATTTAGTCGTCAATGATCTCGAACGAGTGCGTTAGCTCGGCGGTTTTTTCCAGCATGATCGACGCGGAGCAGTACTTCTCATGCGACAGCTTGATGGCACGTTCGACCAGGTTGGTCTTGAGATCGCGCCCGCGCACCGTGAAGTGAAAATGCACTTGGGTGAAGACTTTCGGGTCTTTTTCAGCGCGCTCGGCTTTGAGCGATACGTCGCAGCCGCGAATATCTTGCCCGCTCTTCCGCAAAATCAGCACCACGTCGAAGGCGGTGCAGCCACCGGTGCCGGCCAGCACCAGCTCCATCGGGCGCGGCGCCAGGTTGTGACCGCCGCCCTCGGGCGCGCCATCCATATTAACGACGTGCCCTGAGCCGGTCTCGGCCACAAAGCCCATGCCGGACAAGCCGGTCCAGCGAACGGTGCATTCCATTGCTTTCTCCTGAAGGTTTACATCGGCTGAGATGCTATCTCGTCAGGTCGCCGCCGGTGTTCACAGTGCCGCGCTAGCGCCCCATTGCCAAACAGCCAACGCGATGGGTTCTTAGTTTAACGGCAAGACAAGATCTCGTTCTTTTGTTTGACGCCAAGTCCTTGAAAACTTTATAATCTTTGGTTCCCCGATTTGCCCGAGCGGGGAAACCATAACAAGGGAGCGTCCGCTGCGCAAATTTGGCTCGCGAGCCAAACAAGCATTCGGCGGAACCACCACAACGGGTTTACCTCATCAAGGATGCATCATGAAAACCTTTTCCGCTAAAGGACACGAAGTCCAGCGCGATTGGTTTGTGATCGACGCCACGGACAAAGTCCTCGGTCGTGTCGCCAGCGAAGTGGCACACCGTCTACGCGGCAAGCACAAGCCAGAATTTACCCCCCATGTCGATACCGGTGATTACATCATCGTGGTGAACGCCGCCAAGCTGCGCGTTACCGGCGCTAAAGCGCTCGACAAAAAATATTACCGTCACACCGGTTACCCGGGTGGCATCTACGAGACCAATTTCCGCGATATGCAAGCCAAGCATCCGGGCCGCGCGCTCGAGAAGGCTGTGAAAGGCATGCTGCCGAAAGGTCCGTTGGGTTACGCGATGGCCAAGAAGCTGAAGGTGTATGCCGATGATGCGCATCCGCACAGCGCTCAGCAACCCAAGCCACTCGAACTGTAAGGAACAGACATGATCGGTAACTACAACTACGGAACCGGCCGCCGCAAGAGCGCCGTTGCGCGTGTATTCATTAAAGTTGGCAGCGGCAAGATCGTCGTCAATGGCAAGGATGCAGCGGAATATTTTTCTCGTGAGACTGGCCTGATGGTGATCCGTCAGCCACTCGAACTGACCAACAACGTGAATCGTTTCGACATCATGGTGAATGTGCATGGTGGCGGCGAATCGGGTCAAGCCGGTGCGGTCCGTCATGGCATCACCCGCGCACTGATTGACTACGACGTCGCGCTCAAGCCAGAGCTGTCGAAAGCCGGCTTCGTCACTCGTGACGCACGTGAAGTTGAACGTAAGAAGGTCGGCCTGCGCAAAGCACGTCGCGCCAAACAGTTCTCCAAGCGTTAATCCGGCGTTTGCGGTTGTTATTCGGAGCCGTCGGGTGTTTACCCGGCGGCTTTTTTGTTTGGCGGCAGGTGTCTTGCGGCGTGAATGCCATTGCTCACGACACAAGACATTTTTTCCTTATTCGGTGATCGGGAGTCAGGAATGATCAAGGTTGGTATCGTCGGCGGCACCGGCTACACAGGCGTTGAGCTGCTGAGACTGCTTGCAGCGCATCCGCAAGTCAAACTGCACAGCATCACCTCGCGCAAAGAAGATGGCATGCCCGTGGCCGAGATGTTTCCGTCGTTGCGCGGACATGTCTCGCTGGCGTTCTCTTCACCCGACAAAGCGCAGCTTGATCAGTGCGACGTGGTGTTCTTCGCGACACCCCACGGCGTAGCGATGTCGCAAGCACGTGAGTTACTCGCCGCAGGCGTGAAACTGATCGACCTTGCCGCAGACTTTCGTATTCAAGACGCGGCGGTATTCGAGCACTGGTACGGCATGCCGCACAGCTGCCCGGACATTCTGGCTGAGGCAGTGTATGGCCTGCCCGAGGTGAATCGCGATGCCATTCGCAAAGCGCGGGTGATCGGCCTACCCGGTTGCTACCCAACTTCCATGCAACTCGGTTTCAAGCCCTTGCTGTCACAAGCCAAGCCGTTGGTGAACGAGTCCGCACTGATTGCCGATTGCAAGTCCGGCGTCTCCGGCGCGGGGCGCAAGGCAGAGGTGCATACGCTGCTGGCGGAGGCCTCGGATAACTTCAAGGCCTATGGCGTGCCGGGGCATCGCCACTTGCCGGAAACCGTACAAGGCTTGCAGGCGATTGCCGGACGACCGATCGGACTCACCTTCGTGCCGCATCTGGTGCCGATGATTCGC
Organism: Betaproteobacteria bacterium; assembly: GCA_016868055.1. Classification (GTDB taxonomy): domain Bacteria; phylum Pseudomonadota; class Gammaproteobacteria; order Burkholderiales; family Burkholderiaceae_D; genus Pernthalerella. The sequence continues at coordinate 4,419 of VGHX01000024.1, forward strand.
GGCATTCATTCCACGCTATACGCCACCTTGCTGCCCGAGGCGCGCGGTATCGATGTGCAGGCGCTTTACGAGCAGCATTACGCCAATGATCCGTTTGTCGATGTGCTGCCCGCGGGTAGCCACCCCGAGACCCGTTCGGTGCGTGCGTCGAACATGTGCCGCATCGCGCTGCATCGCCCCGGCGGCGGTGATTTGCTGGTGATTTTGGTGGTGGAAGACAATTTGGTGAAGGGCGCGGCCGGGCAAGGCGTGCAGTGCATGAACCTGATGTTTGGCCTGGAAGAAACCATGGGCCTGACGCAAGTGCCGATCTTGCCGTAACACCCCGATCACCCTGCACGGTATAGGGTTGAATTGAGCGCCGATGGGCGCATAATCCCGAAGTCAACGCGCCTTGACATGCGGTTTGTCAGCGCCTGCGGCCCACAAGGCTAGCCGCTATAATCACGCAGCTTTGCTGCAAGGAGTCCCAACATGAACGCACCCACCGAAATGCCGGCACCGATCAATTTCACCGACAGCGCTGCTGGCAAGGTCGCGCAATTGATCGAAGAAGAAGGTAATCCAGATCTGAAACTGCGCGTGTTCGTGCAGGGCGGGGGTTGCTCGGGCTTTCAGTACGGCTTCACCTTCGATGAAATCGTCAATGAAGACGACACCACTATGGTGAAGAATGGCGTGAAGCTGCTGATTGATTCGATGAGCTACCAGTATCTGGTGGGCGCAGAAATCGACTACAAAGATGACCTTGAAGGCGCGCAGTTCGTCATCAAGAACCCGAATGCCACAACGACCTGCGGCTGCGGATCGTCTTTCTCGGCCTGATCAGTTTTTGTCTCAACGAAAAGCGCGGCACAGTCCGCGCTTTTTTTATCGGCGCTGATAGTTCATCGGTTCTTCTAAAACTTCTGCTTGCCTGGATACAAAGCCCCAAGCACGCGGTGCCCGTTAGCGCCTGTGACGGCTGGTAAGTTACCTGGTAGGCCATCACAGAAGCGCGCGGCCAACCACGCAAACGCGGTCGCCTCGACATGCATGGGCGCAATGCCTAAGGCCTCGGTACTCGACACCGGTTTGCCAAGATCCTGCTGCAAGCAGCGCATGAGGTGGGTGTTCAGCGCGCCACCGCCGCACACATACACCGCCTCTGCATCGGGGGCATCGCGTTGAATGGCATCGATAATCGTACGCGCGGTGAAAGCGGCCAAGGTGGCTTGAACATCCACCGGGGCTACGTGCGTGAAACGCGCCAGCCGCGCCTGCAACCACTCGGGGTTGAATAAATCGCGCCCGGTGCTTTTGGGAGCCGGCGCTGACAGATAAGGCTCGGCTAACAGATCGGCCAAGAGCTCTGGCAACGCGCGTCCTGAAGTGGCCCAATCGCCGCCCGGATCGTAAGGGGTGCCGAGGTGCTTGCTCGCCCACGCATCCATCAGCACATTGCCCGGCCCTGTGTCGTAGCCCAGCACGCTGCCGTCGGCGCGCAATACGCTCAGATTGGCAATACCGCCGATGTTCACCACCACTCGCGTGGCGCTTGCACTGCCGAACACCGCCTGATGAAACGCCGGCACCAAGGGCGCGCCCTGCCCGCCCGCTGCGATATCGCGGCTGCGGAAATCTGCAATCACATCCATGCCCGTCAGCTCGGCTAGCAGCGATGGGTTATTGGTTTGTTGGGTGAAGCCCAGATCAGGCCGATGCCGGATGGTTTGGCCATGGACGCCGATGGCTTTGATTGCCGAGGACGACAAGCCGGCATCGCTCAGCAGTTGTTGCACGCACTCGGCATACAAGTGCGCGAGTTGATTCGCAGCCACCGCCTCGCGCTCGATTTCATTCTGCCCGGCAGATTGCAGCGCAAATAAAGTCTGTCGCAACGGCTCAGGGAACGGTACGTAAGCCGCGTGTAGCGCGCCATCGAACGCGGTGAGCACACCGTCAACACCATCCAGGCTGGTGCCGGACATCAGGCCAATATAGAGCGGGGCAGGCATGGTCGTGATCAGTCGACGAGGCGGTATTCGTAAATAAAACTTTTTGAGCGAAGCAAACGGTACGCAGTGTATCGCTGATCGTGTGCACGCAGCCAATGGCCAAGATGGGCTGGACCGTGCAATCCGCTAAAATCACGGGTTCTCGAGCGGAACTGGGCCATTGTTCGGATTGCTCGCATTGCTCGTCCAAGCACAAAGCTCAGCCGCTCGCAGCGCGCGTTATAACAATGGAGAAGCCGCGCATCATGATCCAACCCGAATCCGTATGAACGCCAACGCCGCCACCGACCCATCAACGCCAGCAACTGCGCAACTTCCGCTTTCCGATGCGGTGCAGGAAGCGCTCGCCATTGTTAAGTGTGGCGCTGAAGAGTTGCTGATTGAATCCGAGTTTGCACAAAAGCTGGCGCACTCGGAAAAAACCGGCAAGCCCTTGCGCATCAAACTTGGCCTTGACCCCACTGCGCCGGATTTACACCTGGGTCACACCGTGGTGTTGAACAAGATGCGGCAGTTGCAGGATCTTGGGCACACGGTGATTTTTTTGATCGGCGACTTCACCTCGATGATCGGTGATCCGTCGGGGCGCAACGTCACCCGCCCGCCGCTCACACGCGAGCAAATCGAAGAAAACGCAAAAACTTATTTTTCGCAAGCGAGTCTGGTGCTGGATCCGGCAAAAACCGAAATTCGCTACAACTCCGAGTGGTGTGATCCCCTGGGCGCGCGCGGCATGATTCAGCTATCGGCGCGTTACACGGTGGCGCGTATTCTGGAGCGTGAAGATTTCACTAAGCGATTGAAGGCCGGTACGCCGATCTCGGTGCATGAGCTGCTTTACCCGTTGATGCAGGGCTATGACTCGGTGGCCTTGCAGTCAGATCTGGAGCTTGGCGGCACTGATCAGAAATTCAATTTGCTGGTGGGTCGCGAGCTGCAAAAAGATTATGGCCAGACACCGCAGTGCATTCTGACCATGCCGCTGCTCGAAGGGCTGGATGGCGTCGAAAAGATGTCAAAGTCCAAAAACAATTACATCGGCATCACTGAACCAGCCAACACCATGTTCGCCAAGGTGATGAGTATTTCTGACGTAGCGATGTGGCGTTGGTATGACTTGTTATCGTTCCGCTCGCTGCCAGAGATTGCACAATTCAAGAAAGACGTTGAAGGTGGGCGTAATCCGCGCGAGATCAAGGTATTGCTTGGCCAAGAGATAGTTGCGCGCTTTCACTCGCGCAGCGCTGCCGAGTCGGCGCTGGCCGATTTTGATAATCGCGCTCGCGGCGGCATTCCGGACGATATACCCGAGCTAACGCTCACCGGTGCACCCCTTGGGATTGGACAGTTGCTGAAGCTGGCGCAGCTCTGCCCCTCAAGCTCCGAAGCATTGCGCATGGTTGAACAAGGCGGTGTTCGACTCGATGGTGAAACCATTAGCGACAAAGGCCTCAAAGTGAATAGCGGCAGCTTCGTGCTGCAAGTCGGCAAGCGTAAATTTGCGCGTATCACGCTGTCTTAAGCCGATCGCGCGAATTTTCATGATCGGCTTGCTGCAACGTGTGTCCGAAGCGAGTGTTCGCGTTGATGACGCGATCGTTGGTCGCATTGACCAAGGCTTGTTGGTGCTGCTATGCGCCGAGCGCGGCGATACTCGCAAAGAGGCGGATGCGCTGCTGAACAAATTGCTCGCACTTCGTGTCTTTAGTGATGCCGAGGGTAAGATGAATCTGAATCTGGGCCAAGTGAATGGCGGCTTGTTGCTGGTGCCGCAGTTCACGTTGGCGGCTGACACACGATCTGGCACGCGTCCTTCATTCACTCCGGCGGCACCACCGGCACTCGCCAATGAATTATTTGACTACACCGTGCAATGTGCGCGTCAGTTACATCCGCATGTCGAGACCGGTCGCTTTGGTGCTGACATGAAGGTGGCGTTGGTGAATGATGGCCCGGTGACTTTCTGGTTGCACGTTGCACCTTCGGTCTGAGCAGCATGAATATCGGCCCTTATCAGCTACGCAATAATGTGTTTGTCGCGCCCATGGCCGGGGTGACCGATCGTCCTTTTCGTCAGCTCTGCAAAGAGATGGGTGCGGGGTATGCGGTATCGGAAATGGCCGCGTCAAATCCGCGTTTGTGGGCAACCGACAAATCAACCCGCCGAATCAATCATGACGGCGAGATGGAGCCGAAAGCGGTGCAAATTGCCGGTGCAGATCCGAAATTGCTGGCTGAGGCCGCACGCTTTAATGTGTCCCGCGGCGCGCAGATCATCGATATCAACATGGGCTGCCCGGTCAAGAAAGTCTGCAACCGCTGGTGTGGCTCTGCGTTACTACGCGATGAGCCTTTGGTAGCCACGCTGCTGCAAGTCGTGGTGAGCGCAGTGGACGTTCCCGTGACCCTGAAATTCCGCACGGGTTGGGATAGAGATCACAAAAACGCTTTAATCATTGCGCGTATTGCCGAGGACTGTGGCATCGCCATGCTGACCTTGCACGGCCGCACACGGGCCGATGGCTACAAAGGTGAGGCCGAGTACGACACCATCGCGGCGGTGAAATCTGCTGTACGTGTTCCCGTTGTCGCCAATGGTGATATCGACAGCCCGCACAAAGCAGCGCAGGTCTTGCGCACCACCGGTGCAGATGCGGTCATGATCGGCCGCGCTGCGCAGGGCCGGCCCTGGATTTTTCGGGAGATAGATCATTACTTGCGTACCGGCACACTACTGCCAGCACCGACCATCAGCGAAGTGCGCGAGCGCATGGCGCAGCACTTGATGGCGCATTACGCGTTCTATGGCGACTACCTCGGCGTGCGTACTGCGCGTAAACATATTGGGTGGTATGTGCGTGATTTGCACGGCGCTGAAACATTCAGGCAACGCATGAACCTGATCGATGATTGCGCCACGCAACTCGCTGCAGTGGATGCATTCTTCGAATCGCAGTTGGCCCTGGGTGACCGGTTACAATATGCGCCCGCTGCAGAGCCGTTAGCCGCCTAGCAACACCTCTCCGTACTGCGACACACCATGAGTAAAGACCATATCCAGGACGTCGTTCGTAAAAGCCTCGAGAAGTATTTTCGCGATCTGGGTGAGCAGGAACCGCATAACGTGTATGACATGGTGGTCCTGACCGTGGAACGGCCCATGCTGGAAGTGGTGATGGCACGCGCCGAGGGTAACCAATCGCACGCGGCCGAGATGCTGGGTATTAATCGAAATACATTGCATAAAAAGCTACAGCAGCACGGCTTGCTCTGAGCCTTGGTTTTTCTGTCCTTGGTTTTTCCGTCCTTCCTTTTCCCCCAATCATGATCAAACAAGCGCTGATTTCAGTGTCGGACAAGACCGGCGTGCTTGAGTTCGCCCGCGCGCTCGCGGCGATGAACGTCAAATTGCTGTCGACCGGTGGTACCGCGAAATTACTCTCGGAGCACGGCTTGGCGGTGACCGAGGTGGCGGATTACACCGGCTTCCCGGAGATGCTGGATGGCCGGGTGAAAACCCTGCACCCGAAAGTGCATGGCGGTATCCTGGCGCGGCGCGATCTGCCGCAGCACATGGATGCGCTCGCGCAGCACGATATTCCGACCATCGATATGGTGGTGGTGAATTTATATCCCTTCCAGCAGACCGTTGCCAAAGACGATTGCCAGCTCGACGATGCCATCGAAAATATTGATATCGGCGGGCCTGCGATGCTGCGCTCCTCTGCAAAAAATCACAAAGATGTGGTGGTGATTTGCGACCCGACAGATTACCAACGGGTACTCGATGAAATGACAGCCAGCGCCGGTGAAGTGAGTGTCGATACCCGCTTCGAATTAGCCATCAAAGTGTTTGCCCATACCGCGCAGTACGATGGCGCGATTACCAATTACCTGAGCGCGCTGGGGCCTGATCGTCAACATCAAACGCGCGCGGCGTATCCAAATAAGCTCAATCTTCAGTTTGTGAAATTGCAAGCGATGCGTTACGGCGAGAACCCGCATCAATCCGCGGCGTTCTACCGTGATGTGGCTGCCGTGCCGGGCGCGCTCGCTAATTACCAGCAATTGCAAGGCAAAGAACTCTCCTACAACAACTTCGCCGATGCAGACGCCGCGTGGGAATGCGTCAAGTCGTTGGATGCGCCCGCCTGTGTGATCGTGAAGCACGCCAACCCCTGTGGCGTTGCCGTCGGTGTCGATGCGCATGAGGCCTACAGCAAGGCATTCAAAACCGATCCAACCTCAGCGTTCGGCGGCATCATCGCGTTCAACTGTGCGCTGGATGGCAAAGCCGCAGAGGTAGTTGCGCAGCAATTCGTCGAAGTCTTGATCGCACCCGCGTTCAGCGATGCCGCGCGCAAGGTGTTTGAGAGCAAGCAGAATGTTCGCCTGCTCGAAATACCGCTCGGGCATGCGATGAATCCTTATGATCTCAAGCGAGTCGGTGGTGGACTGCTGCTGCAGTCGGCGGATGCTAAAAATGTGCAAGCAAGCGAGCTGACCATCGTCAGCAAAAAACAGCCGACGCCCGCGCAGCTGCACGACATGATGTTTGCGTGGCGTGTCGCTAAATTCGTTAAATCCAACGCCATTGTTTTTTGCGGTAATGGCATGACACTGGGTGTCGGTGCGGGGCAAATGAGTCGAATTGATTCTGCACGTATTGCCTCTATCAAAGCGCAAAACGCGGGCTTGTCACTGGCTGGTTCTGTTGTCGCCTCGGATGCTTTCTTTCCCTTCCGTGACGGTTTGGATGTCGTGGTGGCTGCCGGCGCGAATTGCGTTATTCAGCCCGGCGGGTCGATGCGTGATCAGGAAGTGATTGATGCCGCTGATGAGCAAGGCGTGGTGATGGCATACACCGGTACTCGGCACTTCAGGCACTAAGAACCTGCCTTCTCGGGCCGCTGGTCCCTAAGGGCATGCCCGAACCGCTACGCCCATATCCGCGAAGCAGGTAGCGTACTGCTGTCATAATCCACGCATGAAAATCCTTGGTATCGATCCCGGGCTGCGGGTGACAGGTTTTGGCGTGATCCACCAAGCCGGAGCGCGTCTGACCTATGTAGCCTCCGGCACGATTCGTATACCGGATGGCGATTTACCATCGCGGCTGAAAGTGATTTTGGAAGGTGTCGGTGAGTTGGTCGATACCTATCAACCCGACTGCGCGGCGATCGAGATTGTTTTTTCAAATGTGAACCCACAATCCACGCTACTGCTCGGTCAGGCACGCGGTGCTGCGATTTGCGGCCTGGTCGGTGCGAATCTTCCCGTGGCTGAGTACACTGCCTTGCAAATGAAGAAATCGGTCGCCGGCCACGGCAAAGCGCAAAAGGCGCAGGTGCAGGCGATGGTTCAGCGCTTGCTGAAACTTGATGCCTTGCCCGGCACGGATGCGGCAGATGCGCTCGGTATCGCGATTTGTCATGCGCATGCTGGCGCAGGTCGTGTAGCGCTTGGCACGGTAGCGCCAGAGCTGGCGCGGCGTGGTTTGCGAGTGCGTGGTGGTCGTTTAGTCGGCTAGTCCTCCAGTCGTTTAATCGTTTAATCGTTTAGTCGTTTAGTCGTTTAGCTGTTCAGTCGCGTCATCGGATAAATTCTTACTGGGTATTTCCATGATTGGTCGTTTATCTGGCCTTTTGCTCGACAAAAATCCTGCGCAACTCATCGTGGATTGCAATGGCGTCGGCTACGAAGTCAGTGTGCCGATGAGTACGTTTTATCACTTACCTTCCACCGGCGAGCGGGTCACGCTATTGACGCACATGGTGGTGCGTGAAGATGCGCAGCTGTTATACGGCTTTGGCACAGCACAGGAACGTGAGCTGTTTCGCGAGCTGATAAAAATTAGCGGCATCGGTGCAAGGACCGCACTTGCTATCTTGTCGGGCATGTCAGTGAATGATCTGGCGCAGGCTGTAACGCTGCAAGAGGTAGGCCGCTTGACGCGTATCCCCGGCATCGGCAAAAAAACTGCCGAGCGTTTGCTGCTTGAACTGAAAGGCAAGCTTGGCGCTGAATTGGGCGCAGCGCCCGGCACCGAGGGCGAAAGCAGCAACGACATTCTCAGCGCACTATTGGCGCTGGGCTATTCAGAGAAAGAAGCGCTGCTGGCAATCAAGCAAGTACCTGCGGGCAGCTCGGTCTCTGATGGCATACGGCAGGCGCTGAAGGCCTTGTCCAAGGCATGAAAACGATCTGCGCGGCTACAATGCAGCGATGAGCATTCAGACCGACAACTTCAACGAGCGCCGCATTATCGATGCCGCGCCGGTATCGCCGAATGAAGAGGCGATCGAGCGCGCGCTGCGGCCCCACAATCTCGACGAGTACATCGGCCAGACCAAGGCACGCGAGCAGTTAGAGATTTTTATTGCTGCCGCCAGAAAACGCAGCGAGGCATTGGATCACACGCTGCTATTCGGCCCACCCGGTCTGGGCAAGACCACACTGGCACATATTATCGCGCGTGAGATGGGCGTGAATTTACGCCAGACCTCGGGCCCGGTGCTGGAGCGGCCGGGTGATTTAGCGGCGCTGCTAACGAATCTGGAAAAGAACGACGTGCTGTTCATCGATGAGATTCATCGCATGTCACCGATCGTGGAAGAAATTCTTTACCCCGCGCTCGAGGATTACCAGATCGATATCATGATTGGTGAGGGCCCGGCCGCGCGATCGGTACGGCTTGATTTGCAACCCTTCACACTGGTCGGTGCCACCACGCGCGCTGGCATGCTCACCAATCCGCTGCGCGACCGCTTCGGTATTGTGGCGCGGCTTGAGTTCTACACACCGGAAGAGCTGGCACGCATCGTCACACGCAGTGCTTCCCTGCTGAACGCCATGATTGTGGATCAGGGTGCGCTGGAAATCGCACGCCGCAGTCGCGGCACACCGCGTATTGCGAACCGCTTGCTACGCAGAGTTCGCGATTATGCCGAGGTAAAAGGCGAGGGGCGTATTACCCGTGAGATCGCTGATGCTGCGCTCAAGATGCTCGATGTGGATCCGGTCGGGTTTGATCTGATGGACCGTAAACTATTGGAGGCGGTCTTGTTCAAATTCAGTGGCGGCCCGGTCGGGCTGGATAACCTCGCGGCAGCGATTGGTGAAGAGCGCGACACGATTGAAGACGTGCTGGAGCCCTATCTGATCCAGCAAGGTTACCTTCAGCGTACGCCACGCGGTCGTATTGCCACGCCGTCGGCGTATCAGCATTTTGGTGTTACTGCACCACGGACCAGCCCGAATGGCGATCTGTGGCAGCAGTAGCGGCTTAGCCAGGGTTTTTATTCTTCTCTGAGCCAGGTCTGTGTTCTTCCCAGAACGGCAACGCCAACAAACCCGCGCACATTCAGTTTCTTGCCACCCTCCGCAGTCCACATCTTGCAGCGGTAAATTTTTCCATTCGCCGGGTCAAGAATCTCACCGCCTTCATATTCGCTGCCGGTTTTTTTCAAGCCGGTCATGATGGTCATACCGAGCACAGGCTTGTTCTTTCTGTCGCCGGGGCACTTATCGCAATTCGGGTTTTGCTCTTCGTGCGGCTCTCGGAATAATTTTTCGATGCTGGCTCTGAACTCGCCATTCACCTCGATAACCCTAACCAATGATTTTTCTTTGCCGGTTTTGTCATCAATCGTCCGCCATAAACCGACTGGCGAGTCTGATGCCTGAGCGGCCATTAAAGTACCAAATAGCAGTGCAAAAAAGCTGACTAATCGAATCATGGTTTGTCTCCTCCTATTATTAGTTATCGCTATTGATACCTATTATTTCAGCTGAGCGAGTTGCTGCTGTACTTTACCTAGCGTCGCTGAAAAATTCTCCAAGCGCTCTTTTTCTTGTGCGACTACAGTCGCCGGCGCACGCGCAGTGAAGCTTTCATTGCTCAGCTTGGCGTTTGCCTTTTGAATCTCATTTTCGAGGCGCGCCACTTCTTTGCCAAGCCGCTCGCGCTCAGCGGCAACATCAATCTCGACCTTCAGCATTAGCCGCGTGGTACCTACCACCGATACCGGCGCTGGTGAGGCGGGTAACTCAGCAACAATCTGAACGTCAGACAGCTTGCACAGCGCTTGCAAATAAGGCGTAAAGCTCTCCAGGTTGGACGTGCCTCCGCCCTCAAGAATCAAGGGCACTTTTTGCGCGGGCGATAGCTGCATCTCACCGCGCAAATTACGGCAGGCATCGGTCAATGACTTCAACGCATCCATCCAGGCTTCGGCTTTTTCATCCAGCTTTTTAAGGTTCGGCTCTGGATAAGCTTGCACCATAATCGAATCACCACTGGGGTTCAGCTGACGGCCCGAGAGCGGTGCGACGGTCTGCCACAGCTGCTCGGTGACGAAGGGCGTAATCGGATGCGCCAATCGCAGTACAGTTTCCAACACACGCAGCAGTGTTCTGCGTGTCGCGCGCTGCTGCGCCTCCGCCCCGGTTTGAATCTGTACTTTGGCGACTTCAAGATACCAGTCGCAGTATTCATCCCAAATGAATTTATAGATCGCTGAAGCGAGATTGTCGAAGCGGTATTCCGCAAAGCCTTTTTCAACCTCCGCCTCGGTACGCTGCAGCAGCGACACAACCCAGCGGTCTGCCTGTGAAAAATCCAGGTAGCTGCCGGTTGCACAGGCTTCTGCGCCGTGCGCCTCGAGACCGCAATCCTTGCCCTCGGTGTTCATCAACACAAAGCGCGTCGCATTCCACAGCTTGTTGCAGAAATTACGGTAGCCCTCACAGCGGCTTAAATCAAAATTGATATTTCGGCCCAATGAGGCATAGCTCGCCATGGTGAAGCGCAGCGCATCAGTGCCATAAGCTGCAATCCCATTCGGGAATTCTTTGCGGGTGGCTTTCTCAATTGCCGCGGCTTGTTTTGGATTCATCAGCCCGGTTGTACGCTTGCTAACGAGTGTATCGGTATCGATACCATCAATCAGGTCGATTGGGTCGAGCGTGTTGCCTTTTGACTTCGACATTTTCTGACCCTGAGCATCACGCACCAAGCCATGCACGTACACTGTTTCGAAAGGTACCTTGCCGGTGAAGTGGCTGGTCATCATCACCATGCGTGCTACCCAGAAGAAGATAATGTCAAAACCAGTGACGAGCACCGATGACGGCAGGAAGTGCTTGTAATCGGGTGTTTGCGCTGGCCAGCCGAGTGACGAGAACGGCACCAACGCCGACGAGAACCAGGTGTCGAGTACATCCGCATCGCGCGTGAGGTTGCCGCTATGACCTGCTTTGAGCGCTTGCGCTTTTGCGTCGGCTTCATTGCGCGCTACATAGATATTGCCCGCGTCGTCATACCACGCCGGAATTTGATGACCCCACCACAATTGCCGTGAGATACACCAGTCCTGAATATTATTCAGCCACTGGTTGTAAGTGGTGGTCCAGTTGTCGGGTACGAATTTTATGTCGCCATTCGACACTTTTTCCAGTGCTACCTCGGCGATCGATTTACCGGGGAAGTGCGTGCCTTCAGGTGCCGGTTTGCTCATCGCCACAAACCATTGGTCGGTCAGCATCGGCTCGATCACAACGCCCGTGCGGTCACCGCGCGGCACCATTAATTTATGCGGTTTGACAGATTCCAGCAGACCCAAGGCATCAAGATCAGCCACGATCTGCTTGCGTGCATCGAAGCGATCCATGCCGCGATACTTCTCGGGCGCGTTGTCATTGATCTTCGCGTCGAGCGTGAAGATGGAGATCTGTGGCATGTTGTGGCGCTGGCCCACCGCATAGTCATTGAAGTCATGCGCTGGCGTGATTTTTACGCAGCCCGTGCCGAATTCTTTATCAACATAGCTGTCGGCAATCACAGGAATTTCACGATCAGTCAGCGGCAACTTCAGCAGCTTGCCAACCAGGTGCGCGTATCGCTCGTCGGTGGGGTCGACCGCAACTGCTACATCACCGAGTAGTGTTTCGGGGCGTGTGGTGGCTACTGTCAGGTGTCCGGAGCCATCAACCAATGGATAACGGATGTGCCACATGCTGCCGTCTTCTTCTTCCGATACCACTTCCAGATCAGAGACGGCGGTGCCGAGTACCGGATCCCAGTTCACCAGGCGCTTGCCGCGGTAGATCAGGCCTTGTTCGAACAGTCGTACGAATACTTCGGTGACGGCAGTCGACATCTTGTCGTCCATCGTGAAGTATTCGCGGCTCCAATCGGTGGATGCACCCATGCGACGCATCTGCCCCGTGATCGTCGAGCCGGAGTGTTCTTTCCACTGCCAGACTTTTTCCAGAAATTTTTCGCGACCAAGATCATGACGCGAAATCTTCTGTGCATCGAGTTGTCGCTCAACGACGATTTGCGTTGCAATGCCTGCATGGTCCGTACCCGGTATCCATGCAGTGTTATGACCGCGCATGCGGTAGTAGCGTGTCAGGCCATCCATGATGGTCTGATTGAATGCGTGGCCCATGTGCAGCGTGCCAGTCACATTCGGCGGCGGTAGCTGAATTGCAAATGAGGGCTTACCGTCATCGAGTGTGGCCGTGAAATAGCCACGCTGTTCCCACTCAGTACGCCAGTGTTGTTCGATGTCTGCGGGTTCGTAAGCCTTGGCCAGTTCCATGATGCGAAGCGATGAGATGATTGAATAATCAGCAATTATAAGACCAGGCCTCGCTGCCTTTGATGGAATCCAAAGCGCGTAATGCTGCATTGTTGGCATACTCGCAAGTCGCGTCTGCGTCTTGGTCTTTGCTTCGCCTGGACGTGGCGTGTAAAGCGGCCAGACGCTACGCCAAGCAGGATGAGCGTCGCGGTAGCCGTTATAATCCGTAGCGGCGCCGCACCGCCGGCTGCTAACGCTAGGGGTCCCGACGATGATGTCGGGTGAGACATACCCTCGAACCTGATCTGGATAATGCCAGCGTAGGGAAGCGATGATCCGGGCCTTCGTCCACCATCTCTCGCTTCCTTCGCTGCACTGAGCAAAGGAAGTTCATGAACGCCGCTAATCCGCAATTCCTCGCTGCTACCGCCACGGTCGATGAAGCCGCGATTCAGCCGCTGCCGAATTCGCGCAAGATATATGTTCAGGGTTCACGCGCTGATATTCAGGTGCCCATGCGCGAGATCACCCAGTCTGATACACCGGCATCGTTCGGCGCAGAAAAAAACCCGCCGGTCTATGTGTATGACACTTCAGGCCCTTACACCGATCCCGCTGCCAAGATTGATATCCGCTCCGGACTAGCGCCGCTGCGCGCCGCATGGATCGCTGAACGCAACGATACCGAAGAGCTCGCCGGGCCTACTTCGCTGTATGGGATCGAGCGATTGAATGATCCCAAGCTTGCCGAGCTGCGTTTCAATTTGCACCGCAAGCCGCGTCGTGCGAAAGCGGGCAACAACGTCACGCAGATGCATTACGCGCGTCAGGGCATCGTCACCCCCGAGATGGAGTTCATCGCTATTCGAGAGAATCTGCGTCGTCAGGAATACATTGCCAGCTTGAAGGCCTCAGGCCCGAACGGCGCAAAGCTGGCCGAGATGATGATGCGGCAGCATGCCGGGCAGTCTTTTGGCGCATCGATTCCGGCTGAGATCACACCAGAGTTCGTGCGTGACGAAGTGGCGCGCGGTCGCGCAATTATTCCGGCCAATATCAATCACCCGGAATCCGAGCCAATGATCATTGGCCGTAATTTCCTGGTGAAGATCAACGCCAATATCGGTAACTCGGCCGTCACGTCTTCCATTGGTGAAGAAGTTGAAAAAATGACTTGGTCGATTCGCTGGGGCGGGGATACCGTTATGGATCTGTCGACCGGTAAACATATCCATGAAACGCGTGAATGGATTATTCGTAATTCACCCGTGCCGATCGGTACCGTACCGATTTACCAGGCGCTTGAAAAAGTGAACGGCAAAGCCGAGGATCTGACCTGGGAGATTTTCCGCGACACACTGATTGAGCAAGCCGAGCAAGGCGTGGATTACTTCACCATCCACGCCGGTGTGCTGCTACGGTATGTGCCGCTGACGGCAAAGCGCATGACCGGTATTGTGTCGCGTGGCGGTTCAATCATGGCTAAATGGTGTCTTGCGCATCACAAAGAGTCTTTCTTGTACGAGCACTTTGAAGATATCTGCGAGATCATGAAAGCTTATGATGTGTCGTTCTCGTTGGGCGATGGTCTGCGTCCTGGTTCGATTTATGACGCCAATGATGAGGCGCAGCTTGGTGAATTGCGCACGCTGGGCGAGCTGACCCAAATCGCATGGAAGCATGATGTGCAGGTGATGATCGAAGGCCCGGGTCATGTGCCAATGCAGCTGATTAAAGAGAACATGGACATTCAACTCAAAGAGTGTCATGAAGCGCCGTTCTATACGCTGGGCCCGCTCACTACAGATATTGCGCCGGGCTATGACCACATTACCTCTGGTATCGGTGCCGCCCAAATCGGCTGGTATGGCTGCGCGATGCTGTGTTACGTGACACCGAAAGAGCATCTCGGCTTGCCCAACAAAACCGATGTCAAAGACGGCATCATCACTTACAAAATTGCGGCGCACGCAGCAGACTTGGCTAAAGGCCATCCGGGTGCGCAGGTACGTGATAACGCCTTGTCAAAAGCACGCTTTGAATTCCGTTGGGAAGACCAATTTAATTTAGGTCTTGATCCCGACAAGTCGCGTGAATTTCATGATGAGACCTTGCCGAAAGACTCCGCCAAGGTGGCACATTTCTGCTCGATGTGCGGGCCGCATTTCTGCTCGATGAAAATCACCCAGGATGTGCGCGAGTACGCAGAGAAGCAGGGTATTTCTGACATCGATGCGCTGAAGCAGGGTATGGAAGTCAAGGCGGTCGAGTTTGTGAAGAGTGGTGCGCAGATTTATCAGAAACAGTAGGCGATTCTTTCAGCAATGATTGCGATTGAACTGAACGGCGAGGCGCGTGAAATCGGTGCGCAAGACTGCATCCAGGATTTAATCGATGCCTTGTTGCTGACGAATCAGGCGCTGGCAATTGCAGTCAACCGGCAAGTAGTCCCGCGCGCGCAGTGGCGTGAGCGTCGATTTGCCGCTGGGGACAAAGTAGATGTGGTGCGTGCCATTGGTGGCGGCTGACCGACGATTGAACAAAGGACCATTCGAATGAGTGACAAGCAGCCCTCCGACCAACTCATCATCGCCGGTAAACCGTATCGCTCGCGCTTGCTGGTCGGTAGCGGTAAATATAAAGACCTTGATGAAACCCGGCGCGCTACCGAAGCATCCGAGGCTGACATCATTACCGTCGCGATTCGACGCGTGAACATCGGCCAAGATCCCAATGCACCCAGCCTGTTGGATGTGGTGCCACCATCGAAATACACCATCCTGCCGAATACGGCGGGCTGCTACAACGCGGAAGATGCGATCTACACATTACAGCTCGCGCGCGAATTGCTGAACGGGCACAAGCTGGTCAAGCTGGAAGTGCTGGGCGATGAAAAAACCCTGTTCCCCAATATGCCGGAAACCCTGAAAGCGGCTGAGGTATTGGTGAAAGACGGTTTCGATGTGATGGTGTATTGCAGTGATGACCCGATCCAGGCGAGGATGCTGGAAGACATCGGCTGCTGCGCCATCATGCCGCTCGCTTCATTAATTGGTTCTGGCATGGGCATCCTCAATCCGTGGAATTTGTCGCTGATTATCGAGCAGTCGAAGGTACCGGTGCTGGTGGATGCCGGTGTCGGTACGGCTTCTGATGCAGCGATTGCGATGGAGCTGGGTTGCGATGGTGTGCTGATGAATACCGCGATTGCCGGCGCTAAAGATCCGGTGCGCATGGCGCGTGCGATGAAGCTCGCGATTGAAGCCGGGCGTGAGGCGTTTCTCGCCGGGCGTATTGCGCGTAAGTTCGCCGCATCACCTTCTTCGCCGATGGCTGGTCGTATCGCATGACGAAACCGTGTGTGCTGGTGTTCGCCGGGCTGGACCCGAGCGGCGGCGCAGGCATACAAGCCGATATTCAGGCAATCAGCGCAGCAGGGGTTCATCCGCTGCCTATCGTTACCGCGCTGACCGTGCAAGACAACCAGCATGTCTATGCTGTGCACCCGGTTGATGCTGATGTGCTGCGTGAGCAAGCCAGAGCATTAATCGATCAGAGCACGCGTATTGATGCCATCAAGATTGGTATTGTCGGCAGCGCATTGAACGCTCAGGTGATTGCCGATGTGATTAAGCGGCTACGTACGCGTAGTCCACAACTTCCTGTCGTGCTCGACCCGGTGCTGGCCAGCGGCCATGGCGGTAGGCTGAGCAAGGGCGATGCAGTGCAAGCACTGGCGTCCTTGCGTCAACTCGCGACACTGATTACGCCAAACCTGCCCGAGGCGCGGGCCTTGAGCGGCGTTGAATCGGTTGATCATCAGGCCGATATTCTGTTGCGAGATACGCCCCATGTATTTATCAAGGGCGGTCATGGTGAAGGCGATGTGGTTATCAATCGCTGGTTTAGTTCAGGTGGCCAACGTGAGTGGACCTGGCCACGGATTGAGGGCGAGTTCCATGGCTCCGGCTGTACTTTGGCATCGGCGATCGCAGCGCGCCTTGCAAAGGGCATGTCGATGGAAGCCGCGCAAGACGCCGCACAGCATGTCACACAGCACGCGCTATCAAATGCTTTTAGTATCGCGCAGGGTCAGCAGATACCTGACCGCGTGAAGGAGATTTTATGAAGGGCCTTTATCTCGTCACACCCGATTGGGATGACACTGAAAAACTGGTGGCGGCCAGCGAGCAGGCGATCGCGGGTGGTGCCAGTATGCTGCAGTATCGCCATAAAACAGCCACTCATGAACTTCGCATGGAGCAGGCGGCTGCACTGTTGGCAGTGTGCCGACGCGTGAATGTGCCACTGATTATTAACGACCATAGTACGCTGTGCGAGAAGCTTGATGCTGATGGTATTCATGTTGGTAATACTGATGCCTCAGTCGCTCAAGTACGTGCAAAACTAGGCAAAGATAAAATCGTTGGGGCGTCTTGCTATGGTGATCTGCAATTAGCGCGCGATACCGCGGCGGCGGGCGCAAGCTATGTCGCGTTCGGCGGTTTCTATCCGTCGCGCGTAAAAAAATATGAAGTAACGACACCACCGGATATCATCACGCGCGCCTTGTCGGAAATCGATCTACCGCTGTGCGTGATTGGCGGCATGACACCGCACAACGCCCGCCCGCTGATTGCACTTGGCGCGCATTCGGTAGCAGCTATCAGTAGTGTCTATGCGGCCGCCAATCATCAAGCTGCCGCTGAAGAATTTGCCGCATTATTCCGATAGTCAAATACGGCAATAAAACCTGCTCGTCGGGTACTGATGTTCGGTAATCACATCCGGTAGACGAACACTCATAAATGCGATCCCGCTCTGTGATGATATCGTTGTCACATAGATTAAACGCCTAATATACGTCGGGAACCCCTGTGGGGGGTTCGCTACTCAGAGGCGCGGTAATTAGTTGCCTCTCGATTCAATACGATCAACGGCAGAGTTATTTGCTGTGCTGATTCAAGCTCGCATATTCTTGAAGCTGGTCAACGATCTTAAGCAGGGTCGAGATGCTTCATTCATCATCGTTTCGTCTGACGTTTTCATCTACCAGGAGTTTTTATGCTGCCGAACTCGCCCGTGCATCTGGCAAGAACCACTGAGCCTATCTATAACAACGGTAACCCCTACGTCTTGCTGAGCCCAAGCGGTAATGCGAGAAACATACGAACGATTTATGAAGTGATACGCGGTGAGTGTGACAGTCAGGGACTACGCGCCGACTACACGGTGAAGGGCAAGCCATGGGTTGGGTTTACCAGTCAAAAGCATCACTCAAACGCCGATCCGGTTGAAGCCGCAAACAGTCGTAAACAGAGACAAGAGCTAGTCGAAATTCTGCTTCGAACCACGGAAACCGTCGAAAAGAAATTTAAATATCTTACCTATGAGCAACAGCAAGCGAATCGCTCTCTTAAAATCATCGCTGTTACAGCGCCCTTAGACCGAGACATTCGAGTGGGCGATATCAAACCCTATCTTAAGGTATTGAATCGGGCCTACGGAGAGTCGACGACCAAAGCCTGGCAGGAAAAACAAATCGAGCATTATCGTGATCCTGTCGACGCAGGAAAAATCAAGCGCCAACGAGCCCAACAGTTTCTAAACATGGAATCGTCAACGCGGCTAATGCTGGTGAATGCCTTAACGCGACCCGAAGATCGCAGTCCGGAGCAAGCCATTGCGGGTATCAAGGCGATGGATGACTTTTTGCGTAACTTTCTTCATCCGAAAGAACCCTATCGGCAAATGGTCAGAAAAGTCGCCAGCAATACTGAGCTGCAGTTTTTTTGCCGGCGTTGGCTAAGCGCCCACGCCCGAAGCGGTAAGGACGCGACGGTGTATCAGTCTGATCCTAAATTCAAACCGTATCCATGGGCTCGTTTGCTCGATACCTTATGCCGATTGATTATCAAAGAATGTCGCCGTCAGACGGTGATTAGCGCAGAGGGCGATGATAGATTCGCCAAGGGCAGTGTGGTGTTGCGGCGGGGTTCCTCGGCTCACCTGCAGCATATTCGATCTAACCCGGCAAGCAAGCCCGTGGTTGATGTGAACCAATTTCCTTGCATGCAGCCGGATGCCATCAGCCAGATAACAGCTTTCGGAACAACTAAGAAAGATTGAGGGATCTGTTGGCGAGCTGTTAGCTGCCATGATCGGCGTGGCAACAAGCCACGCCGTCATATAATCGTGGCATGCAAAACCTTCTGCACAATCTCAATCCCGAGCAACTCGCCGCCGTTACCCTTCCTGCCCAACCCGCGCTAATTCTCGCCGGTGCCGGTTCTGGTAAAACTCGCGTACTCACCACGCGTATCGCCTGGTTGATTCAGACCATGCAGATTTCTCCAGCCGGTGTGCTGGCCGTTACGTTTACCAATAAAGCGGCCAAGGAAATGCTGGCCAGGTTGTCGGCCACATTGCCGATAAATACGCGTGGCATGTGGATCGGTACCTTTCATGGTGTGTGTAATCGCTTGTTACGCGCGCATCACCGCGACGCCGCGCTACCGCAAACCTTCCAGATTTTGGATATGGCGGATCAGCTATCTGCAATCAAACGTCTGATCAAGCGACTCAATGTCGATGACGAAAAATACCCACCGAAGCAACTGCAGTACTTCATTAACAGCGCCAAGGACCAGGGTTTGCGCTCGGATGCTGTCGAGGCCTATGATGAATTCACGCGCAAGTTTGGCGAGTTGTATGCCGCCTATGACGAGCAGTGCCAGCGCGAGGGCGTAGTCGACTTTGCTGAATTACTGCTGCGTAGTTACGAGCTGCTGTCACGACATCAACTGCTGCGCGAGCATTACCAGGCACGCTTCAAGCATATTCTGGTCGACGAATTTCAGGATACCAATGATCTTCAGTACCGATGGCTGAAGCTGATTGCGGGTCAGCAGAATGCGGTGTTTGCCGTCGGCGATGATGACCAGAGCATTTATGCATTTCGCGGTGCCAATGTCGGCAACATGTCCGCCTTTGAGCGCGAGTTCAATGTTCAAAACCTGATCAAGCTGGAGCAAAATTATCGCTCGCATGGTCACATTCTTGATTCAGCTAATCAACTCATCGCGCATAACACGAACCGACTTGGTAAGAATTTGCGTACCGATGCTGGCCATGGCGAGCAAATTCGTGTATATGAGGCGACGAGCGATTTACAAGAAGCACAGTGGCTAGTCGAGGAAATGAAAAGCCTCATCAACGAGGGCTGGCTGCGCAGCGAGATCGCGGTTTTGTACCGGTCCAACGCGCAGTCGCGAGTGATTGAACATGCGCTGTTTTCTGCGGCGCTGCCGTACCGTGTCTATGGTGGACAGCGTTTCTTTGAGCGTGCCGAGGTCAAGCATGCCATCGCTTACTTGCAGCTGATTGATAACCCACACAATGACTCGGCATTTCTGCGGGTAGTGAATTTCCCCACCCGGGGTATTGGTGCGCGATCGATCGAGCAGTTGCAAGATGCGGCGCGGCAGTATGGCGTGTCTTTGTACTCTGCGGTGCCTTATGTGGCCGGCAAGGCGGGCAGCTCGCTGGCAAGTTTTGTGAAGTTGATTGAATCCATGCGCTTCGAGACGCAGCAACTGCCGTTACCGGAGATGGTGCAGGTGATGCTGGAGAAGAGCACGCTGGTCCTGCACTACCAAGGCGAGAAAGAAGGTGCTGACCGGATTGAAAACCTGGAGCAGTTGATTGCCGCTGCGACCGTCTTTGTGTCTGAAGAAGGTTTCGGTTTGGATGCGCCTGCGCTTCTAGGTCCGCAAGCACAAGCGGCATCAACCGCATTGCTGACGACGGGCGATGGTATTGAGGTGATTGATGCCGATGCGCCCTTGGCAACCGTCATGTCGCCGCTGTCAGCGTTCTTGTCGCATGCCTCGCTGGAGGCGGGCGACAATCAGGCCCAAGCCGGACAAGACGCGATACAGCTGATGACGGTTCATTCTGCGAAGGGTCTGGAGTTTGACGCAGTATTCATCACTGGCTTGGAAGAGGGCTTGTTCCCGCATGAGAATAGCGAAGAAGCAGATGACGGCGTTGAAGAAGAAAGGCGGCTGATGTACGTGGCGATCACCCGTGCACGCAAACGCTTGTACATGAGCTTCTCGCAGACGCGCATGCTGCATGGCCAAACGCGCTACAACATGAAGTCGCGTTTCTTCGACGAGTTGCCGGAAGACAGCTTGAAATGGCTATCGCCTAAAGTGCAGGGCCATTGGTTTGGCGCTGCGCAGACCAAAGCCGCTTGGGTTGACGCGCCCGAGGCCGGTAGTAACCAGATCGCGCAAAAAATGAATCGCGACGTGGGCTGGCGTATCGGTGAAAACGTGCATCACACCAAATTTGGTGATGGCGTGATCGTTAATATCGAAGGCAGTGGCGCCCAAGCCCGTGCCCATATCAACTTCGGCCGCAATGGTATGAAGTTATTGGATTTAGGTGTAGCGAAGTTGGAGCGGGTCGCTTGAGGTCAAGACCCGTATTTTTATGACGATTTAGGCTGCAGATTATCGAGAAGCATTTGTAAAGAAATTTGAAAAACCTGCAGATCCGATTGCTGGTGGTCTTTTACGCATTTCATAAAAGCCTCAGCAGTCACCACAATTTCTGTGGCGCCATTGATGCTTTGGTATTTTTGTAGCCCCAGATCCGAAGGCAATTTCATCGTTGCTACCTTGGTCAGTATATAGTCGCGGGCTGTTTTTTCTGTCATCAGTGTGTAACCCTTGGCTTTCATGTGCAGGTTTAAAAAAAGACCTGTGCCTGCGTTTTTGAGCTTTGTTTGTCCGGTTTTCTTATCAAATTTTTCATACATTAACCCTCCGACTTTTCCGTTCTTATCGGGATTAGCCGCTGAGAAGTCGAAATTTGTATGGTTACTTTTTCCTACGCTAGAGGTAGTCATTTAGTTTCCCCAAAGAATTTTAGAAGCCATTTGTTGTAAAAAAGCTGCTGAATTTGATCGCCCGTCAGGGTTATTCAAATTCAGTGAATCTGTGGGGAGAAAATTTAGCTTTGTTCCGGCCGTTCAAACACGGCGGTGTAGGTGGGATAGAAAGAGCAGTACATCACGAGGGTGAGGATGACCGACAGCGGCATCAGTAGCATGACGGTTACAAGAGTCTTGCCGAGAAGCAAGCTAAGAAGGGCGCTGATGATGGCCGGTGCGGCGATACCGATCATCACCCAGCCGAGGGAATAGGCCAGAAAAGCTTTGCCGCAGCGGCGCACGGCAAAGAAGCTGTAGAAGATTGCTTTGAATAGCCCCATACGCTGCCACATTGCCAGCGCGGCTGCATGCCAAAACCCCATCGCGAAAGGCAAGTACACCAGCGCCGAGAACAGCATCGCCAGCGGCAAATCATCAGCGGTGATGTTTTTCTCATCATCCGGCTTGATCTGACCAGATAACAATTTCCAGAACGTGCCGCCGTCGATGAGCGATGAGGCGGCAATCGCTAGCGTGGCAGCGAGCAGATAAAGCGCACCGAGTCTCAGCAGCGTGCCTAATGCGGGTGACCGAAATGCAGTGAGCAGCAGCGAGGGCTTGACCTTACGCCCTGCTTCTATCTCGACACAGGCTTGCATGAAGGCCATGGTGAATGTCGGCACCAGCAACAGAGGCAGTAGCTGCCCGATCACTGGTATCAACGAAAACGAAAACATCAACAGCATGTACAGCAGAAACAGCATAGAGAGCTCGGCAGACTGGCGCCTGAACAAGGCGAAGCCCTGCTTGATCCAGCCGATACCGTCTTTCGCCGCGATGGTTTCCATTAGCCCAGTCCTTCGACCGGGTGTGCTATCCGGTGCCGCAGGATGCGCTCAAAATGCGTCGGATCGTGGGGCGTTAGCATCTCGGCTTCGCGGGGCAAATAAAAATCATACAGTCGAGAAATCCAGAAACGCAGCGCCGCCGCGCGCAACATGGCGGGCCACGCGGCTGATTCCTCCGAAGTAAAAGGACGAACCGCGTGATAGGCATCGAGTAGCGCGCGTACACGTGCCGCATCGGTAGCGCCGGACTCCAGGTCGATACACCAGTCATTCACGGTCACCGCCACATCAAACAACCAGCGATCGCAACCCGCAAAATAAAAATCGAAGAAACCCGAAAGCGCTTCGCCGTCGAACATTACATTATTACGAAACAGATCAGCATGGATCGGGCCGTTGGGTAGCTCAGGGTAGGTCACTGACGCCGCGAATTCTTCTTGAAACTGCATCTCGGCGCGTAACAGCTGCCGGTTGTCATCTGTCAGATAGGGCAGCACGACCGGGGTGGTCTCGCGCCACCAGCTCAGGCCGCGCAGATTTGGCTGGTAGAGCGGATAGTCTTGCGCGGCTAAATGCATGCGCGCCAGCATGGCACCGACACTGGCGCAATGCGCCGCTTGTGGTGAGGGAACCCAGTCGCCGTGCAAGCGGCTGACGATGGCAGCCGGTTTGCCTTGCAGCTCGTGCAGGATGTCACCGCGCGCGTCGGCCATCGGTGCTGGCACCAGAACACCACGTTCGGCGAGGTGCCGCATCAAATTCAAATAAAACGGTAGCTGCTCAAAGTTGAGTTTTTCAAAAATCGTGAGCACATACTCGCCGCGATCGGTGAACAGGAAAAAATTACTGTTCTCGATACCAGATGAGATACCTTGAATAGATTGCACCGCACCGATCGGAAACTTGGCTGCCCAAGGGGTGATCTGGTCCAGCGGGACCGGAGTGAAAACTGCCATGGCGGAGGTAACAATGCCCGGTGATACCGGGCGTAGAGGTCATCGGGTGGGTGGTGGCATTGCGCTGCGGTCATCTGCCGGCTTGGCGCGAAACTGGATAATCTCCCATGTGGCGGCGCGCCCCCCTTCCTGGTAGTAAGGGATCTGCTCAGCCGGCGTCACATGGTAAATATTGTCGCCTCGTTGAACACGTACCGAGGTGACAGCATTTTGCTCGCGAATTTGTGTAATCCTGGTGCGACCGTCGGGTATGAGGCTACCGGCATAGGGGTCGTCTAACAGGGTTTCTGCGAGGACGGTACTCGATAAAACTGACAATACGGCAGCCACCCCGGAAACACGGCACCGAGGCAGTATGACGGCTAGTGAATTCATCGTGATCCCCGCAGTGGGCGCCAATAGTTGAGCGCGACAAGTCTCATTCTAGCAAACCATCTGTCCACCATCGCGGGCCCCGAACCCGCCACAGCGCAAGGCTAGTCTTGGCGCAAATCCTCTCACTGCTGATGGCGTCATTACCAGTACGCTTGGTCATCAGCCGACCTGGTCATAGCGGGTGGTGGGTGGGTTTAACTCTGCGATAATCAAAACGATGAATAAGACCTTGTTGTTGGTAGATGGCTCCAGCTATCTGTACCGAGCCTTCCACGCGATGCCGGATTTGCGTAATGCGGATGGCGTACCTACGGGTGCGATCTACGGCATGATCAATATGCTGCGCCGCTTGCGCCAAGACTATGACGCAGACCACATCGCCTGCGTGTTTGACGCCAAGGGCAAGACCTTCCGCGACGACATGTACCCCGAGTACAAGGCACATCGCCCCTCCATGCCGGAAGACCTGGCTCGGCAAATCGAGCCCATCCATCGGGTGGTGAGAGCACTCGGTTGGCCGATTTTAATGGTGGAGGGCATTGAGGCCGATGATGTGATTGGCACGCTGGCGACCGAGGCAACTGCGCTGGGTTTGAAAACCATTATCTCCACCGGCGACAAAGATCTTGCGCAACTGGTGAATGATCAGGTCACTTTGGTCAACACCATGAGCAATGAGACCTTAGACCGTGACGGTGTCATTGGTAAATTTGGTGTGCCTCCCGAGCGCATCGTGGATTACCTGACTTTGGTGGGCGATACCGTCGATAACGTCCCCGGTGTTGAAAAGGTGGGGCCCAAGACGGCAGTCAAGTGGTTATCACACTATGAGACCTTGGATGGCGTGATCGGACACGCTAGCGAGATCGGTGGTGTGGTCGGCGAGAATTTGCGCAAGGCCCTCGACTGGTTACCGCTGGCACGTCAGCTCGTCACGGTGAAATGCGACTGTGATTTATCGGGGCACCATGAGTCCATACTGGCGTCGTTGAAGCAAAGCCCGGAAGACAAATTAGCGCTGAAAGCGTTTTTCGAAAAGATGGGTTTCCGGACCTGGCTGCGTGAATTAAATGCATCACTCGCGGCGGGCAGCGAACCAACAGCTGGCGGTGGAGGCGGCGATTTGTTCTCAGCCCACGCGGCTGAAGACCATGAGGCGCCTTCAGCACACCTGGCACCAGCAGCGCCTGTGCAGAAACACTATGAGCCTGTTTTTACCGAGGCGCAGCTGGATCAGTGGATACAAAAGATCAATGCAGCTGAACTAACGGCGCTCGATACCGAGACCACTTCGCTCGATGCGCTGCGCGCCGAGTTGGTCGGTATATCACTCTGCTGCGAGGCGGGTGTGGCAGCGTACATTCCCTTGGCGCATCGCTATCCGGACGCGCCGGAACAGTTATCACGCGAGCAGGTGCTGGCCAAGCTCAAGCCTTGGCTGGAAGATGCTAACAAGCCGAAGCTGGGTCAGCATCTGAAGTATGACTGCCATGTGTTGCAGAACTATGACATTCATGTGCAAGGCATCGCCCACGACACGCTACTCGAATCGTATGTAGTGGAGTCGCATCGTAGCCATGATATGGATAGCCTGGCATTACGTTGGCTAAACCGAAAAACCATCAGCTATGTAGAGATTTGCGGCAAAGGGGCTTCAGAGATCGGCTTTGATGAAGTCGACATCGAGCGCGCCACCGAATACGCTGCTGAAGATGCAGATATCACCTTTCAGCTTCACCAAACACTCTGGCCGAAAATAAACAAAGTCGATGGTTTACGGTTTATTTATCAAACCATCGAGCTGCCCACCGCGCGGGTATTGCAGCGTATTGAACGTAATGGTGTGTTCATTGATGTCCAACGTCTGCAAGCACAATCGCATGAGCTGGGCACCAAGTTACTGCAACTCGAGCAGCAGGCCTACGAGCTGGCGGGTCAACCATTCAATCTGAATTCACCCAAGCAAATTGGTGAGATTTTTTTCGAGAAGCTGAAACATCCGGTAGTCAAAAAAACTGCCAGTGGTGCTCCATCCACTGACGAAGAAGTGCTGCAAAAACTGGCCGAGGATTATCCGCTACCGAAATTGCTACTCGAGTATCGCGGCTTGTCGAAGTTGAAATCGACCTATACCGACAAGCTACCCAAAATGGTCAACCCCACTACGGGGCGTGTGCATACCAACTACGGGCAAGCGATTGCCATCACCGGGCGGCTGTCGTCGAATGATCCGAATTTGCAGAATATTCCGGTACGGACTGCCGAGGGTCGCAGAATTCGTGAGGCTTTCGTCGCATCGCCGGGTAATGTGATTGTCTCTGCCGATTACTCCCAGATTGAGTTACGCATCATGGCGCATCTGTCGGAAGACCCTGCCATGTTGCGAGCATTTGCCTCGGGCGAGGATATTCACCGCGCTACTGCCGCCGAGATTTTTGGTGTGGCTGTCGATGAGGTGCAAGCCGAGCAGCGCCGTGCGGCGAAGGTGATTAATTTTGGCCTCATCTATGGCATGAGCGCATTTGGTTTAGCGGGCAATTTGGGTATAGAACGATCTGCTGCGCAGATGTACATGGACAAATACTTCAGTCGCTTCGCGGGCGTGAAGCGCTTCATGGACGATCTGCGCCAACAAGCCAAGTCGCATGGTTTCGTTGAAACCGTATTCGGTCGTCGCTTGTGGCTACCCGAAATTAACTCGCCCAACGGCCCGCGCAGACAAGCGGCTGAGCGCGCCGCGATTAATGCGCCGATGCAGGGGACCGCAGCAGATCTAATCAAGCTGGCGATGATCGCCGTACATGAATGGCTCGACCGAGAGCAGATGAAATCGCTGATGGTGATGCAAGTACATGATGAGCTGGTACTCGATGTGCCGCAGGATGAGTTGGAAGAAGTCCGGCAAACGCTGCCGCAGCTGATGGCCGGGGTGGCGCAGTTGAAGGTGCCGTTGGTGGCGGATCTGGGTTCAGGCCCCAATTGGGAGCAAGCCCACTAAGAGCCTGTCTGGTTAGGTCGCTTGCGGCGTTGGCAGTATCTTGCCGTACGTCTTGTACTGTCTGCGATACTGCCGCCTTGCCATCGACCTGACGAGACAGGCTCTAGGCGTCCGTCTCACTGGCAGCGTTGCACCTCCTAGCCGTACTGGCGGTAATGTCTTCGTCGGCGCGCCTTGCCAGCGATCGATTGCGCCAGGCTTTGCGCTGGCATGATTGCTGGTCGTTGGCGATGTTGAATTGCCTTGCCTGATAAGTCGCGCTGGCTGCGTCAGCCCACGTAAAATAGCGCGTCTCGTTGCTGCGCAACGGTTTCCAAGGAAAACAAAATTGACTCTACGCTGTTCTCAATTTTGCTGGCGACGACGCTCGCCGGGCTGATTAGTATTTCGGCTGCTGCTTTCTTATCTTACGGCTTGCTGTCGAAGATGTTG
>VGHX01000025.1 GCA_016868055.1 Betaproteobacteria bacterium
CACAACAACACCTAATACAGGAGAGATCCATGAGTGACGTTATCAAGAACATGATCCAGCGTAACAAGCGCGCGATTTTTGATGTCGAGGCGCTGGTCCAGTTCAACGTCGGGCAAATCCAGGTCGCACGAAGCACGATCGAGGAAAACATCACCGACGCCCAGCAGAGCTATCTGATTAACGCAGCGGGTAACCGTGAGTTGATCATGCGTACCACTGACGATGTATTCCGTAATCGTCTGATGATGATCGAAGGTCTGACACCGACCAACAACGACGAAGAAGCCTTCCAGCTGTCGATGGCGAACCGCGTCAAGGTGGAGTATCTGGAGCACCGCTCGAAAATCAACCGCAAAATGGCAAGCATCGCGATCAAGATGGCAGAAGCAATTCGCGCCCTCGGCGACGTCAGCCAGACCTTCTACGAGTTGAACGAAGAGATGGTCAACTACATCGACGAAATCGCTGACTCCAACGGTCAGTGGATGGACGGCGAGCTGAAGCAGATGATGGGCCAGTCGTCACACCACGGCAATGAGTCGCGTGTGAATGAGATGGAAGAAGTGGTTCGCAGCATCAACAACAGCTCGATCGAGACGCGCAAGATCATCGAAGAGACGTTTGCAACCGGCGAAACGCTGAAAGACAAGCTGAACTCGATGCAGGACGCGGGTAACGAGCTGCGCGAAGGCGTTATCTCGCTGCGTGAGAAGGTCGACGCCAACCAGAAGCGCGTGGCAGACCAAATCGGCGGCTAATATCGCTTTGCCGTCTGGAAACTTTTCGGACGGTTCGATACACTACGGGCTGGCGAATTGCCAGCCCGTTTTTATTTCCGGGGTCGCTCGGCCCTTGCAAAAAAAGAAAGTTCGCAGGAGCCCGTATGAAGCGCCGTGTCATGGAAGTAATGGATGGGTCGTCGCACGACCGCGCCGGCAGCATCGTCGAATGGATCATTACCTTCGTGGTGCTCACCAACTGCAGCGCGGTAATTTTGGACTCGGTGCCGGAGATTCATGCCGAGTACAAAGACTTCTTTCATGAGTTTGAATTCTGGAGCGTGATGTTCTTCTCGGCCGAGTACCTGATCCGGGTCTGGTCGTATGGCGCACGCTACGCAGCGGACCAAGGCGGCGCCTGGCGCGGGCGGCGCGAGTACATGTTCAGCTTCTTCGGCTTGATTGATTTCTTTGCCACTGCACCCTATTTCGTGCACAGCTTCTTCCCGTTCCTCGATCTGCGCGTGCTGCGCGTGCTGCGCTTGCTGCGGATTCTTAAGCTCTCGAAGTACAACACCGCTTTGCAAGATTTAGCGCACGCGGTGATGTCCGAGCGTAAAGCGTTTGCCTCTGCGCTGTTTCTGATTCTGATTGCGACTATCGTGTCGGCGTCATTGATGTACTTCGCCGAGGGCCACAACCAGCCTGAGCACTTCGGCTCAATTCCGGCGTGTATTTACTGGTCGATTATTACGATTACCTCAGGCTACGGTAACGTCGAAGAACTTACCGCAGTCGGCGACATCATCGCCCTGCTCACCGGCTTCCTGGGCGTATGTATGTCGGCGATCATGACCGGTATTGTGGCGTCAGCTTTCTCGAACCAGCTCGGTCGCAAGAAAGCCGCATTCGGTCAGCAACTACGCGAGGCCTTGGCCGATGGCGTCATTACCGAAGCCGAGACCGATACGCTTGACCGTCTGCGCCGTCAGTACCGCTTGTCTGAGGCGCAGGCGCGCGAGATGATGGACGAAGCACGCAAAGAGTTTGAAGAAAAATATCAGCGCAAAGTGCGGGATATTTCGGCTGGCGAGTAATTACCTCGACCAATAGCTCTGGATCCCGGCCTTCGCCGGGATGACCCCATTAGAGACTTATCACGCCGCCACTGCCGGGAATAAATCCGACACCCGACCATTCGCATCAACGCGGTAGCTACGCAGATCCAGATTGAACACCTCGGGCTTGACGATAGATTTACCCATCAACATACGCGCGCATTCCTGTATGCCCTCGGGTACGGACGGATGCGGAAAAATCAACTCAGCTAACACTTCAATCCCCGCATTCATCGCAATCATCAGCGCAATCGCCTGACTGGTGCTTGACGCATGATTGCCCATAACGCGCATGCCGAGGATTTTCATTTCATCGTCATCCGACACCAGTATCTTGAAAAAGCCGCCGGTCTTACCCATCGCAATCGCGCGGTTGATGTAGCGATAATTCATCACCGCCATTCGATACGGGATCTTTTTCTTCTTGGCCTGGGTCTCGTTCAAACCAACCGCCGCCACCTCCGGGTTAAGGAACATGATGGTGGAGATATTTTCATAGATGAGTTCATGCTTGGGTTTGCCAAAGATACGCTCAACCGCATAACGCCCCTCAAGCTCGCCGACATTCACCAGTGAGATATCGGCAGTAAAGTCACCCACGGCATAGATGTTCGGCACCGTGGTCTGCGTATCATTATCTATGCAATAGCCGCGCTCATTCAACTTAACGCCGGCATTCTCCAGACCCAAGCCATCGGTATTCGCCACGCGGCCAACTGATACCAGCGCGTTGTCGACCACATAGGTTTCATGGCGACCGTCTTTGTAGTCAAGCACGTACTCCACTTTGCCGTCGACCACTTTCATCGAGGCCAATGAGGCATTGTGGTGAATCACCACGCCGTGTTGTTCAAGATTCGCCGCCAGGGTGTGCGAGATATCTTCATCCTCGAACGGCAGGATGCGATCTTCTTTATCAATCAAATACACCTTGGTACGACCGAAGTTCGAAAAAATCGTCGCAAATTCGCAGCCGATCACACCCGCACCCAGAATCACAATACTGCGCGGGAAATCCGGCAAACTTGCAATCCCATCGCTGGTGAGTATGGTTTTTTCATCGATGGGAATCTCGGGCAAATACCGCGGGCGGCTACCAATCGCGAGCACGATATGGTCGGCATGGATGATCTCGGTGCCACCATCGTTGAGCGTAATTTCGATTCGGTTGGCATCCAGCAGCTTGCCATGGCCGTGGTACTCGGATAAATGCCCGCTGCGGCGGAAATAATTCAGTTGCTCGCGTAATTGACGGTGCTTCTCGCCGACCGCATGATGCATCTCGTGAATCACGGCCGGGTAACTCAACTCGCAGTCATGCACGGTGTAACCGTGATTGGTTTGGCGCGTTTGCAGGTAGGCCTCCGACATCTCCCACAAGGTTTTTGACGATAGCGCGCCATTGAAAATACCTGCGCCACCTACCTTGGCTTTCTCAACCAGCGCGACGCGCTTGCCAAAATCCAGCCCGCGCATCACCGCTGCAAAACCCGAGGGACCACCGCCTATCACCACCAGATCAAACCGCTCCATTGTTTTTCTCCTTATTCGAACTTAATTGTTCTAGCGAATATCTCATTTCGCCCATGTTTATGTTATGGTGAATTAGAAAACAATTTTTGTGAAAAGGTCATGCTAAATCAATCCGTCATTTTAAGGCAATGGCCATTATGGGTACCGGCACTGGCGGCTACAGTGCTGGTGGCTGGCCTGACGAGTGATAGCTCCGCCATATTCGAGCTGATTAAAGTCGCCGCGTTATTGGCGGCGGTGGTAGCCGCTGTTCACCACGCCGAGGTCATCGCGTAAAAAGTCGGCGAACCTTATGGCACGCTGGTGCTGGCACTCGCAGTCACCGT
The DNA here is from genome assembly GCA_016868055.1 of Betaproteobacteria bacterium. GTDB lineage: Bacteria > Pseudomonadota > Gammaproteobacteria > Burkholderiales > Burkholderiaceae_D > Pernthalerella. The sequence goes on from VGHX01000025.1 coordinate 3,697, forward strand.
GATCGAGGTTGCGCTGATTCTTTCATTAATGCTGACCAAAGCCGCGAGCGCTGCAAGCATCCCCAGAGATACGGTTTACGCCGCAGTCATGATTATTTGTAATGGGGTAGTTGGACTTTGTGTCCTGATCGGCGGCCTGCACCATCGCGAGCAAACCTTTCGTATTGAGGGTACCGGCTCAGGATTCGCCGCCCTGGTCGCTTTATCTACGCTAGTGCTGGTGATGCCCACCTTCACCACCAGCTCGGCAGAGGGCTCATACACAGACTCGCAGTTGGTATTTGTTGCTGCTTCTTCGCTGGCGCTTTGGCTTGTATTTGTTTTTATTCAGGCGGTACGTCATCGCGATTATTTTTTGCCGGCTGAATCTATGGCCGATGAAAATGTGCATGCGGATCCGCCCACCTCGGCTGAAGCCTGGATAAGTTTCTTGTTACTGATTGTGTCGCTGGTGAGCGTGGTGGGTATTGCCAAGCTACTGTCACCAACGGTCGAAATGTTCGTGATGAAAGCGAATGCACCGAAGGCCTTGGTCGGTATCATCATCGCAATGATTGTGCTGATGCCCGAGACTTGGGCTGCTGTACGCGCGGCGCGCGCAGACCGATTACAGACCAGTATGAATCTGGCGATTGGTTCCGCACTCGCGAGTATTGGGCTCACCATACCTGCGGTCGTGATCGCCGTGGTGGTATTTGATTTGAAGCTGCTAATCGGGCTCGACCACAAAGATATTGCCCTGTTGGCCCTCACCTTTGTGGTTGGAACGGTCACGCTGGGTTCGGGCCGAACGAATGTCATGCAGGGCGCGATTCACTTGGTGATTTTTGCGGCCTTCTTATTTCTCACGCTGGTCCCATGAAAAACTATGATCGCGTAGCGCTCAAAAGCGTGGACGGTTCCGATCGACCTGCGCCCAAATCGCTTTTTCCAACTCGGTGGCCTGCCCCGGCTGTTGTAATGCTTGCTCAATCTGCTTGGCATCTGCCACCGACGATAGCTCGCTCATACGCGCCACCAGCATTCGATACTGAGCAAAGGCATACGCCGGGTTTTCTGCCGCCAAGGTCAAACCACCAAACTCGCCGGCCGGTGTCTCGAGTGGATCATCACCTTGCTCGATCAGCTTGATCATTTCATCGATCTCATGGTTTGAGAGATGATGCTGGCGCGCCGCCTTAATAAATTCTTCCCGCGCGTTGGCATCAAATTCCGATTCCCGCCCCATAGCGAGTAGTTCTTGTTTAATACGTTCGCGGTTGGAACGTAACTGATCGGTAAACCCAGACGCCAAAATAGCGGCAGGGATCGCAAAAATACCAATACCAATCAAAGCCAGCACGACCGTAATGAAACGGCCACCTGGCGTCACCGGCGAAATGTCACCATACCCTACCGAAGCCAGTGTAATCACCGCCCAGTAGATCGATTGTGGGATATTTTCAAATTTATCCGGTTGCGCATCCCGCTCGAGCAAGAAACCGAACGCTGCCATCATGAACACCAGCAAGGCAATCATGAACATCGCAGCCATCAGTACCGGCAGTTCTTTGCGGATCACAGCGAACATGGTGTCGCTGGCAGATGAGTAGCGACCTAGTTTCAGTAGCCGCACCATCCGCACAATCCGCAAGAAGCGCAGATCGACGGTACCGCCTAATGCGGCTTCCAGAATAAAGGGCAGAATCGCAAACAGATCCAGCAGACCGGAGAACGACGAGAAGAAGCGGTAACGCGTTAGCAGCGGTTTGCGCGAGGGGTCTTCTTCCGGTGCGGCATAAATCCGCAGCGAGTACTCGATCGCGAACACCACAAAAGAAGCAACATCCAAGAATGCGAAGTGGGGGGCGAACAGTACCCGAATGCTTTCCACTGACTCCAGCACGATAGACAATACCGAGGCGACGATCCAGAAAATCAGAAACACCTCAAGCATCACGTTCAACTTGCCGCCATACTCGCTTGGGAACAGCATGGCGTGTACTTTTTGGCGGGTGGTGCGGCCCTGGTTTAACGTCCTGAACTCGATGATCGCTTCTTTCAGGGTGCGCGTAATTTTCAGAATTCGCAGTACCCGCAAAATTCGCAGCACGCGCGAATCAATCGGCAGCAACAGTCCGATGAAAAACGGCAGTATGGCCAGCAGATCAACAATACCTACTGCGCTGCTGATGTAGGCCCAGCGTGGCGAATTCGCAGTTGCGTACTCGGGGTCTTCCGGTGCCAGGTAGATGCGTAACAAGTACTCAACCGAAAAGATGGTGACAGAAAACACATCGAACCAGTAGAACTCTTTCGCATAGGCGGCAGCAAGCACCGGCGCCGACTCAAGCAGCAGCGCGAACAGGTTCAGCAGAATCAGCAGGAACAGAAAGCGGTCCAGCGAAGATCGCGCGCCCTCGCTCTGTTGATCGTTGAGCAGGAAGTTATAGACGCTGCGGCGCAGGCTAACGGTTGCAGGGTTCGAGGTGGGTTGCATCTTGTTTTGCCGGTTGCAGCCGACTTTTATTAAAAGAGTAATGCCGGCATTTGCCGGCGATGCCATTCAAGTAATTAATTATCTGGCATCACGCGCATATTTCTGATGATCCCAAGCAACGCAAAGCTATAATAGCCGCTCATTGATTCATTAATCAATGCGGCGTTGGGGGAGCTCATCAAGAAGGGCATCGGCACTACAAAAACGGTAAATTAAATGCCGAAATGACATCGATGAAATCGCTACAGACTCGTATCTACGACCTGCTTGAAGGTTCGATCAATAACAAGGCCAGCCGCATCTGCGAGATTTTCGTCGCGTCGGTGGTGGTGCTCAATGTACTCGCGATCATCCTTGAATCGGTGCATGAGCTGCATGAGGCCTATGCCGCCGAGTTTCATATCTTCGACATCGTCAGCGTCATGATCTTCTCGGTAGAGTATGTGCTGCGCGTTTGGTCTTACGGCGTCAAGTACAGCCAGGAAGAAGGTGGTAGCTGGCGCGGACGCAAAGAATATATTTTCAGTTTTTATGGCTTGATCGATTTCTTCGGTACCGTGCCGTTTTACGCGCAGCTGCTATTCCCCGGCCTTGACCTGCGCGTGCTGCGGATTTTCCGTCTGATGCGTATCTTCAAGCTGTCGCGCTACAACAGCGCACTGACCGACCTGATCGAAGCCGTCAGAGCCGAGCGTGATTCATTCACATCTGCGTTGTTTCTACTGCTGATCTCTTGCTTGCTGTGCTCTTCGATGATCTACATCGCTGAAGGGCATTTACAACCGGAAGTATTCCCCTCGATACCGGCAACCATGAAGTGGTATCTGCTCACGATTATCTCGGGCTGGGGTAACGCGGATCCAGTTTCTACCTTCGGTATCGTGCTGGTCGTAATTACTCAGGTACTAGCGATTGCCTTGGCGGCGATTCTGACCGGTGTGGTGGCCACTGCCTACACCACGCAGGTCGAGCGTCGTGAGGTGATGATGGAAACCGAAATTCGCGAGGCACTGGCCGACGGCATCGTGACCGAAGAAGAGCAAGTCAAACTTGAAAAACTGCAGCGGCAGTTTGGCATGAGCGACGATCAGGTTGAGGCGATTCGTCGGCAGATTGAAGAAGAAAAAGCAGAAAAAGCGCGCGGCAAAGCCTAGCCTGCGTAAAACGATACAGGTACCTGGGCAAAATGCCGAGGCCGAACAGGAGACAGCATGCTTGAATTTTTTCAGCAGTTGAACTGGTTAGTGGTTGGTCAGATCATCCTGATCGATATTCTTCTGGGCGGTGACAACGCGATCGTGATCGCACTAGCCTGCCGTCATCTCCCTGAGCATTTGCGCATGAAGGGCATCGTCGGTGGTGCGATAGGCGCGATTGTGCTGCGTGTGGTCCTGATTGCATTCGCGGTCACCCTGCTCTCGGTGCCCTACCTGAAAATCATCGGCGGTATTTTGCTGATCTGGATCGGCATGAAGTTACTGCTGGATGAGGGTGAAGACGATGACGAGATTGATGGCGGCACACGCTTGATGACCGCCATCAAGACGGTGATTGTGGCCGATCTGGTGATGAGTATCGATAACGTGATTGCAGTCGCTGCGGCCGCAGAGCAAGCGCATGCCGATCATAAAATGATCTTGGTGGCGTTCGGTATTATGGTCAGTATTCCGGTGGTGATCTGGGGTAGCTCGGTTATTTTGAAGGTGATGCATAAATTCCCGATTGTTGTGACACTCGGCGCAGCACTACTCGGCTACCTTGGCGGCGCCATGATCTCGCATGATGTGGCGATCATCGATTGGAGCACGCAAAATCTACCGATGGATCTGCTGCAATTTCATGATCTCGGCGTTCACCTGAGCCTCACGGGTACTCTAGGCGCTATTCTGGTGGTAGTGATTGGCGCCTGGGTAAGCCAGAAACCGAAATCTGATGACGACGCCGCCAACGACGAGGCGAGCACCAAGGCTGGCTGACGTACCAAGGACCCTGCGCCATGAATCAGGAAATGCTCTCCGATCTGCCGGATGGTCACCACCCCTCAGCCTTATCGGGTTGGCGGCTCAAGTGGTACACGATTATTTTCGAGGCTGATACCAAGGCCGGGCAGCGGTTTGATGTATTGCTGATCTGGGCGATTCTGCTCAGCCTGCTGGTGATCATGCTCGATAGCGTGAAGGCGCTGCGTACTGATTTCGAAACAGCGTTTGATTTTATCGAATGGGGGTTTACGGTACTGTTCACCGCTGAGTATTTGGCGCGTCTGGCGTGTAGCCCACACCCGTTTCGTTATGCGAAGAGCTTCCTTGGCATTATCGATCTAATTTCTATTCTGCCGAGCTATGTCGCGCTGTTCGTTCCTGAAGCTTATGTGCTGCTCGATGTGCGTATCTTGCGACTGCTTCGCTTGTTCCGCATTCTCAAAATGACCGGCTATGTGGATGAACTACAGTGGCTGATCATGGCGGTGGCTGATAGCCGCCGCAAGATTGGCGTGTTCATTTCAATTATTTTTTCCTTGGTCGTCATTCTTGGATCCCTTCTCTATGTGGTGGAAGGGCCCGAGCATGGATTTACCAGCGTACCGATCTCGATCTACTGGGCGATCACCACCATCACCACGGTGGGATTTGGTGATATCACCCCACATACGGACTTTGGTCGGCTGATCGCGTCGATGATGATGATGTTTGGTTGGGGAATTTTGGCGGTGCCGACCGGCATTGTGTCTGCCGAGATGATCGCGCAACGTGCGGTCCGCAAAACGCTGTCCGAGACCACTACCCGCACCTGCCATGCGTGTACGACGGAAGGCCATAGCGCCGAAGCTAAATTCTGCTTGCACTGCGGTGAGCAATTGACCAAGTACTTCGGTGAGGCGCCACTACTGACGCCCCGCATTGCGTTTGCTTCAGCGTTAATCTATATGATCAATGCCGATGGCAAGATCGAGCCGCATGAAATCAGCCGCTTGGTCACTGTACTAAAAAACGATCGTGAATTACTGGAAATCGCTAACCGCTACACCAAGCTGAACTCGATTGATGAGTTCCTCGTTAACTGCCAGAGTGTGCTCGACAAGGATCAGCAGCTATCCGTGCTGGTAAATTTGTATGATGCGATTCTGAGCACACGCGAACCAGCCACGCAAGAGCTCGAGCTGTTCGACAGGTTCATGCATACCTTCGAATATAACGAGCAGCAGTTTGCGCCGTATTTTCATTCGATCGCCGTCAAGAACAACCGCGCACTGTTCCGTCACTGAAGCGTGCACTACGGCACGCTTCTTTAAAGACGTTAATCTCAGGCGCAGTTAGTAGGAAGCTCTTACCCGACACCTCGGCCCAGGTCGAAGTGTCTCTCACTTCTGATCAAGATCGCGTAGCCAAAAATACATAGCGATTAAGGCTGAAAAAATAATCGTCTTCAGCACCAATCGCGCGCGCGTCTTCCTGCCACGCCGCAATGTCTTCTGCCGTTAAGCCATTACGCCCTGCCGCGAAGTTACCCAGCAGGGTCATCATGCCAACGCTATAGGTTTGGGGATCGTAGGTTAGATTCAGTAAAGGTACGATCTCGACGCTGATCTGCTCGAAGCCGGCCTGCTGCAGCCGACGCTTGAGTGACCGCGGTAATCGCGGGTGCGGGATATGTTGGTCCCAGGTCTCGAGCACGCGACGCATGCGGGCATCATCATGACTCGCCCACACGGCCGATTCCCAATCGGTATCGACCAGCGCGACCCGACCACCGGGACGGACTACGCGCGCGAGTTCGCGCAGCGCGTGGTCGACGTGTTCAACGTACTCATAGACCTGCGACGCGAGCGCAATATCAAACTGTGCGTCTTGGAATGGAAGCTGCATCACATCAGCCTGCTCAAACTTGACTGCCGCATATTGATCACAGCGCTGCTTCGCAATCGCCAACATCGGCGGTGCAATATCGATTCCAATCACCTCCGTCGACGCGCCGACTGCCAGTGCCAGCGCCTCGGTGGTGAGGCCCGGACCACAACCAATATCCAAAGCGCGCTCGCCGTGTTTGGGTTCGAGTAAGGCGAGTACTTTTTCACGCTGAGCGACGACATCCGGGGTGAGATACACAGCAGTCAGAATGTTGGAAGCCTGCTCATCGAATTGCTCTTGTGCTGTAGGTGCGTTGCTCATTTGAGACCTTTGATTAACGCCGCATGGAAATGCTCGGGGTCTTGCATTTGTGGTGCATGGCCAAGCTCGGGAAACAGTACCAGCTCCGAACCAGGAATCGCGGCAGCGGTACTGCGCGCAAGCTTGGGGTAATCACCCAGCTTTGCTTTGACTTCGGGCGGCGAGATATCTTTACCTATAGCAGTACCATCACGTTCGCCAAACAGCAGCAGCGTGGGCACCTGTAGCTTTCCGAACTCGTAGAGCACGGGCTGGGTAAAAATCATGTCGTAAGTAAGCGCCGAGTGCCAGGCGACGATGTCACGCCCTGGTCCACGAAACATTCCAGCAATCATCTGTACCCATCGCTCGTACTCAGGCCGCCACTCATTCACGTAGTAGGTTACGCGCTCATAATGACGAATGCGTTCTGCCGTGAGTTGCTGCTCACGCGCGTGCCACTGATCGAGTGATAGCGCAGGTACGCCTTCGGCTTTCCAGTCTTCCAGGCCGATCGGATTCACCATCACCAGCCGCTCTACGCTCTGCGGAAACATCAACGCCATGCGGGTCGCCAGCATACCGCCGGTCGAGTGACCCATCACGATAAAACGCTTCACACCGACTGAGTCAAGCAAGGCTTTGGTGTTATGCGCAAGTTGCTGAAAGGTGTACTGATACGACGCAGGCTTACTCGATTTACAGAAACCAATCTGGTCTGGCACGATCACGCGAAAGCCATTCGCTTGTAAAAAGCGCATGGTGCCTTCCCAGGTCGCTGCACAAAAATTTTTACCATGTAGCAGGACCACAGTACGGCCATTGGCACGCTCGGGTTGCGCATCCAGGTACGCCATGTGTACTTGCTGCCGCTGCGACTGAAACGCAAAGCGCTGTACCGGCAAGGGGTAATCAAACCCCTCCAGCTCGGGCCCGTAGATTGGGCCTTCATCTGCATGCGATACCGTATGAGCCATCAGCAGTGTGACGGCCAGCACCAAATAATTCAGGTAGCGCATGTGATTGATCTCCTTGAATCGAATTTTTGAGGCGTCACGTTTATGCAGATTCTGCCGTACGATTTTTACCGTTTTTCTTGCTCAAATTTTTACGATTTGCTGACGCCGTTGTCTTTTAGGCTGTCGCCGGCTGCGGACGACGATCGGTGATAAACCAAGCCGACAGTAAACCGACCGACGCTCCAAACATCACGTAAAACGATGGCGCCAACAAAGAACCGGTTTCTTTAATCAGCCAGGTCACGATCAGCTGCGCAAAACCGCCGAAGATCATGACGGCGACGTTGTAGGCCAGCGCCAAACCTGTTGAGCGCTGCCGTACCGGAAACTGCTCTGCCAAGGCCGTAGATATCGCACCAAACCCCACAGCGATCGCACTACACAGCACGATCTGCATAGTCGCCAGCCGCATCAGTGAGGGCTCAGCTAATAACCAATCCATCAGGGGATAGGTCAACAACAAATACAACATCGCTGCCATCATCAGTACGATTCGACGGCCGATACGGTCGGATAACACACCAAATAAAGGGATCAGCACCGTTAAAAAAACCAGCCCCGCTACTTGCGCCGTGAACGCTTCTTTAAGCGGAATATTCAGTTGTGTCTTGGCATAAGTGGGCATGTAGATCAGGACCACATAAAACATGATGGTCGATGACACCACCAAGCCGAAACACACCAGCACATCACGCAAATGCTCGCGCAGTACTGCCATCAAGCCCAGATGCTGGGTGATGTCATCCTTGGCGGCGAGGAACTCCTCGGTCTCTGACAAATGGCGTCGCATCCACAGCCCGACCGGCGCGATCAGCAAACCAAACAAAAACGGCAAGCGCCAGCCCCAGCTATCAATTTGCTCTGGCGTTAGTCCTTGCGTGACCAGCATGCCGGCGGTGGCACCGGTGAGCGCTGAAATACTTTGGCCGACCATTTGCAGCGACCCAAAAAAACCACGCCGCTCGGGGGGTGCGCTCTCGATCAGAAATGAGGTGGCACTTGCAAACTCGCCACCCGTCGCCGCACCTTGCAGCAACCTTGCCAATACCATGATGGCGGGTGCGGCGATACCAATTGCTGCATAGGTTGGCGCAAACGCAATCATCGCAGTGGCGATGGTCATGAGCAGAATGATTAATTGCAGCGCCGCCTTGCGCCCATGACGATCAGCATAAAGCCCAATCAGTACGCCACCGACCGGACGCATGAAAAACCCGACACCGAACGTGGCCATCGCAATCAGCAACGAGGCGTACTCGCTCTCTGCCGGAAAAAACAAGCGCGAAATAATCACGGTCATGAAGCCGTAGATCACGAAGTCGTACCACTCGAGCGCATTACCGATCACGGCGGCGATGATCTGGCGGGTTCGGTTGGCTGCAGACATGTCAGGCTTCTCCGGCTGTAATAATGGACTAGGTCCTGGAAACTGTTTCTTTTGGTCGATGGCAAGGCGGCGGTGCCGCAAACAATAAAAAGACAGTCGGCGCGGGCCTCGAATACCGCAAGCAGCCTCACGAGAGTGGTTCTTATTCTCGGTTAAACTCGGCGAGTCTTATTGTACGGAGAAATCACCATGGCCTTACTGATCATCGGGATCGTGCTTTTTCTGGGAGCGCACTCCACGCGTATGCTGGCTGATTCTGCGCGCAGCAGCCTGATTAGCCGTTTCGGCGAAAACGCTTGGAAAGGCTTGATTACAGTGGTCTCGATCGCCGGCTTTGTGCTGATCGTTATTGGTTATGGGCAGGCACGCGCTTACCCCTTACCCCTCTGGACAGCACCGCTGTGGGCTTACTATCTGACAATTCCCCTGACGCTGATCGCGTTTGTGCTGATCACCGCCGCTTACGTACCGGGCAACAGCATCAAGGCCAAGGTCGGGCATCCGATGGTCGCTGGCGTCAAAACCTGGGCCTTCACGCACCTGCTGGCGAATGGTAATTTGGCCGAGGCGCTGCTGTTTGGCAGCTTCCTGATCTGGGCCGTGGCGAGTTTTGTGTACTCGCGCAAGCGCGATCGTGCCAACGGCACCCGCTATCCGGCCGGAACAGCCGCGCGCACCGGATTAACTGTTGCAGTCGGTACCGTGGTCTGGGTGATATTCATGATGGTGCTGCATGTGCGCTGGATAGGTGTATCGCCACTAGGCATGGTGATGGCGCCCTCAACACCGGTGGCTGATCCACCTGCGGTGGTTGAACCAGCTGCCGAGGGAGAAGCGAAGGCGGTAGCACCGCCGAGTGAAAACAATGATGAGCCGTCAGTAGCAAAATAATAATCAAACGGCATGGACAACCGAGTCCATGCTCTGACCAGGGAGGCAGTTAATCATGGTAACGACATCGGGGGAACACGCGCATCAGCGCAAGGCATCGGAATTATTTGTCGAGGCGCTGGAGAATGAAGGCGTCGAGTATGTGTTTGCTGTGCCGGGCGAAGAGAATCTTGACCTGCTCGACGCGCTTCGTACCTCCCGAAAAATCCGCCTGATTCTCACCCGCCACGAGCAAGGCGCAGCGTTTATGGCCGCGACCTATGGGCGCCTCACCGGCAAAGCTGGTGTGTGTATGGCTACACTCGGCCCAGGCGCAACCAACTTCGCCACGCCCGCAGCGTACGCGCACTTGGGTGCTTTCCCGATGATCATGATCACCGGACAAAAGCCGATCAAAAAATCCAAGCAGGGGCAGTTTCAGATTATTGATGTCGTGCAGCTGTTCAAACCGATCTGCAAAATGGCGCGGCAGATTGTGAATGGCAACACGATTCCAGCGCTCGTGCGCGAGGCCTTTCGTCTTGCGGAAGAAGAACGCCCGGGTGCCGTGCTGCTCGAGCTACCGGAGGATATTGCTGCAGAGCTGTGCGACGCGCATCCTATACCACCGCACCCGCGCTACTACGCAGAAGCCTCAGATGCGGTGCTCGAGACGGTTGCTGAGCTGATCATCAAAGCCAAACACCCGCTAGTGCTGGTGGGTGCCGGTGCGAATCGCAAACGCGCGCGTGGCGCGATTCATGATTTTGTACATCAGCTGCAAATACCCTTCTTCACCACGCAAATGGGTAAAGGCGTGGTGGATGAATCTTCACCACTCTATTTAGGTACCGCAGCGCTGTCGGATGATGATTACCTGCACGCGTATATTCATCAGGCCGACTTGATTATCAATATCGGTCATGACGTAGTAGAAAAACCGCCCTTCTTCATGGAGCCCGCAGGCCAAACCGTGGTGCATGTGAACTACCGTGCGGCACAAGTGGATCAAGTCTATTTCCCGCAAGTCGAAGTGGTGGGCGATTTAGCGCTATCGCTCAGCCACCTCACGCGCATGCTGCAGGGCAAACTGTCAGTTGACCTCACGCTGTTCAAGCAAGTGAAAGCTGATGTCGAACATCGTATTGCAGAAGCCGAAGATGATGATCGCTGCCCGATACTGCCGCAAAGGCTGGTGAAAGATATCCGCTCTGTGATGCGCGACCATGACATCATCGCGCTTGATAATGGTGTTTATAAAATCTGGTTTGCGCGTAACTACCCGGCGCATCAACCGAATACGATTTTGCTGGATAACGCATTAGCTACCATGGGTGCCGGCTTACCCTCGGCGATGATGGCGTCGATGCTGCACCCGGAGTCGTATGTGATGGCGATCTGTGGTGACGGCGGTTTCATGATGAATAGCCAGGAACTCGAGACGGCCGTTCGCCTGAAACTGAATCTGGTCGTGCTGGTGCTGAATGATGGCTCGTACGGCATGATTCGCTGGAAGCAAGCCGGCGCCGGCATGCCGGATTGGGGGCTGGAGTTCGGTAATCCGGATTTTGTGGCGTATGCGAATAGCTATGGCGCGCATGGCCATCGTATACAGAGTGCCGCTGAGTTTAAAACCGTCGTCGCCAAAGCCTTCGCCGACGGCGGTGTGCATCTGATTGATTGCCCGGTCGATTACTCGATGAATCGCAAGCTGTTAATCGACGATCTGCGCAAAAACCACGCGCTGCACGCCGAACACTAGTTAAAGAGAACGTCATGAGCACACTTGAAGTCGTCAATCCGTTTGACCAAAAACCCATCGGCAGTGTTGATCTGGTGCCCTGGAACAGCATTGATGGCTGGCTGGCAGACGCGCATCAGCTCAGCCGTGATCGTAGCCAATGGCTGCCGGTGCATCAGCGTATCGCCATCTTAAAAAACTGCGCCAAGCTAATGAGCGAGTGCGCCGCCGAGTTAGCGCATCTGATCGCTGATGAAGGTGGTAAGCCACTGATTGATGCGCGGGTAGAAGTAGCGCGCGCGATCGATGGTGTGGAGCTCTGCATCAAAGAACTCGGCCATCTGGTGGGCAGTGAAGTACCGATGGGTTTAACGCCAGCGGCTGCGGGCAGGCTGGCGTTTACAACGCGTGAGCCGATCGGCGTGGTGGTAGCGGTGTCAGCGTTTAATCATCCACTGAATCTGATTGTGCATCAGGTCGCACCGGCGGTTGCAGTCGGTTGCCCGGTACTGGTCAAACCAGCCGACGATACGCCGCTCAGTTGCAAGACCTTTGTTGATCTGCTGATTCAAGCAGGTTTACCTGCTGCGTGGTGCCGGTTTGTGCCGTGTGACTTGGCCAGTGCAGAGCGCATGGTGACAGACCCACGTGTTGCATTGTTTAGTTTTATCGGCTCGGCCAAAGTGGGATGGATGCTGCGCGCCAAACTCGCACCCGGCACCCGCTGCGCGCTCGAGCATGGGGGTGCCGCACCCGTGATTGTGGATAGCGGTGTGGATAGCGCGATGATGATTCCCAAGCTGGTCAAGGGTGGCTTCTATCACTCAGGCCAAGTCTGTGTCTCTGTGCAGCGCGTGTTTGCACCCCGATCGCAAGCCGCTGCGCTAGCCGAAGGTATCGCTGCGCATGCCAGTCGCTTGGTGGTGGGTAATGCGATTGAAGAAGCAACCGAGTGCGGCCCATTAATCCGGCCACGTGAAGTGACGCGCGTTGCAGAATGGGTTGATGAAGCGGTTGGTATGGGGGCGCACAAGTTATGTGGTGGCCAGACACTCAGCCCCACCACCTATGCGCCGACCGTACTGCTCGACCCACCACAAAACTGCCGTGTATCTAACAGCGAGATATTCGGGCCGGTGGTGTGCGTGTACAGCTACGACGAGCCTGCGCAAGCCATCAGCATGGCCAATAGCCTGCCGTATGCGTTCCAGGCCTCGGTGTTTAGTAATCGTCTGGATTTTGCGATGCAGGCATTTCGTGGATTGGATGCCTCGGCGGTGATGATGAATGACCACACCGCGTTTCGTGTGGACTGGATGCCGTTCGCCGGCCGCCGCCAATCAGGCTACGGCATTGGCGGTATTGGCCACACCATGAAAGACATGACGCAAGAAAAAATGATGGTGCTTTAAGCAAGCACTAAGTGGGTTAGTAATAAATGAAACATCCGATCCACAAGATACTCACCTTCGCCATGAAGGTTTGATAAGATCCGCAGGTTTTCGAAGCCTGCCGCGATCTCCGTGAACAAGAAGATTCTCAGACCCTTGGTTCTGACGCTCACCCTGTTTGTCTTGTGGGTGCTGATGTCCGGCATGTTCACGCCGTTTCTACTGGCCGCGGGCTTGGGCTCATCGATGGCAGTGAGCTGGATGGCGCACCGCATGGGTTTGCTGGAAACGCAGGATAGCGGCCTTAAACGTTTTTGGGGTTCGGTAGCTTATCTTTTCTGGCTACTGCTTGAGATCATCAAATCATCATGGCAAGTGACCCGGATTATTCTGCATCCATCCTTACCGATCAGCCCAACGCTGGTACGTTTCCGCCCCACCCAAAAAACACTCAGTGGTCTGGTGATCCATGCCAACTCGATTACGCTGACCCCCGGCACCTACACCATAGAGGCCAGCCTGGACAGCATGCTGGTACACGGACTAACCAGCACCGGGGCTGAAGGTGATATTGACTCCGAAACCGATCGACGTGTAACGCAGTTGGAGCAAGCATGAGCATGTTCGTGGCTGCTACGCTGGCGCTGCTGATGACACTCGTGCTTATGATCATCCGGCTGATTCTCGGACCAACAGTTTTCGATCGACTGCAAACCGCCAATTCAATCGGCACGGTGTCGATGCTGTTACTGGCGGTGGTGGGTTTTGTCAGAGGCCGGCCTGAGTTTCTTGACCTTGCCTTGGTATACGGTCTGCTGAACATCATCGGCACCATCGCCGTACTGAAGTTTTTTAAATACAGCGACTTGGGTGACGACGGTAAACGTACACCACCCACAACGCGGTCGTCATCATGATGCCTTCCGTACTCATCGATGGGCTCTCATGGGTGCTATTGATCGCCGGTGGCTTTTTTTGCGTCGTCGGTGCGGTCGGTATGCTGCGTATGCCGGATGTGTTTACTCGCATGCATGCCTCGAGCGTCACTGAGACACTCGGCGCAGGGCTCATCCTGATCGGGTTGATGCTGCAGGCCGGGTTGTCGCTGGTCACCGTCAAACTACTGATACTGGGCGTGCTGATTTTTATCGCGGGCCCCACTGCTACCTATGCCATCGCACACGTTGCCATGCTGCGCGGCTTGAAGCCCGTGCTACAGCATGATCGCTCACAGGACCGTTCCGTATGAATGAGTGGCTTGATTACTTGCTGCTGATGGTGCCGATGCTGATGATGCTGGTGGCTGTTGGCCTGATCATCACCGGCCGTAACTTGTTCGGCGTCGTGGTGCTCACCAGCGTCTACAGTTTTTTGATGGCTACTGTGTTGTTCGTATTAGATGCCGTGGATGTGGCGATGACGGAAGCGGCAGTGGGCGCAGGGATATCAACGGTTTTGTTGCTGGGTGCTTTGCGACTCTGTGGCTGGGAGGATTCCAAGCCCATGCGCCACCCATGGCGCAAGCTGATGGTATCGGGTGCGCTGGCCGCGCTGCTCATGGTGGGGATGGTTGGGCTACCGGAGTTTTCTGATCCTGCGGCGACTCTGCACCAGCATGTGGTACCGCGATACCTGATCGACTCGACCAAAGAAATTGATGTACCCAACATCGTGACCGCCGTGCTAGCCAGCTATCGCGGTTATGACACGTTGGGCGAAACAACCGTGGTCTTCACAGCTGGCGCGGGTGTGATTGCGCTACTACGTCGTCGACGCCAACAACGGCTGAAGCATGCGTCATCGGGGGCAAGCGATGCGTCATGACCCGATCCTGCAAGTCATTGCCCGACTGCTGATTCCGTTCATTCTGCTGTTTGCGCTTTACGTGCAGTTTCACGGCGACTTCGGGCCCGGTGGGGGATTTCAGGCGGGGGTGATCTTCGCAGCCGGCATCATTCTTCACGGCCTAATATCCGGATTAGACGCCGCCAAAAAAATTCTGCCCGAGCGCCTGGTCGAGGCAATGATGGCAATCGGCGTACTGATCTATGCGGGCGTTGGCATTGCCAGCCTGTTGTTGAGCGGTGCTTATCTTGATTATTCAGTGTTGGATCACGACCCTATTTACGGTCAACACCGCGGTATTTTTTGGGTAGAAATCGGGGTGGCAATTACCGTGTGCGGCGTCATGCTGAAAATCTTTTACATGTTTGCCGGTCGCGGTGACGTCGACCAAGACGAAGAATAAGCACCCACATGAGCTTTGCTGCGTACTTTACCTATATCGTCACTTACCTGCTCATGACCGCAGGTTTGTTCATCGTGATTGCGCGCGGCAATCTCATCAAGAAACTAATTGGCCTCGGCATTTTCCAAAGCTCGGTGTACTTGCTGTACATCGGCCCTGCCAAACTCATCGGCGGTACCGCGCCCGTTTTGGCAACCGGCTACTCGGTGTACTCCAACCCGCTGCCTCATGTCCTGATACTCACCGCCATCGTGGTTGGCGTTGCAACTCTGGCGCTCGGCTTGGCCCTGGTTGTTCGAATCCGTGAAGCCTACGGCAGTATTGAAGAAGACGAGGTACTGGCAGAAGACAAGGCCAATACCAGCACCACAGGACACGCATGAGCCTGAGCAATCATCTGCCGGCCTTGCAGGTCGTCATACCGCTTGTCAGTGCGCCGATCGCGCTACTGATTCGCCAGCGCCATCTGGCGTGGGCCTTGATGATGGTGGTGTCTTGGCTCAGCCTCGCTATCTCGGTTCTGCTCTGGCTACAAGTCAGCGACGGCTCGGTGATCTCGTACGCCATCGGTGCATGGCCGCCACCGTGGGGTATTGAGTACCGTGTTGATAGTCTGAACGCCTTCATCCTGGTGCTGATCTCGGGTACCGCGGCGCTAGTAGTGCCGTTCTCACTGCACAGTATCGAGCATGATATGCACCAGCAGCAGCATTACTTGTTTCACACCATGTTTGCGCTGTGTCTTGCGGGTCTGCTCGGTATCACAATCACCGGCGATGCCTTCAATGTGTTTGTGTTTCTGGAGATCTCGTCCTTATCGACTTATGTGTTGATCGCGCTAAGTCGTCGTCGGCAAGCCTTGGTCGCCTCGTTTCAGTATCTGATGATGGGCACGATTGGTGCAACACTGATCGTTGTTGGTATTGGGCTGCTGTACCTACTCACCGGCTCGCTCAATATTGCGGACATGGGTACGCGGCTCAGCACACTACCGCCTAGCCGCGCGGTCTATACCGCGCTGGCATTTTTATCGATTGGGCTGTCGCTGAAGCTGGCCCTATTCCCGCTGCATCAGTGGTTACCGAATGCCTATGCGGATGCGCCCTCAGCAGTTTCCGCATTTTTAGCGGCTACCGCCACCAAGGTGGCGATCTATGTGCTGCTACGTTTTTACTTTGATGTTTTCGGGTTGCCCAGACTGAACGAGGCAGGCATTCTGCCGCTACTGATGGCGCTGGCTATCGCGGCCATGTTTGTCGCCAGCGCAATTGCCATCGCGCAGTCGGATCTCAAAGGCCTGTTCGCATTTTCCAGCGTTGCCCAAGTCGGTTACATCATGCTGGGTGTTGGCATCAGCAATGACACCGGATTAACCGCTGCGCTGCTGCATATTTTTAATCATGGCATCACCAAGGGCGCGACATTTCTGCTGCTCGGTATTGTTATGTACGCCATCGGCAGCACCGATCTCTCGCGCTTGCGCGGTATCGGGCGGCTGATGCCGCTGACCTCGGCGGGTTTGCTGCTGTGTGGTTTATCGCTCATTGGTATCCCGGGCACCAGTGGCTTTATCAGCAAGTGGTATCTGGTACTCGCCGCGCTTGAGGCAGGCCATGGGTGGCTGGCGTTTGTGATCGTGGTGTCGTCGATGCTTGCGGTGGCCTATGTGTGGAAGTTTGTTGAGGTCGCTTATCTACAAGAACCAGACGCCGGCGCGCACTTGCAGCGCAAGCCCGTGCTGACGATGGCGTTGCCAACAACGATACTGTGCGCTGCGACGCTCTACTTTGGTTTGGATACCCGCTTTAGTTTGGGCGCTGCCAGCGCCGCTGCCAAGGTGCTTCTGAGTGGTGTTGGTGGGGTCACACCATGAGCACCGACATCCTGCTAGTGCTGTGCCTGATCATCCCCTCACTGGCTGTGGCGGGTATTGTCCTCGCCGATAAAACGCCCAATCTGCGTGAAGCTATCGGCTTAATCGCTGCCCTGCTACTGGTTGTTTGCGTCGGCTTTCTCACGCATGCTTTTGTGAATGGCCACGCCACGACGCTGGTGATTGGCGAGATCATGCCCGGGCTCGCGATCGTCTTTACGCCGGAGCCGATGGGTATCTTGTTCGCGCTGATTGCTTCTGTGCTGTGGGTGGTTGCCATCATTTACTCGGTCGGCTATTTGCGCAGCAATGACGAGCAACACCAGACCCGCTTCTTCGCTTGCTTTGCGCTATCCATTGCTTCCACCATGGGCATTGCACTGGCTGGTAATTTTTTTACCTTGTTCTTGTTTTATGAGTTGCTGACACTCGCCACCTGGCCGCTAGTCACGCACCATGGTGATGAAGCCGCGCGGCGCGCAGGACGAATTTATCTCGGTACGCTGATGGGCACGTCTATTTGTCTGCTGCTGCCCGCCATGATTGCGATTTGGTTTGTGACTGGCAGCACCGATTTCATTGCCGGTGGTCTTCTGGTCGATAAAGCCTCGCCACTACTGACCTTGGGTCTGCTGGCGCTCTGCATGCTCGGCGTTGGTAAAGCGGCGCTCATGCCGGTGCACCGATGGCTGCCTAATGCGATGGTAGCGCCCACACCGGTATCCGCCTTGCTGCATGCGGTGGCCGTGGTGAAGGCAGGTGTATTCACCATCGTGAAGCTGATTGTGTATGTGTTTGGTACTCAGCACTTGCAACAATGTGGCGTCACGGATTGGTTAACGCTGCTTGCTGCTTTCACCATCGTCGCGTCATCGGTAGTCGCGCTGAATGCCGACAATCTGAAACGGCGTCTTGCCTATTCCACCATCAGCCAGCTGTCTTACGTGACCCTGTCAGTCTCTCTGCTGGGTCCGCTGTCTGTCATGGCGGCTGTACTGCACATTGCAGCACATGCGGTCGGAAAGATTACGCTGTTCTTCGCCGCCGGCGCGATCTACACCACCGCCCACAAAACGCTGGTGAGTGAATTGCGCGGTATGGGTCGTCGTATGCCCTGGACCATGACAGCGTTTGCTGTTGCAGCGCTGTCCATGATCGGACTGCCGCCCACGGTCGGCTTCGTCTCGAAATGGTTCATGCTGTCCGGTGCCATGTCCGCTGAAAGTACCTTCGGTAGTACGGTTGCGGTGATAGCCATCATTATCAGCACGCTGCTCAATGCAGCGTATTTCCTGCCGATTGTTTATCACGCTTTTTTCTCGGGTGTGAGCGTTGAAAGTGATCAAGCCCAAAGTCACGAGGCAGCCCATGGCGATGCCCCGCTATCCATGCGTATCGCACTTGTTTTCACCGCCGGGTTAACGCTGCTGCTGTTCTTTTTAGCCGATGCGCTGCTGTCGCTGGCGAGTGGTCTGAATTGAAGGAGGCTATCGTGACGAAACCCCATTGGCTCGATCGCCCTGCAAACCATCGCAAGCTCTGGATAGGTTTCATTATCGTGCTTGTTGTTACCGTGCTTGCCGAGTTTGTCTGGCCGATACATGGGCATTTCGAGATTGAGTCGCTTGCGGGCTTCAATGCGCTGTATGGCTTCGTTGCCTGCGCGGCTATGGTGGCTTTCGCCAAGCTACTTGGGCTTTGGCTGAAGCGCGCGGACACTTTCTATACATCAGAAGATTCAGAGTCTCTGGCTTCTGGAGCAGCCATTAGCGCATCTGGTGAGGCACACGGTGAGGCACACGGTGATGCAGAGAGCGTGGGTAAAGCGCATGAGTAATCTGCTCCTCCACCCGGGCCTGGTGTTGATCATCGGCGGCATGCTGATGTCGCTATGTGCGCCAAGGCTACGTACGGGCTTACAACTGGGTCTGCCGCTGCTTGCCTTGTTTCTGGTTTGGCAGATTCCCGACGGCGTCGCACACCAGCTGAGTTTTATGGATCAGTTGTTAACCCCGATTCGTAGCGACGCATTGTCTCGCTTGTTTGCCACCATCTTTGCGCTCATGGCAGCGGTCGGTGGCCTGTACGCGCTCAACCAACCCAGCCGCTTGGAGATCGCCGCGGCTTATGGCTATGCGGGTTCCGCGATTGGTGTTTGCTTCGCCGGTGATCTGCTCACGCTATTTGTGTTTTGGGAGCTGATGGCGATCGGCTCGAGCTTGGTACTGTGGAGTAGTGGTACAACCGCCAGCGGACGCGCTGCGCAGCGCTACATACTGATCCATATCTTGGGCGGCGTTTTGTTATTTGCTGGCATAGCAGGACACGTACAATCTGGTGCGGGTCTCGAGTTCAGCGCAATGCGCGCTGATAATCTTTCCAATCTTCTGATTCTCGCCGGCATGCTGGTCAACGCGGGCGCGCCGCCCTTTTCAGCATGGTTACCAGACGCTTACCCTGAAGCCTCGTGGAGCGGCACGGTGTTTTTGTCGGCGTTCACTACCAAGACTGCTGTGTATACGCTGATCCGCGGATTTCCAGGTAATGAGATCCTGATCTGGATTGGCTTGTTCATGGTGTTCTACGGCATCGTCTATGCGCTGCTCGAAAACGATATGCGTCGCATTCTTGCCTACTCGATCGTCAACCAGGTCGGCTTCATGGTGGCGGGTATTGGCATTGGCACTGAGATGGCACTCAATGGTGCCGCCGCTCACGCCTTCACCCACATTATTTACAAGGCCCTACTGCTGATGTCGGCTGGTGCGGTGTTGATGCAAACGGCGCGAAGCAAGTGCTCTGAGCTTGGCGGGCTGTTTCACAGCATGCCACTGACCACGGTCTGTGCCTGCATTGGAGCGTTGGCGATTTCATCGTTCCCATTAACGTCAGGTTTTGTATCCAAGTCGATGGTGACCCAAGCAGCGGCCGATGGTCACTTGTTATGGGTGTGGCTGCTCATGACAGCGGCGTCAGCAGGTACGTTTTTTTATGCAGGTATCAAGTTTCCGTGGTTTGTATTCTTCCAAAAAGATTCCGGCTTGCGGCCTGCCGAGCCGGCACTCTCCATGCGCTTGGCGATGCTGATTCTGTCGGCGCTATGTATCGTGATCGGTGTTTGGCCAGAGCTGCTGTACCGGCTGCTGCCGTTTGAAGTGAACTATGCGCCCTACACAGCAGGGCATGTGATCGCACAGTTGCAGCTGTTGTTATTCTCTGGCTTGGCGTTTTTTGTACTGCTGGGCTACTTGAAACGCACGCCAACCATTACGCTCGATACCGATTGGTTTTGGCGTAGAGCGCTACCCGGCACTGCGAGCTGGCTGGCTCAATGGCGCATCACTATCATCGGCTTATGCTCACCACTGGAGAGGTGGGTAAGCAGGTTTTCAAATGTTGTCAGCGCAGCTATCGGTGTGCGTGGCCCACTGAGTGGTACCTGGTCGCTGGCGACGATGGGGCTGGCGGTAGTTATCTTGCTGATCGTGCAGCTGGTTGTGGTAATGAGCTGATCTCCTCCAATAACTTTCCGCGAAGAGCCCGTTGGCGTAGACCATCAAAATAGGTCTTGAAAATTTGGCAAAACACAGGGCCGATATCAGCGCGCGTTAAACAGCCTCAGCCCCGCCTCATCCATCGCCCGTTGCTCTTGCTTGGCGATAGCCAGCGCCTGATTACGCTCATCGCGCTCGACCATGGCGTCCATTTTGGCCTGCTCCCGCAGCGCTTTCACCAACTCGGCCTTGGCGTCGGCCAGTTTCAGGCTGGCATCTTGCAGCTGACCCTCAACGCGGGTACGCAAACCACGCAAGTGCTCAAAAAATTTTCGGTACGTGATGGTGTCGGATATCGAGTGCGCTTCTTTCTGCGCCTCGTTGTAGCGCACGATGTAGTCGTCACGCAGTTGATCAAGATGGGCAAGGCTTTGCTCAAGCTTGGCCACCCGATGCCTCGCTTCACTCACCAGTTCCTGCGCATCACGCACTGCAGCTTGTGCTTTTTCAGCGAGCACGGTCCAGGTGGTTTGTTTCATGATCATCTCAGCGCCGTTCAGGCGCCGACCAATTCACGAATACCCTGCCAGGTCTTTTCAGTGCCAACCCCATCGTGCAAATCCTGCTGCAGGAATATTTGTATGCGCTCACGCATTGCAATCGCCAGATCAATTTCCTGGTTAGAGCCTGCCTCGTAGGCGCCGACAGAGATCAGATCTTCATTTTGCTGATACAACGACCACAGTCGCCGAATACGATTCGCCATTTTCAAGTCAGTCGGCGATACCAAGTCTTGCATCACCCGAGAAATTGAACCGTTTAGATCAATCGCCGGATAATGCGCGGCATCGGCCAGCTTGCGCGACAACATCACCTGCCCATCGAGCGAGGCACGTGCGATGTCTACAATAGGATCTTGCGCGTCATCACCCTCGGCGAGCACGGTATAGATTGCCGTAATCGCGCCGTAGCCATGTCGACCAACACCGGTGCGTTCAATTAAATTCGGTAGCAGTGCAAACACCGATGGCGGATAGCCTTTAGCGGCGGGGGGTTCGCCGATCGCTAGACCAATCTCGCGCTGCGCATGGGCGACTCGCGTTAGGCTATCCATCAGCATCAATACATTCTTGCCCTGATCGCGGAAGTACTCTGCGATCACGTGCGTCAAGTGAGTCGCCTTCAGCCGCATCACGGGCGATACATTGGCCGGCGAAGCAATGACGACGGATTTAGTACGACCCTCGGGCCCGAGCACCTCGTTGATGAAGGCCTGCACTTCGCGGCCGCGCTCACCAATCAGTCCAATCACCACGACATCGGCTTCAGTATTGCGCGTGATCATACCGAGCAACGAGCTTTTACCCACGCCCGAGCCTGCGACCAAACCAAGACGTTGGCCACGACCCATCGTCAACAAACCATTGATGGCTTTGACACCGACATCGAGTACTTGATTAATCGGGCCACGCTCCATCGGATTCAATGGCAGGCCCAGCAAGGCGAGTTTATCTTTGCAATCCGGTTTGGGGCCGCCATCCAGCGGCTCACCAAAGGCATCAATCACACGCCCGAGTAACTCAGGGCCCAGACTCGCTTCAGAAGAATTGGTGAGCACACGAACCGTGGAACCAGGGCCAATACCCACTGCCTCGGTAAACGGCATCAGAAACAGGGTTTGGTCGTTGAAGCCAACCACCTCTGCTTGTGCTTTATGGTTACCGCTAATCGATTCTAGTTCGCATACGGCGCCAAGGGGTGCCATGACACCGCGCGCTTCAAGGGTCATGCCAATCAAACGCACCAGTGTACCCGTGTGGCATGCGGGGGGCACACGCGTGTGCGCGATCAGATGATCAACCACCTCGGCATAATCAAGCATGACCATCTGACGGTGCGGCCGTCTCCAGGGCTTTGTCGGTTACTGCTTCGGGCTTATCAACAATGGTGACGTCATCCACAGGCTGGCCGGTTTGAATCCGATCAGATAGCCGATCAGATAAGCGATTGCCGCCGGTGCGCCAGCTGGGCGTTGGGGCCTGCGAGAGCGATTTTTTAACGCCATCAACCCGACGCTGCATCAGGTCTTCCACCACACTACCGTCGAGTGACACACGCACGCTGCCGCGTTCCAGCAGGTTATCCGGACGCAGAATCAAGCTGTCGGCGTATTTTTCAATGGTAGGGCGATACAACTCCAGATCTTCTGGATGCAGATGAATGATTACCGCTTTATCGCCAGCCGCATTCAGCTCGCGCAGCGCGTTATCAACCAAGCGCGATATCGCTTGCGGGCTTTGCGTGAGCTCGCCACGCACCAGCTGCTCGGCCAGGTGCACGGTGAATTTTTTCATGGGCTCGAACAAGGCATCCGGGTTAAAAGCCAGCTGCTGCAGCTGATCTATCACCGACTGCAACTGATCCAGCTTGGCTTGATGCTCGGCTTGCTGACGTTTTTGTTCATCGGTCTGCGTCTCGGCACGGCCTTGTTCCAGGCCAGCCGCTAAACCTTCGTCATAGCCCTGCTGATGCGCGACTGGGCGCTCAGCTTCACGACCTTCGCCACGACCAACTTCCAAACCTTTCGCATAGGCCTCGGCACGCACTGCTTCAATTTTTTTTGCGACTGCTTCGTTATCAAGCAAAGTATCTTCGATTAGTTCGGCTGCCTGCGCTGATAGCGTCTCGGACAGTAGATGTGGCTCGGTGGCCAGCGCTGAGGCAGTTTCTTTATACTTGTCTACACCGTCTTCAGCAGCGACTTGCGTGCTCGCTACTGCTTCGATATCGGTCTGCGCAATAGCGCCGTCCGTCTCATTCGCATTACCAGCCTGGTCAGCAAGCGTAGCAAGGTTGTCAATTGCCACTTCGGTAACGGGATCAGCCGCTGAAATCTCGGCAACCATGGCGTCCGTTGCTGCGGCAAACGCCTCAATCTCACTGGGTATGGGTTGGGATTGCTCAGCCACACTCTCATCGCGGGCAAAGTTCTCATCATCCGGATTTGCCTCAACACCCTGCGCTGCGGCATTTGAATGAACATCATGCTCTGCATTCAACTTGGTATTGAACTCGGCACTGAATTCAGAACCGATCTCGCTCGCCGCCTCGGCAGCAAACGCTGGCGCAGGCAGATCATGATCCGCTGAAAACGGATCAGCGATGACCTCATCAACCGCAGAATCATCTTCGGGTAAATCCAGGCTATGGTCGCGTGCAAAGCCATCCGCAACGCGTCCGCCTGCCAAGGGGTCGACACCAAATATGGCTTTGGGCATTTGGTCGCGCTGCTCGACGAACGGCGGCGCGGTTCGATCGAGCAGGTTTTGAATAGCGAACGGGTTGGATGCCGGATCGAACATGCGATTCGGCAGCCATGCATTGCGCTTGCGCGCGGACCGCACCTCAGACAAAGTCGGCTCCACCCGATGCCAAGATCAGCTCGCCTTTCTCGGATAGCTTTCTGGCTTGACGCATGATCTTCTTCTGCGCATCTTCCACTTCGGTCATACGCAGTGGGCCCTTGCCCTCCATGTCGTCGACGAACATGCCACGCGCACGGCTCGACATGTTGTCGAGGAACTTGTTCTTGACCTCTTCGGTTGCGCCCTTCAGCGCAATCATCAGCATATCGGGTTCGACCGCACGCATCAGCGCCTGGATACCACGGTTATCCACCGCAGCCAGATTTTCAAAGCTGAACATATTGTCTTGAATCCGCAATGCGAGCTCTTCATCAATCTGACCCACACCTTGCAAAATCGCTGATTCCAACTCGACCTTGGTGAAGTTCATGATCTTCGCCGCAGCTTTAACACCACCAAAGCTTGACGACGATGCCGACGCATTATTCGAGAACTGCTTCTTCATGATGGTTTCAAGCTCTTCCATCGCAGAAGGCTGAACCGTATCGAGGCTGGCTACACGCTGTACTACCTCGGCACGCGACTCTTCCGGCAAGAAGGCCAGCACATCGGCAGCCACTTCCGATTCCAGCACCGACAAAATAATTGCTGTCACCTGCGGGTGCTCGCCACGAATCATTTCAGCGATCGCGCGTGCATCCATCCACTGCAAAATCTCCAGACCACGGCTGGCGCGGCCCGGCATGATGCGCGAGAGTACTGATGCGGCTTTGTCAGGACCCAATGCGCGCTTAAGCACGGTCTCTACATATTCAGTCGTACCGAGCGAGAGGCTGGTCTGCTTCTTGAGCATATCAACAAACTCATCAAGCACTACGTTCACCGCGTCTTGCGACATGTCGGCAACCGAGACCATCGCTGCGCCCAGCTCTTGTACTTCTTTCGGATCAAGGTAGCTAATGATGTTGGAGGCCAGGTCTTCGCCAAGCAGCAGCATCAGCACAGCAGCGCGCTGTACGTTGGTAATCTCGGCCAGCTCTCGCTTAAGCTCGTCCGACATGGATGTAGTTGTTGTGTTGTCTGCCATGGTGTACCTCGTTTGCTGCTTTCCTTTATATGAAACCGATTATTTCTTTTTTGCGTCGCTTATACCGCGCAACATATTCTTCACCATCAGGACCACGCGGCCTTTTTCTTTCTCGGTGAGGAGTTTAACCAGCATCAGCTTATCGTCATAGCTTTTTGCATCTGACAACATGTCGGCCGGTATCGTGGGCTTCTTTTTCTTCGGCTTGTGTTTGTTTTTTAGCGCCTCAAGATCTTCGGTCGGCTGCTCTGCTGCTTTCTGTTCAACTTTTTGATCGTCTGCCATGATAGTTCCAGTTCTGGGTTAGTAAGCCGCTTTAGTTGCGGACCATGTTCTTCAAGACCAGCGCCACCCGGCCAGACTCTTGCGCCACTAACATGCGGATCAGCGCGACTTTGTCATCATAGCTGTTAGCGGTGTCCAGCATTTCAGCGGAGAAGGTCGGTTTTTTCGGCTTCATCGCTTGCATGCGGGCACGCAGCTCGTCCAGGCTCTCGCCATCTTCCAGCTCGAGCTGGTCTTCATCAAACTCACCGTCCTCGCCTTCGGCTGCCTCAGCGGCAGCGGCCTCGGCAACCGCTGCGGCTTCTGCAGCAGCATACTGCTCGGCCTCTTCAGCGATGCGCGCTTCTTCTGCGGCCAGCTCCTCGGCAGCGGCTTGCGCTTCTTCTTCGGCCTTGGCCTCTTCAGCCAGCTGGTTCTCAAGCTGGGCCTTGGCCTCTTCGGCGGCTTTGGCCTCAATCTGCTTGACCTCTTCTGGCGTCGGGCCGTACGGCGGCATGATCTGCTGGTTAATGGTCGGGCCTTTCACCATCGGACGCACCACAGCGAGCAGGAACACGGTGATCACGAAAGCAGCCACAGCGATTTTAATCACGTTCTGGATGTCCGGATCGGCATACCAGGGCTTCGGTGGCTCCGGTGCCAGCGTCTCGAAACGTGCCGGTGCCACTGTGACAACGTCGCCGCGCTCTTCGTTGTAACCAACAGCGCTACGCACCAGGTTCAACATCCGATCCAGTTCTTGCTGGGTATACGGAATCGTGGTCGGCGCGCCCGGAGCGAGCGGCTTGCCGTCCGCTGATGGCGGTGCAGGACGTTCAGCCACCACCACCGCCACAGTAATACGGGAGATCGTGCCCGGCGAATTCTTGGTGTGACGAACCTGCCGATCCATCTCGAAGTTACGGGTCGAACGGGTCGTGACGATTTCATTGGTCGCCGGCTTCTTTTCGTCGGTGTTGGTGTTCTTGGTGAGATCAGCATCGGGCGGCGGCGAGTTCGTCAGCGAGCCGGGAATACCCTCTGGATCCAGCTTGTACTTGCGCTCGGTGGTCAATGCCTCGGAACGCGGCTTGACGCCCTTGTCCTTATCATCAAAATCCTCAGTCGTAGTCTCGATCACGGTGTAATCCATAGTGAGGTTCACCTGCGCCTGAATCGCAGCCTCACCCACCACCGGACCCAATAATTCGGTCACGCG